>JAIBBA010000004.1 GCA_019694895.1 Chitinophagales bacterium
GCAATTCACATTAATAGAAAGGAGAAAGGAGAAAGGAGAGAGGAGAGAGTGGGTGAGTGGGTGAGCTTGCCTCGCCGATAGGCGGGTGGGTGAGCTTGCCTCGCCGATAGGCGGGTGGGTGAGCTTGCCTCGCCGATAGGCGGGTGGGTGAGCTTGCCTCGCCGATAGGCGGGTGGGTGAGCTTGCCTCGCCGATAGGCGGGTGGTGAGTGAAAATATAAATAAAGTAAAAACCCCGATCTGGTCAGATCGGGGTTTTTTCATCTCTTTTACAGCAGGTGCTCCATGTGAGCGGAGTTCTTGCTGTAGTTCATGATGTTATCGATCACTTTTTGCGAAGGTTGCAGTCGGACCTTATCGAGTTCAGCCTTGCTTTCGAGCATTTGCTCATACAGTTCCTTCAGATCGAAGTCGCTGCGCAGCGCCTCTTCAATGAGGCTGGCTTCCTCTGCTGTTGTTTCGCGATAGATAAATCGAATGAGATTGTCTTGTGTAATGGTTTTAATCATGCAATTTGTTTTAGGTTTAACCATAAAAGAACAGACCTAAAACGTTCATGCAGATTGCGTTAGTATATCAAATGCTAATATTTTTCGTTTCCATCAGTTTTCTCAGGTTGATGAGTGCATAGCGCATACGTCCCAAGGCTGTATTGATGTTTACCCCCGTCATTTCGGCAATTTCGCGGAAGTTCATGTCCATATAATGGCGCAAAACCACCACTTCGCGCTGTTCCTCAGGCAGGTATTCAAGCAATTTGCGGACGCGGCTGCTGAATTCCGATTCCATCACTTTGCCTTCTGCGCCGGGTTCTGAGAACTTCAGCACACTGAAAATATCGAAGCCATCGCGGGTAACCACTTTGGGCATGCGCTTTTCACGTCGATAGTAGTCTATGCAAAGGTTATACGCCACGCGAGATATCCATGGCAAAAATTTGTTCTGTTCCTGATACTTTCCGGACCGTAGCTTGTCAATCACCTTGATGAAGGTTTCCTGGAGGAGGTCTTCAGCAGTGTGTGTGTCGCGAACAAAAAGATAGATGTACGTGTATATCCTATCTTTGTGACGGTTGAGGAGTTCACCGAGGGCAGATTCTTCGCCGGTCAGGTACAATTCGACCAGCTTGTCATCAGAAAGGGTTCTGGACTGCATACTAAAAGGTTGTGCGTTAAATGAATAAACTATTCTTTTCGCGTAGATTTAACCTTATAGGCAGCTAATTTTGGTGAGATTTGCACAACAAATATACACTTCATTTGATATTTTCAAAGGGAATTGGTTAAGATTTACGATATTTTATTAAAAAAGTTTCAAGAAAAGGGGTTTGAAAACGAAAAAAAGCTATCCAAACGGTCATATTGACGCAATATTTATAAAAGGCGCCCGCGAGCACAACCTCAAAAACATCGATGTTGCCATACCCAGGAACCGCCTGGTGGTGGTAACCGGTGTGAGCGGATCGGGCAAGTCAAGCCTTACCTTCGATACCCTCTATGCAGAAGGCCAACGCCGGTACGTAGAGAGTTTGAGCGCCTATGCCAGACAATTCCTCAATCGCCTGGACAAGCCGGATGTAGATTATATCAAGGGAATTGCCCCCGCGATCGCCCTGGATCAGAAGGTTACTACACGCACCACCAGAAGTACCGTCGGCACCCTGACGGAGATTTACGACTACATGCGCCTACTGTATGCGCGCGTAGGACGCACCTATAGCCCAATTTCAGGGCGAGAGGTGAAAAAGGACGAAGTAAATGATGTGGTAGATTATATCTGCTCCCTTCCAGAAAACAGTAGGATATACCTTTTAGTCAAATTGCATGTAGACAAAGACCGACCGCTCAACGATCAGGCCAGAGTATTACAGCAAAAAGGTTTCACGCGCTTTTATGCCAACGGAAGCATTGTAAAAATTGAGGATATACTCGAAGATCCAAAGCTGATCGCACCGAAAACACCCGTGCATCTGCTGATAGATCGCGTAGTGTTGGCTAAAGAGCGCGCTGAAGGTTCAAATGTTCCGGAAGTGAATGAGGAGACTCGTCAACGCATTGCCGATTCCGTTGATATTGCTTTTTCGGAAGGACATGGCGCCTGTCATGTGGTAGCTGAAGGAATTGAAGAGCGCAGTTTCAGCAATAATTTCGAAGCCGACGGCATGCAGTTTGAAGTGCCTTCACCACATTTTTTCAATCAGAATAATCCCTATGGTGCCTGCAAGCGTTGTGAAGGATTTGGCACTGTTATCGGCATTGATCATGACTTGGTTATTCCTGATAAAAATCTATCGGTATATCAGGGAGCTGTTGCGTGTTGGAAAGGCGAGAAAATGCGCACCTGGCTCGACGACTTGTTGAAAGCTGCAAAGAAATTCGACTTCCCCATACACAAACCCATTTCGCAATTAACAAAAGCGCAATATCAATTACTGTGGACAGGCAATGAACATTTCTGGGGACTCGATCGATTCTTCAAAATGTTGGAAGAAAATGCATACAAGATTCAATATCGCGTAATGCTTGCACGCTATCGCGGAAAAACAACATGTCCTGAATGCAATGGTTCAAGAATTCGTCCCGATGCAGATTATGTATTAATTAATAATATGTCGATCACAAAACTTGTAGACATGCAAGTAGAAGATCTGGCTGTATTTATTAATGACATCACATTAAATGCATACGAAACAAAAGTTGCCTCACGCATTCTGTTGGAAATTCGAAACCGGATAGTTTATATGTTAGACCTCGGACTCGGATACCTCACACTTAACAGAAGAAGCAACACATTGAGCGGTGGCGAAACACAACGCATCAATCTCACCAGAACGCTCGGCAGTAATTTAACGTCATCACTATACATTCTCGATGAACCAAGTGTCGGGCTACATCCACGCGATACTGAGCGATTGGTAACCGTTTTAAAACGCTTGCGCAATCTCGGCAACACGGTGGTTGTTGTTGAACACGAAGAAGATGTAATTCGCAATGCGGATCATATTATTGACATTGGACCTGCTGCAGGCATTCATGGCGGCAAAGTTGTGAGCGAAGGAAATCTGGAAGAGATATTGGCCGATAAAGAAAGCCTGACAGGAAATTATTTGTCGTCAACCATGCAAATTCCGCTACCTCGAACACGCAGAAAGAGTTTTAAGAAATTGCGCATTCGTCAGGCGTCCATGCACAACCTGAAACAAATTGATGTTACTATTCCATTGCAGAATTTAGTTGCAGTTTCAGGTGTTAGCGGTTCGGGTAAAACTACATTGATCAAACATATTTTATATCCCGAATTGATGAAGATGCTCGATGATGCGAGTGACACAGCATTTATTTCGAGAGTGATTGAAGGCGATGTGAGCGCAATCACACAAGTTGAATTGGTTGATCAGGATCCTATAGGAAAATCATCACGCTCCAATCCGGTTACTTATGTAAAAGCCTATGATGAGATTCGCGATTTATATGCGCGCCAGCCTCTTGCAAAAATGCGCGGGTACAAATCCGGATTTTTCAGTTTCAATGTCGACGGTGGAAGATGCGAAATGTGTAAGGGGGAAGGAGAGATTATTGTTGAAATGCAATTCCTCGCTGATGTGCATTTGGTATGTGAAGATTGTAACGGCAAGCGCTTTAAGGAAGAAATTCTGGAGGTACAATATAAAAACAAAAATATCTCTGAATTACTAGGATTAAGTGTAGAGGAAGCTATACATTTCTTGCAAGACGAAAAAGATATTGTCGCCAAACTACAGCCGCTTGCCGATGTGGGTTTAGGTTATGTAAAACTCGGACAGAGCAGCAGCACTTTATCCGGTGGCGAAGCGCAGAGGGTAAAACTTGCCAGTTTCCTCGGTAAAGGGAAAAGCAAGGAGCATATCCTATTTATTTTCGATGAGCCGACAACCGGTCTGCATTTCCACGACATCAATAAATTAATGGATGCCTTTAATGCACTGATCGAGTGCGGACATAGTGTCTTGGTTATTGAGCATAATCTCGAGGTGATAAAATGCGCCGATTATATGATAGACCTCGGTCCTGAAGGCGGCGACAAAGGTGGATACCTACTTTATCAGGGGGCTCCGGAAGGAATAGTAACAGTTAAGGAAAGCTATACCGGGCAACATCTGAAAAATAAATTAAAATAATCACGCATTTTAGTTATTACTTTCCCATGGGCAAATGACTATCTTTAAGGAATGAACTAACTTGCTTTTTTCAAATTGATAATTATTTAACTATAAAACTCACTCCTATGCACATACGTAAATTCTTCGCAACAATGCTCTTCGTAGCGAGCGGCATGATGTTACATGCACAAACAACAAATACCATTCCCAACAATCTCGACAAACCGGATATCATCAAATTTAATCTTTCCGGTGCTGTATTCGGGAATTATACACTCCAGTACGAGCATGTATTAAATGTAAAACAATCGGTTGGCATGTCTATCAGTTTTGCGCCTAATATGGACCTGCCTTTCAAAAACGCACTCGTTAATATTTTTGAAGGGAATGATCAGGCGATCACCGCTATTAACAGTACACAGTTAAATACTTTCAGCATCACACCGGAGTATCGCTTTTACAGTGAAGTAAAAGGAGCTCCATTTGGTGTATATGGTGCTTCATTTATACGCTATACACATATGACACATCGTCAGATTTACACCTTTAATTTAAGCGATGGCGAACACCATCCGGATGTTGAAACTACATTTAATGGTGTTGGTGTTGGCGAAATGGTGGGTGTGCAATGGAAAATAGGAAACAGCATGACATTGGATTGGTGGATACTAGGTCCTTTCATTGGATATCAAACAGGTAAATCACACGGCGATGACGACAGGCCTATCACACCTGAAGATAAAATCAAACTCGAAAACGATATTGAATCGGTGCCAATTCCGGGTTGGAATATCGATGCCACTGTTACTGATAATGGAACTACAGGATTGGGCGTTGTAGATGCGGATTTAAGCGGATTGTTTTTAGGTGCGCGCGTGTTTGGTATTTGTTTGGGATATCGCTTTTAATTAATATATAATTATTCAATATTTCGGATAGCGGCGAGTTATGATAGGAACAATTTTATTAGTCATTGCAGGAATTTTCGCGTTGTTGATCATTGCCGGATTATTTGTTCCGCGCAGCTATAAATTTTCGAAATCTATTGTGATCAGTGGCGACAAAAAACATATCTTCAATACCATCGATGATTTGCAAACCTGGTCGAAATGGAGTCAGTGGAGTCCGGACAGAGATCCTGCTATTACAATCACTTGCAGCAATCCTTCAGCAGGTGTGAACAGTTTTATGGAGTGGAAAGGCAAAAAGATGGGAGCGGGTAAAATGGAGATTATTGCAACGGAACCATACAAAAACATAACTGTTGCCACCGCCTTCAACAAGGGTCTTTTCAAAATGGATTTTGATTTCAGTCTTGAAGAAATAAAAGACCAACAATATTCAGTCAAATGGACTGTTCGCGGAAAAACCAAGCGAGGCGGATTTGCGAAAATACTCGGTCGAATGCTGCCAAAAATGATGGGAAAGGATATGGAAATTGCGCTGAAACTACTTAAGCACTATTGCGAAGGCACCCTATCATAAATTGAACATAATTTTAAAATAAAACCGCCCGGGCATCTGAAACATGTCGGGCGGTTTTGTTTTATTGCGATTTAGTCAATTATTTAAATCTGAATTAAATATTACGTTGCAGCGGATTTACCGGAAAGCCGCAATCTTACTTGCTCACCAATCTGTTTAAATGACTGGAAGTTGAGCGGAAATTCAAGCACCACATGCAGAAAGCTTAAAAAATACAAACACATCAAGCCGGTTTCATAATTGATATAATACAATGTAACGGCACTTACCCACAACACACCAATAGTCACCAGCCATCCTTTAGGCACATCGTGCCATTTGATCACCGATGTTTTGCTGAACCAGTTTAAATAATGATAAGTATAGGCATAGGCTATAAATCTGGTAATAAGAATGCCTGTTGACGAATTATAGATCATATCATTGGTGGGATTGCTTTCATGCAGAAAGCTGCTGAACAACTGGTGATTCAATCCAAAGAATGATACATCATAAGAACCTTTAGCGTAATCGCTGATATGATATCCTCCACCATCAGGCATAATTAGAAAAAAGCTGAGTGAACATCCAAGGAATACAAGTATGGATAAATATCCGGACGTGCTTTTGCTTTTCAGTGCGCCAACCAAAATAAATGCTCCGGTGAACAAAAAAACATGAATAAGCGTAGGCAGAAACATAGCGAATAACACATCAACAAAATGATTACTTCTAATAAGGAAGCCGATTATTGCCAGCAATCCAACAGCAATTGTTCTATGCGTATTGTTGCGAATTAAAATAAATATCAGCGAGATAGAAAATGCCAAAAACATCAAAGCTGTTGCGGTATTCTGATCCTGAAAGAAAGCAATAAAATTATGTTGGCCTTCAGTGAGTCTTAATTGCCCGGTGGAAGTTCTTTCGCCGTTGTGCACAAACATGTACGAGATGATGGCAGGGATGGCTATGAGCAAGGTTATTATCACCAGTGGTATATAATCATTTTTCTTCGGGCTGAAATATTTGCGCTTATGCAGCCAGCCGATTTCAGTCAGATAGTGGAGGGGTCCGAGAACGGCATAACTAAACAAAAACAATTCGAAGGGAATTATAAACGCCACGATAGCTGAAAGCAGCATAAGTGCGATATTGAGGTAATTCACCGTAGTTGTGTTCATGTTGACAAAAGTACATGATTAAGGGCATCTCTGCTAATCGAATGGTGCAGAAATGCCCTTTAATGATGTGTGATTGCAATTATTCTGCGCTAGGAGCGGCAGTTAATGCAGCCAGTTCGCGGTCGATCCAATATAAACCTCTGGTATCATCAGGACCCAGCAATTCAATTTTTTCGAGCACGGTACGGAAGAGTTTTTCTTCTTCATGTTGTTCAGCTACATACCATTGCAGAAAATTGTAGGAAGAATGATCTTTTTCTCCCATACAAAGGTCTACAAGGTTGTTTATGGCCTTAGTTACTTCAACCTCATGTTTAAACACCAAGGTAAACAGTTCCTTGAGGTTCTTAAATTTCAGAGGTGGCTGCTTCACATTTGGCGCTTCGGCATGTCCGCCCGCGTCGTTGATATAATGAAAGAGTTTCATCATATGCATGCGTTCTTCATCAGCATGACCATAAAGAAAGCCTGCAGCTCCCTGCAATCCTTTCGAATCGCACCAAGATGCTGCCGATAAATAGTAATTGGAGGCATAGCCTTCCATTTCCACTTGTTTATTAAGTGCCGCTTCTACTTTTTTGGTTAACATAGTTGTCTTCTTTATATGCAATGATAAACATTACTGCTCGAAGACAGTTCGTTAAGGGCCGAATTTATACTCAGTCTAAAGTATTTGCTGCCGCCTGACTCGCCACGGCATCATTGTTATTCGGGCCGATTTGGCTGAATTTAGGGCAATCGCACTTTTTGCCGCCACCTTCACAGGTAGCCGAAGTGGTAATGAGCATGATGGTTATCGCGCCCAACCAGAGGAGTTTTTTACCGTTTTTCATAGCTTTGCGGCTCTAATTTAAGGATTTCAGCAATACGTCAGTAAAAACGTAGCCTTCTTAACCAATATTGCCTTGTCAGCACCAAAACCACTTAACATCCTCATAGCACCACTCGACTGGGGTTTAGGGCATGCTACACGCAGTATTCCCATTATCAAAGCGTGTGTTGACAGGGGCCATACGGTAGTTATCGCTTCAACCGGAAGGTCGCTGGCATTGTTGCGAAGAGAATTTCCTGAATTGACATGCCTTGATGTGCCTGCTTACGACATCGCCTACCAGGAAAAGGGCAGTTTCATATTAAAAATCCTGGGACAACTAGGTAAAATATTCAGTGGCATCAGAAGAGAACATCGGGCAACCAAAGAGATTGTTAGGCTGCATCAAATAGACCTGGTGATATCCGACAATCGCTATGGATTTTATCACAAAAAAATTCATTCAGTTATCATCACACATCAGATGATGGTGAAGATTCCTTCGTTTGTGATTGCAGAGCCATTTGTATATGGATGGTTACAATTGCAGCACAAAAGATTTAACACCATCTGGATCCCCGATGTTGCAGGCGGGGCAAATATCAGCGGCGATCTTTCGCATAAATACCCGGTTCTAAAACGCACACATTACATTGGTATTTTAACCCGGTTTTCAAGACCATTGTCATTACCTGCCGCAGAAAAAACAATTCTTGCCATTATCAGCGGGCCTGAACCTCAGCGCACTTTATTTGAGCGATTAATTGTTACACAAGGTAGATTATTGCCACATCAATTTATTTTGATTCAAGGCATCTCCGACGAACATCGCGATGAGCAATTAACAGATAACATCAGGGTGATTTCGCATTTACCGGGCAAAGAATTATATGATCTCATTTTGCGTTGCGATGTAATTATTTCCCGCGGCGGATATAGTACATTGATGGACCTTGCCCTGCTCAACAAAAAGTGCATTTTCGTTCCTACTCCGGGGCAGACGGAACAAGAATATTTAGTAAAAGAATTAGGCGAAAAAGGATTGGTTGTTGCCGGAGATCAGTCGACATTCCGTTTGGAGGATGCACTTGAAAAAGTACAACATACCAAGGGATTTTATATTCCTTCCAATGAACAGGCATTTATTCCATTTCTGGAAGCCGCGATTGCAGAAGCAGTAAAATCAAAGGTGTAAAAAAGTCGACTGCACTTCACTGCCGAAAAATGCAGAAGCATGTGCATTAAAATTTGCCGTATCGTCGGTGGTATAAAATTGCATAGTGCCATTTTTACTGCACTGACTTTCCATTTCCGGATGACGTTTTAAATAATCAACCAGACTTTCAGCAACAATATCACCTTGTGCGATGATAGTAGTTCCTTGTGGTGCGAATTGCTTTATTTTTTCAATTAATAAAGGATAATGGGTGCATCCCAATAAGATGGTATCCAGCTCAGGAGCCTTTTGCAATAATTGCAGCATATGTTGTTGCACAAAATAATCGGCACCCGGTTTATTATACTCATTATTTTCAATCAAAGGTACCCACATGGGGCAGGCTTCTTGCACAACAGTAATTTTAGGCCAGGCTTTAGCTATCTCAATGATATAACTTTCTGATTGCACAGTTCCGGCGGTAGCGAAAACACCAACAGTACCGGTATGTGTCATTTTGCCTATTATTTCGGCAGTAGGCCTGATGACGCCCAACACTCTTCTGGAGGAATCAATTTTTGGTAAATCGTTTTGTTGAATCGTGCGCAATGCTTTTGCAGAAGCGGTATTACATGCCAAAATCACGAGGCGGCAGCCCATGTTAAACAGGTGGTTGACACATTCGAGTGTATATTCATATACCGTTTCGAAACTTCTGTTTCCATAGGGTGTGCGGGCATTATCGCCGAGGTAGATGAAATCGTATTCCGGCAATGCCTTTTTAAATGAGCGCAATACCGTCAGTCCACCATAACCGGAATCGAAAACGCCTATTGGAAACATGCAGCAAAGGTAGTGGAAATTGATATTGCAATAGCAATCACCTGTTCATCGAAAATCTGCAACCAGGAATTTAGTCTTATCATTTAATTGCAGCCTATGTTGATTAGCGTAATTCGCGAAGTTGGTGAATTCATCTTGATGTGTTTTATACCACTCGTCGAATGCCGCTCCATCGCCATTCATAAACAACCAGTGATTGTAAGCATCATAATATCCCTTATCAGCCAGATCCTTTTGGAATTTGAACAGCTCGATATTATATTTTTTATCATTCCCCATTTGATACCATGCATCAATAAATGAACTGCGCAATTTGCAAACAGACTCAAGTGTTATCTCCTTGGAAAATCCGACATATATGAGCATGGTAGTTTCTGCAGTCATACAGAATGGCAGTATTCCTTCACTCATGCGTTTCATTGATTCTTTATCCAATACCAGATTATTACTACAAAATTCAATCGATGCGGAAGTATCACTTGTAACATGAATATTAGACTTATAGGTATCGAATAACAACGCGCTGATTTCCTGCGATCTTTCTGTACTCGGCTCAAGGTTCAAGAATATTTCTCCATACATAATGCCAAAAAACGGATTGTCGGTAGCACAATAAATTCTGGCTGCGCGATAATAGTTAGATGAAAACATCGGGTCTGCAGCAATACCGTCTTCATAGAATGGCAGTGCTTCGGCATATTTCTTTTGTCCCCAATAGACATTCCCTTTTTCAAGAAAAAGTATGCCGGATTTGGGAAATTTTTTCAATCCTCTGTCATATGCGTCAAATGCTTTATCAGGATCGCCGATGATATCATAGCTATTGCCCAACAGCTGATATAATTGATCGGTAACATCTTTGTGTTTAGATAATTTTTCAAGTACTTCTATAGACTTATTATAATCCTTCATCAGGTAATAAGCATAGGCTACTTCATAAGGATAATCATATCGATCAGGGTCGAGTTTGATAGCCTCGTTCAGCAAATCGATACTCTCGGTAATATACCCGGAGTCCATCATGGCAATAGCGGTCAATGCTTTTTCCAGCGCCTGATCTTTTTTCGATTGGGAATAGGCATGAACACTGAAGGTTAATACCAATACGAGTGTAAGTATCCTTTTCATGGCTGGTTGTTTGATTTCAAATTTACGGCATCAATGCCTATAAAACAAACAGGGCTGCATCATCAGACACAGCCCTGTTTTCAATAATTTATGGATGTGATTATTGCAATCCCAGTTTCTTTTTCACCAATGGCAGAATATCCACTGCGTCGGTGCCCACATATAACATTGCCGAGCCATCGAGAATGGTGGTGAATTTATTTTCATCACCTACTAATTTGATTTTCGCTTTCACATTGTCAAGGATAGGACCATAGAGTTCTTCTTTCTTCGCTTCCAGTTTATCATTTGATTCCTTCTCAAAATCGCTGATGCGTATTTGAAGATTACCTAAATCTTTTTCCACTGATTCGCGTTTAACTTCGCTCCAAGAAGCAGCGTTATTCTGATAGTCGGCCAATTTCTGCTGATATTCCATTACATAAGCAGCATAGATTTTCTGCATTTCTTCGGCATACTGATTGAGCACTGAGTCAGCCTTTTTCACTTCCGGCATTTGCACCAGAAGTTCATTGGTATTGAGGTATCCGATTTTTTGTGCGTCGGCTTGTGAAATCGCCATAACTGCAATGGCGAATAAGAGCATTAATTTGTTCTTCATAATATGGTTGTACTGATTGTTGGATTATAAATGTGTTAATTCGTTTTTGTTGGTGTGTATCCCAATTTCTTGATAATCTCATCGCTCTTATCATTATCGGGATTTGCCCAAAGTATGGTAGTGCTGCTGGATTTATCGAAAATGAAATCATAGCCGCGTTCACGGGCATATTTTTCAATGGCTTCGTACACTTTATCCTGAATTGGCTTAACCAGTTCCTGACGTTTTTGATAAAGCAAGCCTTCGTAGCCGAAAACCGATTTCTGGTAATCTTTCAGTGCTTTTTCTTTGGTTTCAATCTCAGAAATTTTTGCTTTCTTCTGATCTTCCGTTAACAGGTATTGCTCATTTTGGAAGGAGCGATACAATTCATCGATCTCTTTTTGCTTTTTGTCAGCCTCGCCGCGCCATTCCTGTGTCAGTTTATCGATTTGCTCCTGAGCCTTTTTATATTCAGGCATATTATCAAGAATGTAGTCAGTATTCACATACGCAAAGCGCTGTGCCTGAGCGGTAACGGCAAACGCCATTACGATGGTAGCGAGGATAAGTTGCTTTTTCATGTTCTTTCGTTTTTTTTATTCCGGTTCAAATCCGAGAACAACTGTGAATTTACCATTACGGGTGATGTAATCGAAGAATCCACTGGCTTGTTCAAGGTCTCCCGGTACCAGATCGTCAAACCTTATGCCATAATCTACACCGAGGAGTCCAAACATCGGCAACCAAGCTCTGACACCCAGTCCGGCCGCGCGTTTGATCTCGAAAGGATTATAATTATCGATATCGGCATAAAGGTTTCCACCTTCGGCAAAAGCCAGAGCATAGATATTGGCAGATTGCGATTTTACGATAGGATAGCGCAATTCAAGGGTATACTTGTTGAAGATAGCCTCAGTGCGCGCAGAACTGCTGTTGGTTTGCGGGAACACTTCGTAACCACGCATGGAAATAATGTCTGTGCCGACAAATGTGTTGGTATAACCTCCTGATAATCCATCACCACCCAATTGGAATCTTTCGAATGGCGGAATACCCACATCGCTATTATAGTATCCTAGGAATCCAAATTTCATAGATGCTCTGAAGACAAATTTGCCTACAACAGGTGTATACCAATCGGCATTGAAACGCCATTTGTAGTATTCGATGAATTTATATTTTTCCTCCGTTCCCAATTCACCATAATCTTTTGAATTTAAAGCGGAATACGGTGGTGTAAATTGCAACGAGAGTGAAATGCTGCTTCCTGATTTTGGAAACTGCTGATCGTCTAATGAGTTGCGACCAAGCGTTTCTTTAATGCTGAAGTTATTGTAATCGCCATTCGTGGCAATGAAATAAGGATAGTCAGTAAGGCTGTAATTGTAGAAGCTCACAGTACTTACTAACGTAAAATAATCATCAGGCCATTTCAAGCGAATACCATATCCGAGAGATGCACCATTTGCGATGAATTTTCCTTCGAGTGAATCGTAAGTAGAACCGGGAATATTATATCCAAGCTGCGTACGTGTTAAACTGAATGACAAAGAGTTTGGTTTTTTACCTCTGAACCAAGGTTCAACAAATCCGATATTATATGCTTGGTATAAACGACCTGTTGTATTTACACGGAAAGACAATTTCTGACCATCGCCCATTGGCACCGGCTTCCATCCTTCCTTTTTAAACATTTGTGTGGTACTCCAGTTGTTTAATACAATACCAACTGATGCGAGAACACCATATCCCTGTCCGCCATAACCTGCCGACAATTCTAATTGATCAGATGGTTTTTCTACAACGGTATATTCAATATCTACTGTTCCTGATTCAGGGTGAGGAATCGGGTTGATACCAATTTGTTCCGCATCAAATAATCCAAGTGCAATGATCTCACGTTGTGAACGAATAACTAATGAACGATTAAATTTCTGTCCGGGTAAAGTACGCAACTCACGACGAATCACATGTTCATTGGTTTTTGTATTTCCGCTGATAATAATTTTGTCGATGATAGCCTGAGGTCCTTCTGATATACGAATTTCAAGGTCAATACTATCGTCCTGTGCCCAAATTTCCACAGGATTGATACGGAAAAATAAATAGCCATCATCCATATATTTAGACGTGATATCCGGCTTGGTAAGGTCGAAGGAAATGCGTTGATCAAGATAACTCTGATTATATACTTGTCCTTTGCTGATATCTAGAATTGAATCGAGCTGTTTATCGGTAAATTTCGTATTTCCCTTCCATGTGATATTGCGGAAATAATATTTAGTTCCTTCATCTATGGTATAAGACAATCCAATTGATCTATCGCTTACATTATACACTGAATCCAGTTTCATTTGAGCATCGCGATAGCCTTTTGATTTATAGTAAGTGATTACAGCTTGTGCATCGGTACGCGCTTTTGCTTCATCATATTTCGACTGATTGAAAATGCGAATTTGTGCGCGGTCGTAAACAAAATCCATGATATTGCTAACGCTCAGCGACGACAGCACATTCACTACACCCTTAACTGATAATACATCATCGGAAATTGGATTTTCAGGATCGTTATAGAATGGCTTGATCTGCGTGCGCACGCGTGTTTCCTTCATGTTCTTCAACACTTCGCGATCGCTCATTTCGGTATTACCATGAATATCAATAGTTGCGATTTTCACTTTCGCATTTTTCACTACATCGATATACACGATCACGCTATTTCTAAAAGATGTATCCGGTTTTCCGTAAACATCGATCTCTGCATTTAAAAATCCTTTTTCCGCATAATATTCCCGAACGGTATTGTAAATATGCGTTTTGGTGTAATCGGCAAATGGTGTCACATTTTTAATGATATCCAATTGCGGTCTAAGGTCTTCATCTTCCGATTTAGTGGTGCCGGTGAATGCATATTTACTCACTTTTGGCAATTCAGTTACCTGAATCGTCAGCCATACCTGATCGCCAAGAGTTTTTTCTACAAATATCTGCACATCGGAAAACAGGCGCATTTTCCAAAGGCTTTTAATGGCTACACTAAAATCTTCACCGGGAATAGTAAGTGGCAATCCGGGAGTAAGACCTGTGCGTACGATTAAACTATTAAGATCGAGATTGGGTGAAGTAACCCCGCGAATTTCGGTTGCGGCGATGGTATACTTTTTAGGATTACCATAATCCACACTATTAGAGTCGAGTCCCGGTGTTTGCGACCATCCGGTAACGGACAATGTAGCGATCATCACTCCACACAATAACAGGCTAAGCAGCGTTCTTTTCATTTCACTTGAATTTGTTCCGTAGTTTTTCCGAACCTGCGTTCGCGGTTTTGATAATCGATAATAGCATTAAAGAGTGCCTCTTTATCAAAATCAGGCCACAGCGTTTCGGTAAAGTAGTACTCTGTATAGGCGGTTTGCCATAGCAAAAAGTTACTCAATCGATATTCACCGCTGGTGCGTATGAGCAATTCAGGCTCAGGCATATTAGCGGTATTGAGTTTATCTGCAATGGTTTGTTCTGTAATTTCTTCAGGTTTTATATTACCGTTTACAAGATCTTTAGCGATCTGTTGAACGGCATGGGTAATTTCCCATCTTCCGGAATAACTCAGAGCCAGAATAAGATTCAGGCCCGTGTTATCGGCAGTCATTTTTTTTGCTTCTTCGAGCTCGGCAATGCAAGCAGGAGGTAATGAATGTCCATCGCCAATCATGCCGATGTGCACATTATTTTTATCGAGTTCAGGGGTTTCGCGGCGTATGGTTCTTACGAGCAGTTCCATTAGTGCATTCACCTCTTCCTCCGGGCGTTTCCAGTTTTCGGTGCTGAAAGCATAAAGCGTCAAATACTCAACACCCAGTTCTGTGCAAGCTTCTACTACTTTTCGCACTGCTTCAACGCCTGCGTGGTGACCATAGATCCTCGCCTTATCGCGCAGTTTTGCCCAGCGACCATTACCATCCATGATAATGGCAATATGACGTGGGATGTTGTTAGGATCTGGTTGACCTGCGGACATAACGGGCTGCAAAGTTATCAAAATTTGGCACCCCATTTACCGGGTGGATCGCATTTTAAGTCTACGATAGTATATGACAGAAAAATGCCGGTATAGAGGTATTTATCGCGATGTTCGCTATCGCCGCGCTGTTTCCCGGGTTCGCCGAGGGGAATGATGTCAATTGCCGTGCTTCTATCGGCCAAAGCCACTGCCAGTGCACCATCTGAGCCACTTGCCAGAATGGAAGGGTCTACGTAAACGGTAGAAACATCGTCCAGATAATCGGTAAACAGCCAGTGCCAGTTCCATTCGATTCCGGCGGTAATATTTTTATTGAGGGCAAATTTAAATCCGCCCCCCATTGGTACACTGATCTGCACACGCTGGTATTTGTCGTTGCCCGTGAGCTCCGGAAACTGTTGCCCTTCTGTTCCAAGTGGCTGAAGATCAACCCATTCGTCGTTATAATAGGCTTGCGGATTGAAGTAATACACAGAAAGTCCCATGAAAACATAGGGCGTAAACCAGTATTTAGGCTTTTCGCGCTCCAGGGGGAGAAAGTTAAAGTCTACCCTACCCGACACGTCATAAATGGTTGTGCGGTAGCTCAGATTGCGTCGCAACTGATAAATATTGTTTGAAATGCTGTCGTAGCCACGGGTTTGGCCGCCGCTGAGACCGAGATAATAGCCGATTCTGGAGTTCAAATTGTATCTGAAGAATACGCCGGCACCCGGTTCCAGGAATTGAAAACTTTCGGTAGAATTATTGATATCGCCAAAAGAATGCGTAAGTCCGCCCCATAGTCCAATTTCAGCAGCCTGTGCCGAAGACCGGTTTGGAACAGTAACAATAACTGCCAGAACGCTTACATATATGAATAACGACCGCATGAACGGAACCACAAAGTTAGGGCAAATGGTTTTAACGCTTGCAGGCGGGAAATATTGTACTTCCTGCTGAAGGCAGCCAAATGTCCGCTCAATAGGTCAGTTGCGGGATACAAAGAGCCCTGCGGCAAATCTTCCCTCAGTGCTTAAGCAGGTGCACATAACTAAATCGTCCCTTATCATCACTAAGATGCAGGATATAAGCGCCGGAAGGCAAATCTGTTGCGGGAATGGAAAGTGGTAGGCTTGATGTATAGGAAATCAGCTTCTCAACATTTATGGAGTAAAGGTCGATATGGTATACGGCATCTGATGCCAATTGAATACTCCAATAGTCAGATGCCGGGTTAGGTGAAACAATTAAATCGGTGGCAATGGATCCCGGTTGAATGGCAATTGTTTCACTTCCAATTACGAGGTCATAATCCTCTGTTTCACCGTAATCTAACATTTGACCGGCGGCATATGCTGTGCATGGCGGAGGTTCATTGTTGAATAAATTCCAGGTATAGTCATCATCTTCAAACACTTGAACACGCATTCTTGTTGTCCCGTTAAGGGCATCATTGGGTATGGTGATGGAAAATGTAGTTGGTGAAGTAGGGAATTCAAATTCAGGGGTATTTGCTGTTTCAAAAAATGCTTCGCCTTCAGTAACATCAAAATTATTATTTCCATTAAAATCAATAAATACCGTCACAAAGTGAATGGCTATTCCGGAATGGGTGACAGTAAAAGTATAGGTATTTCCCTGCTGCACAACCGGTGCTTCGATATTATTAAAATAGGTATAACCCGGAGAGGGGTTTGCATTACCGGAAACATGTTGCCAGCTTACCTCATCAATTTCCACCTTGGAAATATATTTCATCATGGCGCCGCTGATACCACCATCAAATGTACCGCTGCAATATGGATCGGGGTTGGTAATTTGACTAAAACCCGAAAGTGTTATTTGTATGAAAACGAGGAGCGCGAAAGTATTTTTCATTTCGCAATGTTATTGACAATGCGCAATAATAAATCGCGATAAATGCATAATTACTTACACCAAAAATCTAATTCAATTGCGCTGATCTAAACCAAGCGAAAGTTTATTGCGCAGTGTGTCGAGGAAGTTCTGTTCATGAGGTCGCACGAGGGTAACGGTAAAGTTTTCTTTGCGTACCGCCAATTGCACTGAAGCGTCAACAGATTCGTAGCGACTATCGAGGGTGACTAAAAATTGATCGCTGCGACCTTCAATTTCGAAGCTGATAACAGAGCTGTCGCTTACTACAATGGGACGTATATTTAAGTTATGCGGAGCAACCGGTGTTATCACAAAATTCTCGGATGTCGGGAAAATAATCGGGCCTCCGCAGCTCAATGAATATCCGGTAGAACCGGTTGGTGTTGAAACGATCAATCCATCGGCCCAATAGCTCATGAGGAATTCGCCATTGATGTAAGTATGTATGACAATCATGGCAGAGCTATCCTTTTTATGAATGGTAAATTCATTCAATGCGAATGCATCACCTTCAAAGAGATCCGGTCTGTTGGAGTCGAGGTGCACGAGTGTTCTCACATCGCGAGTAACGGCATCTGTTTCGAGTGCGTTGATCAAAGAGATAATTTCGTCTTTGCCGATATTGGCAAGAAATCCCAATCGACCGATATTAATTCCGACAATGGGAATATTTGTATCGCGAACGATGGTGATAGTATCCAGCAGTGTGCCATCGCCACCAACGCTAAAGATGTAATCGATGCGCGCGATGACGGCCATATTTTTTTCGTTGAATAAAACCGGTTCGCTTTTGAATTGGATATTATTCACCAGATGCGGAAAATAGGACTCATGTATATATACATGAATATTGCGTTCATGCAACACATTAAACATCTGTTGCACATAAGGCAGCGCATCTTTTTTTATCAGGCGACCGTAGATGGCTATGTGCATATCAGATATTGAGATAATTCATTAATGAATCGTAGCGGTCTTTCATGATATCACCCAGATCACTTTCTCTGAAATAGGCACGCACCTGATATTCGTAACGTTCGAAAGTAGCTACGATATGTTTCACTTCAGTGGTATCAACCTTAATGGTTACGGCATGTTTTCCGGTATCCGGATCAACATTAAAATATAAGCTCAGAATATGGGCGTCGTTGCTTTCCACCATGCGGGCGATATCGCTGAGCACATAATCTGTTTTTTGATTTAATTCGAGGATGATCACTCCGCCGGGTTCACTGATGGAACTCATTTTTGCGAAGTGGTATAACAAACTTTGTAAATTGATTAATCCAAGATAGGTTTCTTCGGCATCGATAACAGGAATTACTGTTGATTTTAACGTTGCCGCAACGCGAAGCACTTCATAAATATGTTCGGTATCTCTAACAAAGGGTTTGTAAAGATTGCGCAGGAATTTTCCGAGTTGCTCGTTTGTATTGTTAAAATCGAGGATATCTTCTTCGCTTACGAGACCGATATATTTTTTATTGTCGACAAGCGGGAGGTGTGACAATTTGAATTCGTACATCCATTCTATCGCCTTGGTGCCGGTGTCTTTTACCTTCAGGGGCGGTATATTCTCCGATATGATATCTTTTGCGAGCAACTTAATTTATTTCCTTAAGGAACTTATCCAGATAACGATTAAATTCCTCCGGTTGTTCCATCATTGGTGCATGTCCGCACTTATCTATGAAATAAAGTTGTGAATTCGGTAAAAGTTTATGGAACTCCTCACCAACGAAAGGAGGTGTAATGGTGTCGTTATTACCCCAGATGAGCAAGGTAGGTACGGTAATTTTTGATACTTCCTCAGCCAGGTTGTGGCGGATGGCGCTTTTCGCTGTTGCCAGTACCCGGATTACTTTATTGCGGTCGTTCACGATATCAAAAAGCTCATCAACCAGTTCTTTGGTAGCGTGTTTTGTATCGTAGAAAGTAACCTCTGTTTTGCGTTTGATATATTCATAATCACCGCGTTTCGGATAGCTGTCGCCCATGGCACTTTCAAAAAGTCCGGAGCTACCGGTGAGCACCATAGCTTTTACCTTTTCCATATTCTGGAGTGTATAGATCAAGGCGATATGGCCTCCGAGTGAATTTCCAAGTACAATCACTTTGCCATAACCTTTGTAGGCAACGAAGCGCTCTACATAGTCGACATAACCGCCAACTGTAGTTTCTTCGATAGGCAATTCGTATAGTGGCAATATGGGTATCACCACCTTATGCGTGGCTTTAAAGTGTTCGATGATGTCGAAAAAATTACTGAGGGCGCCGAATAGGCCGTGCAGAAGCATCAGTACTTCACCTTCGCCTTCTTCCACATATTTAAACCCGTTTTCTTCTGTGACAGTGTGCGTCATACCGTGTTGAGTGCGTTACAAAAATAGCATTTATTGTCAGGTTTGCTAATGCATGCTTTTCAGCCAGTTGCCGATCATGGTTAGTCCGGCGGGTGTCAACACCGATTCAGGGTGGAACTGAACACCGCTAAGAGGCAGGTACTCATGTGCCAAAGCCATGGGTTCACCGGTATCGGCAGTTTGAGCTGTAAGCCTTATCCCCGGAGGCATTCGGTCGATATTCAGGGAGTGATAGCGCATTACGGACGTGGGGTTTGGCACGCCTTCAAAGAGCCCTTTTCCATCGTGCGATATGGTTGAGGTTTTTCCATGCATGGGAAGAGGGGCGTGGATTACCTCGGCACCAAAATAGGCTCCCAGGGCCTGATAACCGAGGCAAATACCTAAAATTGGGTGGGTTTGGTGAAATTTTTCGATCAATTCCATCATAATTCCGGCATCCTGAGGCCTTCCGGGACCCGGAGACAACACTATGCCGTTGAATGACATATCACTTATGACCTGTGGGGTAATGGCATCATTTCGATATACATGGACATTGGCACCACAGCGGGTCAAGTAATCGTAAAGATTCCAGGTAAACGAATCGTAGTTATCGAGCAGCAGTATTTTCATGCATGTTAATCGCTTGTTGCGTTATCATGAAGTTTATGAAACCACTCGTCGAGACTGTTGTAGGTATTTTTTACCGGCGGAATAATTTTCCCTATCAACTCAAAAGTATCCGGAGCAATCGGAGCAATTTTTTCGTAGGTGACGGAATCTGATTTCAATTCATCGGAAAACAGTCCCATGTTATTCAGGTAAAATAATATGGTAGAGAAAAGCATAGTCCATACTAATCCCCAAATCAATGCCCCAATTATCTGGTTTACAAAATTCAGTTTGATAAGCTTAAAAAAGCCTTCAAGTGCTTGTTCGAGCAATCTGAATAATAGATATAACCCTATAAAAACGGCGATAAAAGCGATCAGTGGCAGATATTTCCCGGAAATATTGAACCACTTATCAATATATACCGCTGCCAGTTCGCTAAATCGGACGGCGGCAAGTAATCCGACAATAAGTGCTAACAGCGATACTATAGAATGAATAATACCTTTTCTGTATCCATGAATCATGGCCAACAAAAGGATTATTGCGTAAATAATATCCAGTATCAAATTGAGCGCTTATTTTTTGAAATAAAAACAAATGCCTGCACTTAGGCACCAAGGATTTCTTTCACAACGGCGGCAATTTTATCGCCATCGGTTTTGCCTGCAAGTTGTTTGGTTGCAGTGCCCATAACTCGTCCCATATCTTTCATGCCACTTGCGCCCAACTGTGTGATGATGGCTGCAACTTCCGCACGCAATTCTTCAGCCGACATTTGTTTTGGCAGGAAAGCAGCAATCACATCCATCTCTTCCTTTTCTGCAGCTGCAAGATCCGGTCTGTTTTGTTGTGTATAGGTGGCATAACTTTCTTCGCGTTGCTTCATCATTTTAGTGAGGACCTGCATTTCTTTGGCCTCTGTGAGGGTGTCTTCCGCACCTTTTTCAGTTTTTGCCAATAAGAGCGCCGCTTTAATTCCGCGAAGTGCCCTCAGGCGTCCTTCCTGTTTACTTTTCATAGCATCTTTTATGCCTTCGTTTACCTGATCGAAAAGTGACATATTTTTTATTTTAGTGTAAAGTTACATGAAAAAGTGACAAGCTCAATTTTAGAAAATAGTATACCTTCGTGCCCACATCAGCAAAATTGTTTTAAATAGAATATTCCCCGAAAATTTAGTGATATGAAATATTTTTTACCATTTCTGATTTTGTTATCCGGATGTTCGATTTTAGGAAGTCATAAATCAGTTTATACGCCGTTGAATGGCGACTGGTATCCGATAGATCAAAAATTTGCCGGATTACAATTTCCGGAATCAACTTATGCCACGCAGCGATTGATGTTGCGTGATTCGAGTTATATTTTATCGTCGGAAGTTGTTGATTCGGGGAAAATGATCTGTAGCGACAGCACCATGGACATTTATGGTATTGAAGGACCAAATGCAGGTAATCATTTTATGGCGATTTATAAACTCCGCAATGATACATTGACCATCAGCTATAATTTGACAGGAGGGTCGTATCCTGATACATTTGTTTCAGATTCGACGAACTATTATTTCGTTTCGATATTTGTTCGCGCCAAGGATTAGCGAGCAGATTTACTTTCCTCAACCACCTTGCGATAATAGGCTTCGTATTGCGGCAGAATATTTTCAAGTGAAAAAGCCTGAGCCTGTTTTATTGCATTCGCACGAAATTGCTTTAAAGTGTCTTCGTTTGACAATATGGTAATGGCATTTTTCGCCATATCCTCTACATCGCCAACATTGCTGAGAAAACCTGTAACACCTTGAATATTAATTTCCGGAATACCACCTGTATTGCTGGATATCACCGGCACTTCACATGCCATTGCTTCGAGGGCAGCCAGACCGAAACTTTCGGTTTCTGATGGAAGAATAAATAAATCGGCAATAGCCAATAATTCTTCTATGGCTTCTTGCTTACCTAAAAAGTACACATCCTCTTCAAGGCATACCTGACGAGCGAGTTTCTCTACATTTTGACGCTCAGGTCCATCGCCGATGAGGAGTAATTTTGAAGGAACTGCTTCTTTTATTTTACAAAATACTTTCACTACATCCTCTACCCTTTTCACTTTTCGGAAGTTAGAAGTATGTACCACTATTTTCTCACCATTTTTTGCAATCACTTTTCTAAAATGCTCTTTATTGAGTTTCTTGAAGCGTGTAAAATCAATAAAGTTTGGAATGACAGCAATTTCTTTTTCGATATCAAAGTTTTGATAAGTATCTAATTTCAAACTATCAGAAACGGACGTAATGCCATCGCTTTGGTTGATGGAAAAAGTAACTACAGGAACAAAGGTTTCATCTTTTCCTACAAGTGTGATATCAGTACCATGCAAAGTAGTAATAAATGGCAGATGATAATTTTTATCCTTTAAAATTTGCTTTGCCAAATAAGCAGCTGATGCGTGAGGAATAGCATAATGCACGTGCAAGAGGTCGAGTTTTTCATTGATAGCCACGTCCACGATTTTGCTACTTAGTGCAATTTCATAGGGTGGGTATTCAAACAAGGGATAATTAGTAAAATTCACTTCATGGAAAAAAATATTTTCATGAAAGGAATCCAAACGAAAGGGTTGCTTATAGGTAATGAAGTGCACTTTATAGCCTTTGTCTGCCAGTGCTTTCCCTAATTCCGTTGCTATAACACCACTTCCCCCATATGTGGGGTAACAAACTATCCCAATTTTCATGTTGTGAAGGTAATGAGAAGTAGAATGAAAATTTAGCCGGAAAAGTTCAACGCGGGACAAATAAGGCCACGATTGCCAAGCAACCCAATGGAGAAATCAGTGTTCAATCATACACAAGTGGCTACAGAAATTCAATCAGAAGCCGGGCTTCCTTTGGGAGGATTTCCCGTGAGAATTGCCTCGTAGATCACGTCCATGATCTTATTTCGAATACCCTCAGTGCTCAGACGGTTGGGCTCTGCCTTTGGTTGAACGCGATTGGAAAGGAATAGATAAACGAGATTGTATTCAGGATCTACCCACACACAAATTCCGGTAAATCCCTGGTGGCCAAAAGCAGAAGCAGAGGCATACCCACTGCATGGTGATGGTCCGTTCATTTCCGGTTTATCGAAGCCAAGTCCGCGACGAGACGTGCTACTTTGCTTCTTAGTCCATAAGGCAACTGTTTCGGGAGAAAAATATTGGGTGCCGCCATAATAACCTTTGTTGAGCAGCATCTGATACAATATGGCCAGGTCTTCGGCATCGCTGAATAAACCGGCATGACCTTCAACCCCTCCCATCATGGCAGCGCCCATATCATGCACATATCCTTGCACGGTCTGGTAGCGGAAATAATTATCATTTTCAGTAGGAACAATGCGCGCTTTGGGGAAACGCTGCAAGGGATTAAAGCAAGTAGTTTGCATTCCCAAGGGACCATAAAAATGCTGATACAAATAAACATCTAATGGTACATTCGCAATACGTTCAGCTACCCGTCGACCAATATACATACTCAGGTCGCTGTATAAATATTTTTTTTCTTTGATATCTACATGCTCAATAATATTCCAAACGCTGTCTTTATAATCGTCGCGCATATAAATACCATCTGCAACTTGTGTGGTGAATCCGGGGATTTTGGTTTGACTATAATACAATGGATTTATAGTGCCATCGGGATTAAGTGTGCGTTTATAAAATGGCACCCAAGCAGGTAATCCGGCCTGATGCGTAAGGATATCCTGCATTTTTAAACCGGCAATATTTGTTCCTTCTGTTTCGGGTAAATAATCAGAAACTGTTTTCTGCAAATTCAACAAACCTTTATCATGCAGATCCATGAGCATGATGGTTGTTGCTGATGTTTTGGTAACACTGGCGAGGTCATAAATACTGCTTACATCAACTTTATCTTTATTATCATATTTATAACTACCGAATGCTTTATCGTAGATAACATTGCCATCTTTCAAAACAAGCACCTGACATCCGGGAGCCGCTTCAACTTTAATACATGCTTTTGCAAGGCTATCGATTCTGTTTAATCTGGCAGGAATGATACCAACTTCTTCGGGTATGGTATATTTAATACGTTGAAGTGAGCCCGTTTCTATTCCTGCGTTTACCTTAAATTTTCCCATGCCCACAGGTAATCTCCCATGGAAAGGAATTGCGCCAAAAAGCGCCATAGCAGTAGCTTGCTGGGTATAGTTGTCGTCGTCGTAGGATACAATTTGGTATTGTGCATCACTGAATTTATCAATGGCATATGGTGTGCCAAACATACATACTACTGTTTTTGTAGCACGCGATAATTTCCATACCAGGTTTTCTGTATTTGAGGTAATGCCGTAGTTAGAAGTTCGCGCTCTTTTCATGTCATGAACACCCACAATAACTACATCATAATTTTTCAACTTCTCGAACGACTGCACAAATGCTGTTGCATCTGCATCTTTATTTATTTGATATAAATCTACCTTCGCATACTTAGCAAGATATTCCTGAAAGGTTGTTTTACTTCCACCGGAAACACTGATACATGCAATAGATAATGTATCAAGTTTTTTAAATGGTATTAATGTATCCGCAGCATTTGCAAGTGTAATACTATTTTCAGTAATTTTTCTTTTAATCAATGTAGCAGCCGGTTTATTAATATCATCGGTGATATTTTTTTCCGCCACCCATTTATTTTTGCTGACATTTAATCCTGCGAAGGCTTTTGCGATGAGGATGCGTTTTACGCTTTCATCAATTTGTGCCTGAGTAATTCTTCCCGATGCCACTGCTTTTTTTATCGCCTCAAAAGCAACGGGAATATTATCGCTGAACAACAACATGTCGTTGCCGGCAAGGAATGCTTTTACTTCTAATTCGCCATCTTCATAATAAGCACTGGCACCTTTCATATTAAGCGCATCACTGAATATGAGACCCTTGAACCCGAGACGTTCGCGCACCAGATCGCGACCAACTTTTGGCGAGAGGGATGAAGGTTGATTTTTGGTACTATCCAGTGCGGGAACATATAAATGTGCCAACATGATAGATCCGAGCCCTTCATTCATCAAGACTTTGAAAGGGAAAAATTCAACGGTATCCAGATGGTTATATGGATGATTTACAACAGGCAATGTAAGATGGCTATCTGCATCAACATCACCATGCCCCGGAAAATGTTTTCCGCAGGCAACAATATGATTGTCTTGAAGGGCATTCATGTACATCAGGCCCTTAAGCGCCACATTGTATTTATTTTCTCCAAACGACCTATCGCCAATTACAGGGTTATTAGGATTATTATTGATATCGATATCCGGTGCGAAATTGACGTGCACACCAAGTCTTTTTAGTTGTTGGGCAATAACGGTTCCCACTTCATACACGATACTATCGTTGCTCATGGCGCCCCAGGTGAGCTGGCGCTGGAAGTTGATGACAGAATCGAGGCGCATGGCAGGTCCCCATTCGGCGTCCATACCTATCAGAAGTGGTATTTTCGACTCTTTCTGATACCTGTTATTCAATTTTGCCTGACGGACCGGCCCGCCCTGCATAAAGATGAGTCCGCCGATCTGATATTTTGTTACCAGGTTGTCGATAGATTTTGCATGCGCTTCATCCTTATTTGAATAGGCAGGTGCCATAAAAAGCTGACCAATTTTCTGGTCCAAGGTCATTACCTGCATCAGGGAATCGACCCAAGGGTAGTCTTTTTCGTAATAAGGCACTTTGGTATCATCAACAGGCATGGGTATGGCGGGCCGTTTTGCGGCAGACACCATTCCGGCGGTGAGAAGCGATATTATGACGAGTCGTGCTGTTAACATGCTTGAATGCTTTCGGGCAATACGAAACCAAAAGTATGCCTTGTTTTCACTTTCCTTGCAAAAATAATGGTCAAGGTAACCGCTGGAACGATAATTCCTACCCTAATGTTGTGGTCAAGCGCAGAAATAGCATACTAATTCAGACATTAGCCACCCGTAAAACATTACTTTTGCAATTCAGGCGGGAGAGTGGACTTGTGAGCTGCGCGTCTGGAGTGAATTAGCCATGGGAGACATTATTCATCTTTTACCGGATTCAATTGCCAATCAGATTGCTGCAGGTGAGGTAATTCAACGCCCTGCTTCGGCTATCAAGGAGCTGATGGAAAACGCCGTAGACGCAGGAGCAACGGAGATCAAGGTTGTTGTGAAGGAAGCAGGAAAAATGCTTATTCAGGTGATAGACAATGGCAAGGGTATGAGTTTTACCGATGCCAGGATGTGCTTTGAAAGGCATGCCACCAGTAAGATCCGCAGTGCCGATGACATTTTTTCTATTCGCACGAAGGGATTTCGAGGCGAAGCGCTTGCCAGTATCGCGGCGATAGCCCAGGTAGAACTAAAAACTCGTCAGCAAGAGCATGAATTAGGTGCAAGGTTAGTGATTGAAGGTTTTGAGGTTAAGGCACATGAGCAAGCTCAATGTCCGGTTGGAACAAATATTCAGGTGAAAAACCTTTTTTATAATGTTCCCGCCAGGCGCAACTTTTTGAAATCGAACACCGTTGAACTTAAACATATTATTGATGAGTTTGAGCGTGTTGTTTTAGCACATCCTGATATTTTCTTCAGTCTGCAGCATAATGGAGTAGAATTATTTCATCTGAAGGCAGGAAATCTACGTCAGCGCATCATTCATTTGTTTGGTTCAAATTACAATGAGAAGCTGGTGCCAATTTCAGAAGACACCTCAGTTACTAATATCCGTGGTTTCATTGGCAAACCCGATGCAGCAAAAAAAACCAAGGGAGAACAATTCTTTTTTGTCAACAACCGATTTATTCGAAGCCCGTATTTACATCATGCCGTAATGTCGGCATACCAGGAGTTGTTACCCGAGGGAAGTTATCCATTGTATACCATTTACATTGATATCGATCCGGCGCGCATCGACGTGAATGTGCATCCTACCAAACAGGAAATAAAATTTGAGGACGAGCGCATTATATATACTTTCATTCAAGCGGCGGTGCGACATGCCTTGGCACAATATAGCGTAACGCCGACACTTGATTTCGAGCAGGATCAAACGTTTGCGAATCTGCCAAGTTTCTACAAAAAGCCTGAGGAGCAGCCGGTGAGTTTCAAAACTGTTGAGAGCAGGATGAACGATATTCCGCAGCATCAATCGTCATTTAAACATGATGTGGCATCAACCAACCGCATGCATACAGCATTTAAACGAGAAGTTTCGGGTGCATTGCATGATGATGAGGTGCAATCGGATATGCCAACCGATGGCGCTACACCATTTCAAATACATTATCAATATGTAGTGACTCAAATAAAGTCGGGATTTATTGTAATTGATCAGCAAGCGGCACATGAGCGCATTTTATATGAAAAGTATGTTACGCAATTGAGAGAGAAAAAGCATCACTCGCAACAGCAATTATTTCCTGAAACATTAAAATTATCGGGTGCCGATTTTGCGTTGATGGAAATGTTGCTTCCTGATCTGCAAAACCTGGGCTTCGACATCATGCCCTTTGGCAAAGACGCTTTTGTAGTGCATGGCATACCGGTTGAATTTGAAAACGGCGATATCAATGGCGTAGTGGAAGCATTGTTAGAGCAGTTTAAAGAGGATAAATCAACACTCAAGCTCGATCGCCATGAAGCTATTGCAAGATCACTTGCACGTACAAACAGCATCAAGCGCGGACAAAAACTGGACGAGCGGGGCATGCGTCATTTAGCAGATCAATTATTTGCCTGTGAAACGCCATACACTTCTCCTTTTGGCAATCTCACTTTTGTCACCTTTACCCTTGAAGCACTGGCACGACAATTTCAAAAAAGCAATTAAACAATAACATGTCGCAAATACAATTTACAAGGTTCAATTATCTGCCGCCGGTGATCAAAAATCTATTGATCATTAATGGGTTGGTATATCTTGCAACTTTTACATTTCCGGAATTGAAGGAAACGCTTGCGTTGCACTATCCGTCGACACCGGAATTCAGGCCATATCAAATCGTGACGCATATGTTTACCCATGAAAACTTTGCGCATGTGTTTTTCAACATGTTCAGTTTGTGGATGTTTGGGGCAGTATTAGAAAATGTGTGGGGTCCAAAACGATTTTTGCAATATTTTTTAATTACCGGTTTAGGTGCAGCATTATGTTTTACTGCGTATCATGCCTATGAAGTATATCAATCAGTCGGCACCATTTTCCCTTCTTCATCCATTACTGATACGCCTTTGCGCTGGAATGTAAATGGCTTGAACTACAGTGCGGTAGGGGCATCCGGAGCCATCTATGGTATCCTGGTAGGTTTTGGCTTGTTATTCCCCAATACGCTCATTTATATTTATTTCCTTCTTCCGATCAAGGCGAAATATCTTGTCATCATTTTGATAGCCTACGAATTATATACCGGTTTCATCAATGATCCTAACGACAATGTTGCGCACTTTGCACATTTAGGTGGCGCATTGATTGGATTTATAATGATCAAATACTGGCAAAAAAATTCAAGGCGTTTCTATTAATCACCCTTGGTGCATAGATGGCATTTTTCGATGATATAAAATATCAATGGCAACATGGCACTGCAGCCATGAAGCTGATTATTGTCAACGTGGCTATTTACCTGGCTCAAAGCCTAGGCCTGCTTGTTGCTTATGGATTTCATCAAAAAGAAGCCTATCTGGATTTTCTCGTAAACTGGTTCTGGGCGAATTCGAATATCAGTACACTCGCAACTCGCCCATGGACTTTGGTCAGCTACATGTTCATGCATGATCCTCAGAATATATTTCATATTGTTTCCAATATGATCTATTTATTTTTCTTTGGACGCATTTTCAGTGACATCACCAATCAAAAGCTTGCTTATCCGTTATATTTTGCCGGAGGTTTCGCCGGATTTTTTCTTGCATTAATTTCCTTTTATCTTTTTCCGGGCTATCAGGAAAATATTGGGGGGTATTTTGTAGGTGCCTCAGCGGCTATCATGGCAATTGTAATTGCTACCACCACCTTAATGCCAAATTACACCGTGTTTTTGTACTTTTTAGGCCCTGTGAAATTGAAATATATCGCGGCATTCGTTGTGATAGTTGATGTGATAAGTATTCCGGGAGAAAGCAACATTGGTGGACATATTGCCCATTTAGGCGGAGCATTGTTTGGCTATTTGTATATTCGCAGTTATAGAAAGTCGGGCAATTGGTTCAGTTGGTGGCCGCATTTTGAATCTCGGGTATGGCAAATATTTCATCGCAATAAGTTGCGCGTTGCCTATAATTATCAGCGCCAGGATACCGATGATCGCAGAGCTAAAGAAATTGAAGATCAAAAAAAACTTGACGCCATACTCGATAAAATAAAAGCCAGTGGGTATGAAAGTTTAAGCAGGCAAGAAAAAGATTTCCTATTCAGAATGAGCAAAGAAAAGTAATATGCGCTGGTGGCAGAAATTGATATTATTCATAACCATAATTTTCGCCTTGTTACTAATTGGCGCAATGCTGGCTATGTATATCAGTCCGGAGAAATTTTGGCCTTTAGCTTTTCTTGGGCTGGGATATTTTCCCATTTTACTCTGCTATATGTTTTTCATGTTGTTGTGGCTTTTTATGCGGAGGAAGATTTTTTATGGCATGTTGATCATTTTAACTTTAGGTTTTACAGCCCATCTTCGCCACTTTAGTCTTGGTGGTTTAAAGCGATCTTCCGACAGTGAAAAACCGGTTTACACCTTAATGCAATATAATGTGCAAGGATTCGATGCTTACAACAAGGAAGGTAAGTATAAGAACCGCGATCAGATCATTGCCAATATTGCAAATGCCAAGCCGGATATATTGTGTATGGAAGAATTCAACACTTACACCAATCACAGAAAGGAAAAGAGTAATCTTGACATGGTGATGACGGCAACCGGGTTAAAAAATTACTATTACTATAAAGCATTTGAAAATCCGAAAACGACCAGAAGTTTCGGCCTTATGATTATGACTAAATTTCCAATAATTGATACAGGTCATTTAGAATATCTTTCATTAAGTCCGCTGAATACAACCATTTACGCCGATCTGTTGATTGAAAATGATACCGTACGCGTTTTTTGCAGTCACATGCAAAGCACGCAACTCAATCATTATGATCTGGAATTCATTGAAGCCAGCAATGAAGCGGAGACTGATTTTGATGCCGACAGGATCACAACAAAATTAAAAATGAGTTTTTCTTTGCGTGCACAGGAAGCTGACACTGTAGCCACACATATAAAAGCATCACCATTTCCGATGATTTCGTGTGGCGATTTTAATGACACCCCTGTAAGTTACACATATCATAAAATGTCGCACGGAATGGAAGACGCTTTTTTAAAACGCGGTTTTGGTGTTGGAGCAACATATGCGCCGTTCCCGTTTATACGCATTGATTTTATGTTATTTAAAGATGATGCTTTTGATATTCACGATTACTACACTATAAAAGATAAATCGAGTGATCATTACCCTTGCATTACTAAGTTCAGCATCCCCGCTAAAGATTAACTTATTTCAAGATCGCTTTCAAGGATAATACCGGCTTCAATTAATCTTTAATTCCTTGCATATAGGCATAGAAGAAATGCAACAAATAAAAAAGACCCGGAGTCGCTTCCGGGTCTTTTCTGTTTCGCAGAACAATTTGATTATTTGGATATAACCACTTGCTGCGTGTACTCGTGGCCATTGGCCATTACCTTCACCAAATAAAGGCCACCAGCTATACCGTCAGCCAGAGTAATGGTATTATTAATATAGCCGTTAGTTATATCGATATTGTTGTTATATATAACTTCACCGATCATATTCATCACATACACATCAGCTTTTCCGGAGAATTCGTCACCTGACATAATTTCAAGTGTGAATGTTCCTGCTGAAGGATTTGGATAAACATTAATAGTATTAATTTCTTCGCTTATTGCACCACCTTCGCGGCAAGCAGTAACAGCGATTGAAGCAGTTTCACGTGAGCAACCTTCAGCGCTTGTAACAACGCATGTGTAGCTTCCTGCAGTTGATGGATAATACAGGTAGTTTGTTGCTCCACCTATGTCAACACCACCTAAGCGCCATTGCCAAGTATAGGTAGCATCGTAGCTGGCTTTCAACTTAACAGTAGTACAAAGACTTGTGCCGTTTGGTGCGCTGATGTTTGCATTAGGTGCATTAAGAATATTCACAAGCACAGCATCAGACAATGCAAAACAACCACCCGGTGTGTTTACTTGTACTTGATAATATGCAGGTTTACTTGCAGAATATGTTGGGTTAATAGCTCCTGTTATGATATTACCATTTTTAAACCACTGATAAGTATATCCCGGAATAGCAGTTGTTTGCAATAAAACCGACAATGGTTTACATGCTACCAGTCCACCCGGAGCGGTGATCACTGCTTCAACAACACCTTCATCGATATTGCCATCGCAGTTATTATCAAGACCATCGCAAACTTCTGTAGCACCCGGATAAACAGATGAGTTAGTATCATCACAATCAGAAGGATCAAGTACATATCCGGTAGGCGCACCATCGCAACTTAATACTGTAGCACCCGGGTCACCATAAGTATCACCATCGGCATCAGCAAAATAAACTTCAGAAACACCAACAGTTATAGTGATAGAAGCACAAGCAGTATTTACACCGTTACATGCATCTTCAGCACGAACGTAGTAAGTTGTCATTCCTGCCATTGCAGTGGTAGAGAATGTCATGCCGGTTCCAACGAGCGTTGTTCCACAACCATCTGTGTACCAGTTAACAACAGCGGCAGGGTTGAGTTCAGTAAATGAAGCAGTGAAACTTATAGGATCACCATCGCAGGCTTCTGTAGGACCTGAAACAGTAGGATCTGTACTTAACGGCGTCACAACACCTTCAATCATCCAGCGGTTAAGCGTAGTATAAGGACCAACTAACGCACCACCACCGGGGTTATTTGAATAAAATGCAAAATCGCGTGTTGGGCTGGATTCTGTTTGTGTACCAACAGGGAAATAGGCAGCAGCGCCAATGCCTGCAGTTTGTTCAATACCAAACAGCACATCCTGGTTAGTAATAAACGGTGGCGACAGAATAGGAAGCGTAATCCATGTGTCGACTTCACCGGCGGTTACTACGTGATCGGCAGAAACGCCAATTTGAATACCGGTGATATCATTTACGACACCGCGAATGGTATTGCCTATACTCGCTGCACCAAAAATATATACTCTGATTGCTTCAACACTGCTGCATCCTGTTAATGTATGTCGGTTTAATATTTGTCCTGCACCTGCACCAAAACCAACTCCACCGGTTGCAGCACTTAAATCGGCATAACCATAGGTATCTGAATTAACTACGTGACGATAACCAAGTGAGTTGTTAGCAACAACTGTTTCACCCGGCAAAGCAGGAACATCAACAATCACAGTATCTGTTTCCTGAATGGTTGGATTCCAACCTGTTGCGGTAACAGTTTTCACTTCTCCTGCAGTAAATGAAACACCTGAAGAGCTGGAATAACGAACTGTTCCGGATACTTTTTCTTTTACGGTAAAGTTTACGGTGAAAGTTTCGGCGGAAGTTGATTCATTTTTAATTTTTGCAGACAAACCTGAAGGGTTGCCATAAGGTATAGGTGTGTTTGCAAGGCAATATACTGCTTGCACATTTGCCTTATCAGACAATGGATTTCCTAAGCGAGTTTCAGGGCGGAAACCTGACAATGTCATTGGCGTGCCATAAGCAGTTTGGCTCTGATAAGTACCTAGTGAATTAGCTACAGTATTAGTACATAATACCGTAGGCGCACCTAAAGGCAATGCAAGTGCAGTAGTAGTTTGATATTCAAAGGCTACATATAAACCTTGTCCGGCTACTGTATTAAATACAGAAGTTCCGGTACCACCAACAGGAACATCTATACTAAATTGAACTCCGGAGTTCGTAATAGTGATTGTTCCATCAATAACTTTAGTCATACCCACAGTGGAGAAGGTAGTTCCTTTGCTATAGGCAAGATCTGCCGAGTTTTGCAAATACACCTTCAAGCTACCTGTTGTAGTAACATTCTGAGGCGAACCGGCCTGCCAGGTCCATCCAACAGTTGTAACCTGATCAGAGCCATAACCCGAAGTAGTCATTTCGGAAGGCGAGATATAATATAATGTGTTAATGTAAAGGCGCGATCCTTGAGGTGCGCGACCATTACCGGATGTAGATCCGTTTCCCGGCAAAACCGTAATTGTGGCAGCGTAAGATGCATGCGCCACACATAGCATTAGCAGGGAAAAGATGACGTGTTTAAACGTTCTTTTCATAATAATTGGATTTTGGGTGAAGGAAAAAATTGTTGAAAAGACCACCGACAGGTAGCCCATTAGAATGTAAAATGATGCTCGTACGTTGTGACATTTGTGTGTGTTTCAAGTACCGGGATCAGGGCTTGCTGGGGGCAGAGACATGATCAACCGAAATGAAAATTAGGAGTAAAATTCAAATTTTCAAATTTTTCACAAATATTTTTTCAGGAGGTAGTGATACCTGCCTAGGCTGATTCGGCAATAACCTGCTACCTTTGGGGCATGGAAACAGCCTTATTCCATCAGAACAAACTCATGGTGTACAACACTTTGAGCCGTGAAAAAGAACATTTTATTCCGCTACATGCGCCATTTGTAGGCATGTATGCCTGCGGGCCTACCGTTTATAGTGAACCGCATCTTGGAAATTGCCGAAGCTTTGTGATGTACGACCTGATGGTAAGGTATCTTACCCATTTGGGCTTTAAAGTGCGCTATTTGAGGAATATTACCGATGCTGGGCATGTTGAAAGCACCAGTGGAGAAACCGGCGACAGGATAGGAAAACAAGCTCGATTGGAACAAGTGGAGCCGATGGAGATCGTGCAGAAATACACGGTGAAATTTCATTGGATTATGGATCTATTGAATTGTTTACCTCCCAGCATAGAGCCAACTGCAACAGGTCATATTGTTGAACAAATTGAAATGACGAAAACAATCCTGGCAAATGGATATGCTTATGAAACGGATGAAGCCATTTATTTTGATGTCGAAAAATTTTCGAAAGATTATCCATATACACAACTCAGCGGACGCAACCTTGAAGAACTGCTGAATAACACGCGTGAACTCGGCGGACAATCAAGTAAAAAAGGACGATTGGATTTTGCGCTTATGATCAAAGCTAAACCAGAACATATTATGCGCTGGCCTTCGCCGTGGGGTGATGTATATCCCGGTTGGCATATTGAATGTTCTGCCATGAGTACGAAATATCTGGGCAAAACATTTGACATTCATTGCGGTGGCATGGATTTAATTCCTACACATCATACCAATGAAATTGCGCAGAGCATTGCATGCAATCATACCACTCCTGTAAAGTATTGGCTGCATCCGAATATGCTCACTGTCAACGGACAAAAAATGAGTAAGAGTTTGGGCAATGCATTTTTGCCGGTAGAATTATTTGAAGGCACGCATCCATTGCTTGATAAAGGATATTCACCAATGACGGTGCGTTTTTCGATGTTACAGGCACATTATCGCAGCACACTTGATTTTAGTAATGATGCATTGAAGGCTGCTGAAAAAGGATACAAGCGCTTGATGTCGGCAATGAATTTATTAAAAGGCATTACAGTATCCGATACTGTCAATGCCGATGAAGAAGCCGCCGTAAATAAAATATTGCTTGGTGTTTACGAGGGTATGAATAATGATTTTAATGCGGCTCAGGCAATTGCAGAATTGAATGAAGCGGCAACTATCATCAACACCTGGAACGATAAACAAAATAAAAAAGCATCGATACAGGCATTTACGTTAAGCAGACTGCAACAAACCTATCGCGCATTTCTTATTGACATTTTTGGATTACAAGAGGAGACAGAAAATGACAATAGCAAATTAAGTGGTGTAATGGACCTTGTAATCGACATTCGCAAAGATGCACGTGGAAAGAAAGATTTTGCTACCAGCGACAAAATTCGCGATGCGCTGCAATCTGTGGGAATTCAACTGAAGGATAGTAAGGATGGGACAACGTGGGAGGGGAATTAATTTCCTCTAATGATGATTTCTTCGAATATTCACATTAATTAAACACGTTATTTCCACCATTTACATAAGCTATCTTCCATTTAGTCTTGCTATTCAGGTAAATGTTTGAATTTATGTAGGTTTGCCTTATGTCGCAAACACCTTTTGACTTAGCAGCTCCCGAATACGACAGCCGTTTCACAGAAACTCCCGCAGGCAAGGCTCAGCGAGATATGGTGTGGCGATTTTTGCATAAACAGCTTCCACCTTCTCCGGCCAACATTCTCGAAATCAATTGCGGCACAGGCGAAGATGCCGTGCACCTGGCAACAGCGGGATTTCATGTTACTGCAACAGATGCATCAGAAAATATGCTTGCCGAAGCCGGCAAGAAGTTTGCATCAGTACGAATGAACGTTCATTCATATGTATGGGATGTCAGAACTCCATTTATTGGAACTGAAAAGTTTAATGTGATATTTTCAAATTTTGGCGGATTGAATTGTTTATCTCCTTCCGAGTTGCGCAGTTTATTTAAAAGGATGCAATCGCAATTATCTGAAAATGGGAAATTAATTATTGTCGTGATGGGTAGAAATTGCCCATGGGAGCGATTGCTTTTTTCATTGAAAGGGAATTTCAAACAAGCAAAGCGCAGAAAATCAAAAAATGCCGTAATAGCCAAAACAGGAGGTGAAAACTCATTACCTGTATGGTATTACAGCATAGAGGAGATAGTTGAATTTGCGGGCGATAATTTTAATCTGGTTTTCTCCAGACCAATTGGATTATGTATCCCGCCTGTATATGGCAAAAAAGCTTTCTGGCATAATACAATGTTGATTGCGCTTTTGAGAAATATTGAAACTGCAATCGGAGGGCTAAAACTATTTCGCAATTCAGGTGATCATTTGTTCATTACGCTACAAAAAAATGAAGCCGATCAATAAGACCGGCTTCTAAAGAGAACACACTTAGAACGAAGAGATGGTAATAGTGCCATCGCCGATGACATCTTTATCGGAATTAACAACTTGGTCGGGTAACATCAATCTAGCTGCAGCATCAAATGGTGCACTTAATACCAGGTTTTCCGATTCACTAATGCAGGTGCCAAATGTTTTTCCTTCACGCCATTTCAATAAGAATGGTAGTAATTCCACAGCACCGTTGGCATTGCAGGCTTTGGATCCGCTAGCGCAATTAAATCCTGCCGATACCCAATTGTCTGCTTGAGAAGCACCATAACATGCAGTGGAGTATACCATGCGAAGTTTGGATGCCGGAAGATTTGCATCCCGAATGGCATTTACAATCGTCGTCATGTGAACAGTATCATTGCTCAAAGTCAGCGAGTCGCGACCACCATGGAGGAATACGATCAAATCCACTTCCCATATATTGCTATTACCCGTCATACGCGAAAGATTTGATACAATGCGATCAAGTGTTACATCTCCGGGTCCAAGCACTTTAATTTCATGGTAATAACCACGCAAATTGGCATTTACAAGATTTACACCATTTGACTCAGAAAACTGGTATAATGGTCTGAAATTTTTAAGTGTTCCGGTAAGCACCTGCGAAAGGTCAGCCAATACAAGTAATGCTCTGTTTTCAGATCTGATGGCGGGTTTTGTAAAAGGTAATAGGATAGGAACGCTGATAGCAGCATTTACATAGATGAAAGGACCTGTATGGCGTCGGCCAATTGAATCGGTTACCTCGAAAGTGAGATTCATGAAATCGTGTTCCCATGGCCAAAATCCATCCGGTTCATCTTTCCAATCAATGGTTCTTCCAACAAATTTTCCACGCGAGTCGGTGGTAGCGGTCAGAATTACATTATCTGACGAGCGATCATCCTGATCGATAATACGAACTGTAGCATTTTTTGCGGGTGTTGTATCAAGATAAGATACTGAGCCGCTAATGTTTAAACGTGACATGTTTTTAGTTTTATTGGTGATAAAATTTTCAGGGAATAGCAGTAGTGTTCGGATTACTTCAAACTATTCTATTGACAATGCAATTATTATTTGTCGGCCGAGTCAATAATGAATTGTAAAATCAACAATGTAAAGCAATCAAGAAATTACAGCCGCTACAATAGCCCAAACGGGTGAAATTAAAATCCCGGGTCATTAAAACCCGGGATACACTTTATACGAAGAGAACAATTCGATAAGCCGTATACAATCAAGCTGAATGCGATATCAATTTATTATTCATTATCAGAGATAGACACGCCTACCCACGAAATTCCACTCCAGATTAATGTAACCACATCATCATTCCCGATAATAAACGTTTGCGGTATATTGATATTCGACGCATCACCATCCGATAATTCAAGGAAGGTGTCCGACATCATGAAACCTTGTAAAATAATTATCTGCCCCGGTGTGATACCATCACCCAAAATAATTGTTCTGTTAGCAGCTAACGTGTCATCAGACTGCAACTGCAAATAGCTTCTATCACCTACTTCCAAAAAATAATTATCATAGGTGATTACTATTACATCGGGTTCAGGGTATAGGGAGATAGCCCCATTCACCGAAAGCTTTGTCATGGGAGCAGTAGTTCCAATACCCACATTGGTTTCAGGGGAAATAGTATATATCATTTCGCCGCTTCCGGCCCATTTATTATCCTTGCTGGTCTGCGCAGAAACAGCAGTTTGAGCATAATGGGCATAAGGCACAGAATTCAATGCTTCGGTAGTGATGATATCATAAATATCATCGCCATCAATGTCGCAGCGGATGAGTATCTCCATATAATCAGATCCCCATTTGATAGAATCAAATACACCGGAGATCACCAAGCCATTGCCAATCTTCAGCGAAAGTTGTCCATTCATATCTGTATAAACAGCATGACGTTCAGCATATACCTGACTGCCACCGACCAAGATCCCGAACTCGAATTTAATTTCTGTATTTATTACAAGTTCGTTGGAAGGGTTTCTGATAACTGCCTGATAATTTAATGCATCTTGCGAGCTTCCCCATAATGGGATCAATAAAAATATTGCAAGAAATAGCTTTGATGTTTTCATATTTATTTATTTTAGGATAGTGAATATCTGTTTTGCCGTTACAAATCCCTTCGGACTTTGGATAGCTACCAAGTATTGTCCCGCAGACAAAGAAGTAACATCCAATTGGGTGCTGTACTCATGCTCAAATTTGAATTGCATTACTTCGGCACCCATTAAATTATAAATTGTTCCTTCCGCACCCGAAATGAGCATCGCATCACATTCAATTGTAATCAGCGCAGTAGCCGGATTGGGGTAGCAGGATATAACTATTTCAGGAGATAGCCCGGTCACATTGTCTGCTTCAAAAATTGTTGTGTCCAAAGCTGGTTCGGGAATGGTGGTGACACGCTGAAATCCCTCTTCAAGCGTATATCCATATTTATCGAAAGTGCGTATACAAGTCTCGCCAATGGTATATGAAATATTGCCGTGAGCCGCGAAGGTTTGACCATCTGTTGCAATTACAAATGAACTAATGGTTTGCCCATCAACATTTGTAATCAAATAGCAATAGCAAACAATAACATAAAAAATTCCTTTCATAGCATTCGGGGATTAATTGGGTGAATATGTAACTGGTCTGTAACAATGCAAAGATGACTAGCCAAAGCTGTTTCGGCAATCACCTATATGGGTGAAAATATTTGACCGATAAAAAAACCCCATGACCGAATTGCCATGGGGTTTAATGATTTATGACATAAATAAAACTAACTGATCAAATTTTCCTGAAGTGCTTTTGCCACTGCTTCTGTTTTTGATGCCACCTGAAGTTTATCATAGATCTTTTTTACGTGGCTATGAACAGTTTCGGCAGAAATAAATAATGCTTCTCCAATTAATTTATAACTCTTACCTTTTGCGAGCAGTTGCAATACTTCAAACTCGCGATCGCTGAGCTGATAGTCCTTTTCAGCCATTGGTTTTTCCATAGCAGCAGACCTGAATAATTCGACAACACGTCTTGCTATACTTGGAGTCATAGGTGCGCCGCCTTCATACACTTCCTTTATGGCTTCCAACACCTGATGCGGAGGGGTATTTTTCAACAGATAGCCATTGGCACCATAGCAGATGGAATAGAATATTTTTCTGTCCTCATCAAAACTTGTCTGCATAATGATTCTTACATCCGGAAACTTCGCATGCAGCATTTTCACTGCATCGATTCCCGACAGGCCAGGCATTTCAATATCCATCAAGACTACATCCGGGTCAGCTTTCTCTACGTCTTTGACCACGTTCTCCGCATTTGGAAATCCGCCTCCCCATTCGAAGCCGGGTGTTCCTTTCAGCAGGGCACTCATAGCGTCACGCACTCTGCGATGGTCATCAAAAACGCATACTTTGATAGACATGTGATGTAGTTTTTACAAAGATGAATGAATTTGAATCAATGGTCAATAACCCGGTCGGGGGATTTCAAGGTATTGGAATATTGAATGTCAATTGAGTTCCGGTATTCCCGGAGCAGATGTCGAACTGCGCGTCTATATTTTCTGCTCGTCGGCGCATATTTTGAAGTCCGTTGCCATTTCCTGCATTGGCAATATCAAATCCGCGACCGTCATCAGTGACACTCAAATTGATACTATCAGGTTTGTACTTGATCGACAATAGCACATTCTTCGCCTGAGCATATTTTGCACTGTTATTTAAAGCCTCCTTGAGGATCATGTAAATTTGATGTCTTACAGCCATAGGCACTTCTTTGGAAGAAATATCGCCGGTAATCTCGACTTTAAAATTGGTGTTTCCTGCGCCAAATATTTTATATCCGAAATTCGACAAGCGCGTGGTAAGTTGTTCAAAACTATCGTTGCGCGGGTTTACGGCCCATACCAGGTCGCTCATATTATCCATCAACTCTCGTGAAGTATTAGCTATTTCGCTGCCATAATTAATTGCTGCCGGATAGTCAGATGCCTGCAGGGTGTTTTTCAATACTTCACTATATAAGCCAATACTACTCAATGCAGAACCTATTTCATCATGCAAATCGGCAGAGATGCGCAGTCTGTCGTCTGCTAATTTCTTTTCATACTCCAGCTTTCTTTTGAGTTGCCGCTGACGCATATAAAACAATATGGCACCAATAATTATCAGCGTACCTCCTGCTAACAGGCTACCTACAAAGCGTTGTCGGGCAATAACACCTGCCTGCATGGCGGATGTTGCTTTTTCTTCTGCAATAATCCGGTCCTTTTTCTCAGTTTCGTAGGCAAGTTGTAACTGCGCAATTTTTTCTGTTTTTTCAAGTGTATACACTTCTTCATTCAATGCCAACGCCTGAGAAACGGCTTCATAGGCATCTGCAGTTCTTCCCTGATTGATATAAACCGTTGCCAGTAATTTATAATTTGTAATCAATTGTGTTTTCAATTCCTGATCAGTACAAATTTTATTGCTCTCCAGCAGGTATCTTATCGCTAATTCATCATTACCGGTTTGCACATAAAAATCACCAAGATTGCTGGTTACGGCTGCGAGTTCTGTGCTTCCTGTGGATTTATAGATATTGTAAGCAAATTGAAAATAAAATAAAATACTATCTTTTGGAAGGGGGTTTTGCTCCATCAATATCAGGCCGAGTGTATTGGATGCATCAGCCAGCAAATCGTCAGAAACACTATCAGCCAAAGAGATGGTTTCCAGTAAATATGGTTTGGCTTTTGCCATATTCGCACCTTGCTCATAATATACATTAGCAAGATTATTGCAAATACGTGCCAGTCGCTGTTCTTCTATGTTATTTGTTTTTTTTGCAACTTGATATCCTGACAGCAGATATTCTTCAGCAAGCGCATAGTCACCATTATTTTTGTAAGACAATCCAAGATTATTATAATTATCTACCACTACACCCTTTTCAGCAACTTTTTCATTAATACGCAAAGCGGAAAGTTGATAAAAAATTGCTGAATCAATCATTTCCTTTTCGTTGTATACATTGCCAAGATTAGTATAGCACTTAGCTATACCAATTGAATCATGATCGGCACTCCTGTAGTGAAGACTTTTTTTATAGTTAGATACAGCTTCATTCAACCTACCCGCATTTTTATCCAACAGTCCCAATCGCGTATAGGCATCGCCTAGGCCATGCAGGTAATTAATTTGCTCTGACAGATTCAATGCTGATTTAGCTAGCTCGAGGGCCTGAGTGGTATCCTTTTTAATAAGATCGAAGGACATTTTGTTAAGCGCATTGATCCTGGCTGTGTCGTTACCGGTGCCTGCATTCATCAGGAAGGAATAACTAACTAGCAGCAAGAACAAATAAAAAGCCCCTGATCTCATGTAGGTGTGTTTACTGCTAAGGTAAGCAACAACAGAGACTTATCGGTTTTAGTCATCACCAGAAGCATCTGCCTCGCTATCGGTGGTTGAGCCCTTTGTCTTTTTAGGGTTTGAACCATCAACACGCAACTCAAGTGTCTCATAAGTTGTTGGATCATAGCCATCGGCACTTCCAATCTCATAAGTAAAATGCGGGGTAACGGCATTTGTGTAAATATTAGCCTGAACAACATTTACATTTAGTCGCATAATAAAATCAGATTGATTACCAACGGGATTTGAAGGTTGAGAGATATTCACTTGACTCAATTCATCAGGACCAAGTTCCAATAAACCATGGTATTTGAGTGTACCAGTTCTGATAAACTGTAAGTATGAAAACAACTTATAGTCGACAGCATCAAAATCATTTGCACCAATTTTAATAGTTGTTCTTCCAACCATATTGTTCTGATAAACCACACGCACAACAATTTTACTAAAGTTCGTACTACTAAATCCATTCAAAGTTGAACAGTCAATTATTGTTTTAACAACTTGCGATCCTGTAGTAACAGTTGTAAGTGTGAGGGTAAGCAAATAAGTATTGGAATTTTGTGGAGCACCGCTTGCCTGCAATGCATATGCAGCACCGGTTTGAGGACCTTTAACATACACCTCTATTTTCAAAGGTGTTCCGCTCTCATCTAAATAAACGTACGGCTTGTTTGCGAGCATGTTAGTGGGAAAGGTAAGTGCCATTGATCAATGATTTTGAATGTAATTAATTGCCTTAATAAGATCGAAAATGCGGAAATTCCTAAACGGTGAGTGAGCACCCGTGAGGCCTCCAATTGCTGCATGCGTTGTAGATGTTGGTGGTTGAACGGTATGTCCGAAGCCATCGAAATTTCTTTCTTCGCCGGTGCTTTTCAATGCGGTAAATATTTTTTGAATGGGGACACAAGATTCATGTATATGCAACTTATTTCTGATTTTCTGCTGCAATAGCAATACCATTCCCGCTAAGACACCGGCAGCCTGGCTTGTACCCGACATAACGGTGTATCCTTGAGGATATTGACCTGGTAGGACAGCGTGCTGAATCGGCCGATTGTCTAATGATACCATTTGCAATCCGGGCACTGCAACAAATAAGGAAAGGTTAGATGTATCATTTGTTTCTTTGCGGATACGTTGTGTAAAAATAGCCATATCGTCTTTTTGAAAAGAAACGGTATCGCCTAAATCCGATCTGCTTACGTAGTAAATACCATCATCATTCGCGGTTGCGCCTGCACAAATAATATGCTGACTGACGGCAGGAAAAGCAAGTCCGGTATGCTCAAGAACTTGTGGTGTTTTATGTTTTTTACCGAAGCCATCTGTAATTGTTCTTGAAGAGACATCAGCAAAATCAATAAAATGGTTGCCACTCGACACCACCACGACAATATTACTTTCACAACAGATTTTAAAAAGCTTCATCAACCTGTTATTTGTTGTATCAAATTCATTTGCGTTGTTGAAATTATCAAAGCTATTAAAGCAAATGAGCACACAACTAACCTTATTATAAGGTTTAGTACCGGCATCAGCATTGTAGTTCAACACTTGATCAAGGCCATCAGCTATTCGTTTCCAGGTGGTGGTGTCTTCATTTCCTTCGGTAACTTTTACAGATACAATTTTTGCTTTTGGTGCAATTCCGGAAAATTTAGCGAGAGCTTTACTTCTACCGGCAGCTGCCAAACCGGCTACATGTGTACCATGCCCGTGTAAATCATGAATATCTGATGTTGGCAATTTCTCGCCCTTGTAGTTCATGGATAAAATAACTCTGGCTCCAAAATCAGGATGTTCGGCATATATTCCTGTATCCAAAACCGCCAACACACTGCCTTCACCATCTAATCCGGTGCCGGTTACATTAAATATTTTGGTTGCATTATGCACTGCCAGGTCCGCAACTTCTACGGGTACATCAATTTTTGTACCGGTAGGTTTTGGCCCAAGAAAATTTATGGGTTTAAGCAGAGGCACCATACCTGTTCCTTGTTCGGTAGTATACCGTGTGTGCATTTTTAAGTTACTGTCATTGACAATCTTGATAGCCATGTAGTTTCGATTTACAAGTCAAAAGTAGAATAATACCTTAAAATACACAATCCCCCGACCGGGTGAACCTTACTGCATTGATAAACCTTGTCAGCCTTGGGTTGACTGTGAATAATTGAATAGCTTTGTTGCATGCAGGTAATACTCACTCATGGGTATTCAATTATTGATGATGTGCGAGAGCAGCAGATCATGAAGCCTTATGCACCATTAGGAATTCTTTACATTTCCGGTTGGCTGGATGCACATGGCATTAACAATCATGTGATAGACACCACATTCATTACACAAGACGAGCAATGGAATCAAATAAAAGAAGCAAAACCTGAATTCCTTGGTGTTTATGTGAATTTGATGACCAGGAAAAATGTTGTTCAACTCATCAAAAAAATAAAGCAAGAGATAAATCTCAAGCACACTAAAATTATTCTTGGCGGTCCGGAAGTGCGAAATAATGCACAACAATGGTTGCAAACGGGAGCAGATGTATTAGTTGTTGGCGAAGGGGAGATCACTTTTGAAACATTAGTGACAAGCTGGAAAACACATAAAGATCTTTATCAAATTGCCGGCATATATTTTTTGGATGAGAGCGGAAATATGCATTTCACCGGTGAACGTGAAAAGATAAAAGATATTGACATTTTACCTTTCCCTGCACGTCAGCATATCTCCATTCAAAAATATCTGGAGGTATGGAAATCGCGTCACGGCAAAAACGCCATTTCAGTTTCTACAATGCGTGGCTGCCCATATACTTGTAAGTGGTGTAGTCGCGCAGTATATGGCATGAGTTACCGCCGGCGTTCACCACAAAAAGTTGTAGAGGAGTTGCAACACATTCAAGAAGTTTATAATCCCGATACTATTTGGTTTGTCGATGATGTGTTTACGATCAGTCATAAATGGTTAGAAGAATTTGCACGTTGCGTTAAAGAAGCAAATTTGACACTGCCATACGAATGTATTTCCCGGGCAGATAGAATGAATGCTGAAGTAATTCATTTACTGAAAGAAAGCGGATGTTTCAGAGTATGGATTGGCGCTGAAAGTGGCTCGCAGCGTATCATTGATGCGATGGACCGAAGGGTGAAAGTGGAAAGTGTGCAGGAAATGATCAGACTATCCAATGCAAATGGTATAGAAACAGGCACCTTTATTATGTTGGGCTATCCGGGCGAAACAGAATTGGACATTGTCCAAACCGTGAAACATCTGAAGGCTGCATTACCGGATTTATTTACCATTACAACTGCATATCCCATCAGAGGAACAGAGTTATTTGCAGAAATACAAAACGACATCATCAATGAACCGGACTGGGCTAATTCAAGCGACAGGGATGTCACTTTCAAGCGCAATTATCCGGAATCCTACTATAAACATGCTGTAAGATACGTAGTGAATGAAACAAACTATGCAAAAAGCAAGGCACCATTGTTAAAGTTGAAATCCATGTTAGCGCGAATGATGATGTGGTATACCAGAAAATTCGCTGTATGACGAAGCTGATACTTGTAAGCCCGGGATTTCCTGCCGATGAAAACGACAGCGCTGCGGTGCCATATCTGCAAGATTATTGCCTTCACTTATTAAAAAAGGTGCCCGCAGAAAATATTAATATCGTTAGCACACAATATCCATATACTCCAAAACCATATTTATGGAATGGGATTCAAGTCTACCCCATAGGCGGGAAAAACAGAAAAGGCATTTACCAACTTATTAATCATATTAAAACCAAAAAGCGTTTAAAAAGTATTGTTGGCAAGGAGCCTGCCGTCATCCATGCATTTTGGTTGAGCGATGCAGCAATGAGTGCTTCTTCGTTCGCAGCTAAACGTAAATTACCATGCCTTGTAACATTGATGGGGCAAGATGCAAAAGCAGGTAATCCTTATTTTAAATTAGTATCAAAACATGTTGCATTTACATCTTTATGCAATTTTCAGGCTAATGTTTTTCGAAATGATTATCAAACTGTAGTAAAGGCAGTAATACCGCTTCCATTACCCTCGATTGATTTACGCCCTGTTATTTCAAGGTCAATAGATTTATTGTTTGTAGGATCATATATTCAAGTAAAACAGCCATTACAATTTATTGAAATTGTTGCCGAAATAAAGAAAAAACACAGCGGTGTCAGGGCTGTAATGATTGGAGGAGGTCCACTCTTAGCTGAAATAAATTCACGCGTTGTTGCATTGCATCTGCAAGATCATATTGTTGTGCTGGAAAGCATAAACCGAGATGAGGTATTCGAATACATGCAGCGCTCTAAAATTTTGGTACATACATCAAGTTTTGAAGGCCAATGCAATGTTTACGGGGAGGCGCTGCTTTGTGGAATGCATGTGCTCAGCTACAACGTTGGTTATATTGCAGATTCACCGAAGCATATTGTATGTGCGGATAAAAACGAATTTGTGTTAAAAATCATGCAATTACTTTTGCATCCTATTAACTTTACTCCCGTTCGTTCTATTGATGATGAACAATGTATTAATGCATATTTGAACCTGTACGGGATGTCATGACCAAGGAAGAAGCACAATTCGGTATATTATTGTTCAATCCGCGGGCTGCGAAGCACAAGGCCAGGATACCGAATTCTATTCTATCAATTGCGGCCGCCATTGCCGGAAAATATCCCTATATCATTGTAGATGGCAATCGCGAGGATGATCCTCTTTCCATAATTATGCAGCATTTGCAAACCGGAAAATTCAACGTATTTGCATGCACTGTAATGCCCGGGCCGCAACTGAAACAAGCAATTCCCATTACAAAACAAATCAAGTCACTTTTTCCCGACATATATATTGTATGGGGAGGCTATTTTGCAAGCAATCAATCCGGCGTAGTGATGCAGTCGGGATGGGTGGATAGTATAGTGTATGGTCCGGGTGATCGTGCATTTCCGATGCTAATAGATGCGCTAGAACAGGATGGGCCTCTTGACATGATTCCAAATTTGATTTGGAAAAACGGTGGTGAGGTTCATAAAAATCACAAGGATGAATTATATGATCAAGACACCTTACCGGCATTGCCGTATCAAGCATTACATGATTTTTACGACATGCGCGGTTATTTGGGAAAGACAATTCTTGGCAACAAAACAATCGCCTATCATAGCAGCATTGGTTGTCCTTTCACCTGTGCTTTCTGTGGTATAGTTCCTATTTACAATGCGCGTTGGAAGGGTAGATCAGCAGAATTAATTTACAAGGATATTCAATTTCTGAAAAACACCTACGGTGGCGATGCTATTGAATTTCACGATAATAATTTCTTTGTATCAGAGAAAAGAACCGCTGATTTCTCAACACTCATGCTTAATGAAAACATGCAATGGTGGGGAGAGGGTCGCATTGATACCATACACAAATACAGCGATGATACCCTACAATTGATGCGTGATGCCGGTTGCAAAATGATATTCTTTGGCGCAGAGACCGGCAACGATGCAGTTTTACAATTAATGGACAAAGGAGGCACACAAACAGCGGATCAAATCAGAGCCTTTGCAGCGCGTTTGAAGAAATTTGATATTATTCCGGAATATTCATTTGTGTTAGGCACCCCGGGCAAAGACGAAGCAGAAACCTTGCAGAGGATTGAAGAAGATATCGCATTTATTCGGGAGATAAAATCTATCAATCCGCAAACTGAGATTATCATATATGTGTATTCTCCGGTACCGACAGAAGGCAGTGAATTATTTTCAGCCGTGCAAGCAGGAGGATTTCATTTTCCACAACAACTCGAAGACTGGATATCACCGGCATGGGAATCCTTCGATTTACGAAAAAATCCGCTTACCCCGTGGCTTAAACCATATATGATAGACAAAATCAGGTCATTTGAAGTTGTGTTGAATGGCGCATATCCAACGGTGAGCGATATCAAATTAAAATCCTTCGACAAAAAACTCATGCGTTCACTTGCATCATGGCGATATAAAACAGAGTTTTACAAATTCCCGATAGAAGTAAAGCTCATGCAAAAACTACTGCGATATCGACAACCTGAAATTGAAGGATTTTGAAGCGCAAATTGATGAAATTTTTTACGGCCTGGTTTGTTCAACCGTATGTGCGGAGGAAAATGCAGCGTTCGTCATTTTATAAATGGGAGGATGTTACCTTGTTTTTACCTCCGGGTGTATTTCATCCCGGTTACTTTTATAGTACCAAATATTTACTTCAATTCATACTTAAACAGCATATTTCAGGTAAACAATTACTAGAGTTAGGTGCCGGCAATGGCCTCATCAGCATTGCATCGGCAAAAAGGGGTGCAAAAGTAAGTGCAAGTGATATTAGTAAAGAAGCCTTGCGGTCATTACGGGATAATGCACGGACAAATCATGTTGGGTTAACAATCATTGAAAGTGATTTATTCGAACAGATTCCGGATGCTCCCTATGATTACATCGTAATCAATCCGCCATTTTATCCATTAGATCCACGTAACGACCTGGAACGCGCCTGGTATTGCGGGCAAGACTATGCATATTTCAGAAAAATGTTTGAGCAACTTCCTGTATTTATGCACCCACAAACAAAAGTATATATGATATTATCTGAAGATACCGGTATCGGGCAGATAGAAAATTTAGCTGGATTTGGCAATTTGCGGCTAGAAATGACAGAAAAGAAACAAATATTCTACGAATGGAACTATATTTATGAAATAGTTCGCGCATGAATAGCAACTTGCATATCGTAAAGGAAGAACAATTTGAAAACGCCTCAACTCTTGAGCGTGCTATTCTGCGTGCCTTGATCTACTTCGATATATTTCAATACCCATTATCCAAGCAAGAAATCATTCTATTCTGCAACATTGTCCCCGAGAATTTAAAAAGTGTTGAACGTGTTCTCGACAGACTATGCAATCGATTGTTAATTTTCAAATTTGACGACCTTTATTCCATTCATAATTCAATTGGTTTGGCCGACAGAAGGCGATGTGGAAACAAGGGTGCGATAGAGGCAATGCCCAAAGCCATCAAACGAGCAAAGCTTATACAGGCATTCCCGTTTGTTCGCAGCGTGAATATCAGTGGAAGCATGTCGAAAAATTATTTCGATGCCGATACTGACGTCGACTTCTTTGTAATCACATCTAAAAACAGGATTTGGTTAACAAGACTGATGCTAACTTTCTTTAAGAAGGTATTTCTATTGAATCAACGCAAATATTTCTGCGTTAACTACTTTATTGACACAGAACAATTTCTAATACCTGATAAAAATTTATTTGCCGCTACAGAAATCGTAACATTAAAAAATGTGACAGGCGCTAAATACTACCATCAATTTTTACAAGAAAACGCTTGGGTTTCAGACTACTTTCCTAATTTCGAGATGCCGATTTTAATTACGCAAAATTCTCGTATGCCTGTGTTTAAACGTAGCATGGAGAAACTATTATCAGGTAAGTTCGGTGACCGCATGGATGATATATGTTTCAGTTTGATGCAGTTTTTTCTGCGAAGAAAATATCGCTATCTGAACGAAACACAATTTGAGGTGAACATGCGTGGAAACAAACACGCTTCAAAGCACCACCCCCAAGGATTTCAATTCAAAGTATTAGAGGCCTTCAATAAGGGATGCCATCAGTTTTCACAAAAACATGATTTTCCATTGGATGCATGAAGCCTGTAGTAATTTGTAATACTTACTTTTTACACCTGGATCCGAAACAGGAGCGGAGGATGGAGCCATATCCGCCTTTAGGCACCCTATATGCTGCTGCCGTGTTGCGCGAAAAAGGATATGATATTCATTTCTTTGATACCATTTTTTGTTCCGGTCCGGAGGCAATCTTTAATACATTGTCCAAATTTCAAGCCGGCATATTCATTATTTGTGACGACGGATTTAATTACCTGACAAAAATGTGTCTGGTCAACATGCGGGAGGCCTGCTCAGCAATGATCAAAAAGGCCAAAGAAGAGGGGTTTACCATTTTAGTTTCGAGTAGTGACGCCACTGATCATTGGCAAGATTATTTAAATGTTGGAGCCGATGCCATTGTAATCGGTGAACCTGAACAAACAATTGCTGCATGTGTAGACGCCTTACAACATGAAAATCCGGCTTTAAATACCATTGAGGGATTAGGATTGCGCACAACAACCGGTTTTGCAAAAACACCTGCACGCGCATTAATGCAAGACCTGGATAATTTGCCGCTTCCTGCGTGGGATCTTATTGACATGGATCAATATCGTTCACGCTGGATGGCACATTCAGGATATTTTTCCATTAATATGACCACAACACGTGGTTGTCCCTTTAAATGTAATTGGTGTGCCAAACCGATTTACGGCAATCGATATCATTCGCGAAGCGCTAAAGCTGTTGCAGATGAAATTAATTTACTGCGAAATACCTATCAGGTTGAACATATTTGGTTCTGCGATGACATTTTTGGTTTAAAACCAAATTGGATAAACAGCTTTGCCGGTTTGATGCAAGAACAACCGATACCATTTAAGATTCAATGCAGAGCAGATCTATTGTTGGATGAAAATAATATCCAATCACTTGCCGGAGCAGGTTGCGATGAAGTGTGGATAGGTGCCGAAAGCGGCTCGCAAAAAATTCTCGATGCCATGGATAAAGGCACAACAATAGCACAGATAACCGAAAGCAGTCGCCTTATGTATCGCTCCGGAATAAAGCCTTGTTTTTTTCTTCAATTCGGTTATCCGGGAGAAACATTGACTGATATAAAGTCAACCATGAAACTTTTGCGCAATTGTAAACCCTATGATATTGGTATTTCCATTTCATATCCATTACCGGGCACTGTATTTTACGATCGCGTATTTGCGCAATTGAGTAACAAGCAAAATTGGAATGACAGCGATGAATTATTGATGATGTATCATGGCACTTATTCTGCAGCTTTCTATAAATATCTGCATCGCTATGTGCATCGAAGATTCCGGATGTTACAGGGAATGAAATGTATCAGAGAAATTTTTTCAGGCAAACGAAATACTACATCGCCCCCGCTAAAAAGATTATTTGCATTACCTATTCACAGTGTACTATGTTTGTATTATTTCCTCATGGTACAAACAAAAAAGCAACCTGTGTCTGAGTTACAGGTTGCTTCCTAAATATTTTATTCAATCAATTATCGAATCAGGGTGATATTACCGGCGCGTTTCATTTGCTGACCGTTATCGAATTGCACCGTGATATAATAAGCATACACGCCATTATTTGCAGGATCGCCGTTAATGGTACCGTCCCATCCTAAATTAATATCATTCGCATCAAGGTTTTCTCCGCGATACACTACCTTTCCCCAGCGGTCGAAAATTTCAAAATCAGTAATGGATAAAACGTTATAACCAAAAATGTAGAAGATATCATTGATATTATCACCATTTGGCGTAAAGGTATTTGGGACAAAGAAATCATTTGGTGGCAATGGCAATACGGTTATCATCACATTATCGCTGGCAACGCATCCATTTTCATCAACCGATGTCATGATGTAATCGATTGAATATGGAGGCAGCACATACGATTCAGGGCAAAGCGGACACTCTACTCCATTTGTTGGCGACCATGTATAATCGCCACCGCTTTCGCTATGCAGTATTGCACTTGATCCGTAATACAACGTGGTATCGCCCCAGGCAGTTACGAAGTTATCATCTACAGATGTAGTAACTGTCATTGAACTATAGCAACCATTTGCATCGGTATATTCATATGTGAGGGTATATGGACCACCAACGCCGGCATCATTTGTCAGGAAATGATCGCCACTAGTTCCCGGGCCGCTGTAAATACCACCGGGAGGAGTAGCTTCGAGTGCAATTGAATTCTGTTCCAAACAGAAAATATCATCAATTGGCCAGGTAATTACAGGTAATGGATTAACGGTAAGGTTAACAGTAATAATTGAATCGCAACCATTAATTGATGCGTATGGAAATACTGTAGTTCCACCTGTTCCGGTAACAGAACCATCAGGCATTGTATAAGTATCGCCGATACAAATTTCCGGATTCATGATAATATCATAAGTCGGATTCACTGTCAGGTTAGTAGTAATTATTGAATCGCAACCTTTAGTTGTAAGTAAGTTGGTAACATAAGTACCTGTAGTATTTACAACGGAACCGTCAGGAAGTGTAAATGTTACATCATCGCAAATCACAGGGTTTTGTGTGATTGCATAAACAGGATGAACAAACAAAGTAGTATTAATTGTTGAATCGCAACCTGCTACAGTAGTTAACGTTACAGGATAAACGCCTGACACACCAACTGCTGTGCCATCGGGTAAAATATATGTCTCGCCGGAACAAATGTGTACGTTCATATTCACAACAGGAACCGGTGATACTGTTAAGTTGATAGTATAATTAGAATCGCAACCCCAAACAGAAGTAAAATTGTTGATATAAGTACCTGTTGTTGACACTACTGTACCATCAGGCAAGGTATATGTAGCTCCGGAACATATTGCCGGATTCAATGTATAATTATAAACAGGATGAGCAGCCAGGGTTGTAGTGATTACAGAATCGCAACCATGAATGGTAGGTAAAGTTGTAACATAAGTTCCCCCTGTATACACAGTTGCGCCATCAGGTAAAATAAATGGATCACCTAAGCAGATATTACCAGATTGCGATACTGCATAAGTTGGATAAATTGTAACCGTATTAGTAGCTACGCCATCAGGACAAACAGTACCGCTGGCAACGGTATTGGTGATAGTATATGTTCCCGGAGTTGATGCGCTGAGGTCAATGGTACCGGTAGCAGCGTTAATTACAAGTCCGGCAGGTGTTGCGGTAAAGGTACCTAATGAAGCACCTATCATGGGAATTGGCGACGGATCAGATTCATTAGCACAGAATGGTGATCCCGGGTAACTAAATCCTGCAGCATCCGGTTCATAAATATTTACTGTGATATCCCAAGTTGCTGTATCACCGTAACAAATTCCGGTAAGCAAAGTATTTGTGAGAGTATAAGAGCCGGGATCAGAAGCACTAACATCGATAGCACCTGTTGCTGCATCAAATACGAGACCTGAAGGTGTACATGTAAATGTTCCTGCGGTAGCACCTGTTGCATAAAGAGGAGCAGGGTCAGTACCTGTAGTGCAAAATTCAGCTGTGCCGCCGAATGGCACTCCGGGATAGGTAAAATCGGCAAGCACATTTGTGACTAAACTTTTGGCCTTTAGAAATACTCCTGAATCCCAAACAAAATCAGATTCATCGCCAATCACTAGTTTAAGGTGATACCACTCACAAGGAGTTACTTCTGCTTCTGCAGTTAACACGGTTGTAAAACCATCGTATTCGATATAGTATGGCGATGTAGCATAAATTCCCGTACCGCCGGTGCCATTCGGAATATAGTACATCGGATAACTTGTAGCATTAACGTTATCGATAGTAACCGGTAATGTTGTTCCGGGAATCAAGGCAATATTAGTAAGTGTAGGATAACCCGGACCGGAAATAAAAAACACAAATGCATCATTGATGGAACCCACATATTCGGGATATTCCTCAGAACCAAAAACGTAATCGAATTTCAATGAATCGCCCGGAGCGTATACATCAAATTCAAGCGCACAGGCATCATGTGTTGTTCCTACTCCGGGGTAAGCATTCAGATCAGGGTCGCCGGGCCAACCGTTATTTGTACCGGTGCTTCCTGAATTATTTGGGCCTAAGATATTGGAAACGCGACCTGTTGTCAGCACTACTCCACTATCAATACCGACGTTACAATCCACGCAATCGAATTTTCCGATAGCCAGGTTATGGCAGTTAATGGTAGCATTATCGATCTCCACGCCGGCACCTGCTAGGTATGCTGCCAGTGAATCTGCTGTCCAACCGGTGGTATAAGTAATCTGTGCGTTTACTGATAGTGCGGTAACGCCAAAGATCATCACCAAGAGGAGTTGGCGAATAACTATTCGGGTCATTAGTGGTATGTGCTTGGGTTCTGACACAATATAGGCAAAAATAAGGGTTAAATTTACAGCTCTCTTTTGGAACTTCCAAACACTCATTAGATGCCTCAAACCCGCACAGTAGTTGCATTCTATGCCGTAATCGCATCAATGCTTACTTTTGCCTCTTGTTCAAATTCAAGATCGG
>JAIBBA010000178.1 GCA_019694895.1 Chitinophagales bacterium
CCAATTTCTTTTGGCAATTTACAAATGCGATTGCTCGACTGCGGATTTGCACGTGCTACACATCCGTTGGTATCTGCATTTAAAGAGAAACTGAGCGATCCTCATTTTCATACCGCACTGCAGGAATATATCCAATTATCAAATGCATGTATTGAGCATGTATTAAGTTGGCATGAAACAAAATTTGAACAAGCATTGCGCAAATTATCGGCATGGCAATTTCATAATTTTGATTTTGCAATACCGGAGCACCTTCGCAAGGAATGGCAGGATGCAGTATTATCCGGAAACTGCTTCTACAAATTATGCGGAGCAGGCGGGGGCGGATTTATGCTGGTATTTTCATAACACGCATCACTTTATTAGTAGTGCAGTATACGCCGGCAGGTGATCGGAAAAACCGCCATACCATTTTGTGCCGCTGTAAGTTCTATTCGGAGAATCACCGTAGGTATTATGGTGAAACAACATCCAGTCTTTTCTGATAAATGTTGTTTTGTCGCCATCAATTTGCAAACCTGTTCCATCGAGCATGGTTTCGGAAACTATTATCTGGTCTAATGCCTGCCAGTTTCCTTTGTAGTTATAGCTCCCCAATCCACCTGCCTGTTTTGCAGCCATCAGGTCTACAAGCGATTCATCATTATAGGCTGCAGCCTCCTGTTGAGCACCTAACACTTTTTGTATGGAAGCATCAAAAGGCGTGTCATTAAAATCGCCCATGATAATAATATTCGGATCGGTATAATTGCGATTGAGACTATCAACAGCTGCTTTGAGCACTGCTGCGGCTGTAGCGCGCTTCCATGCACTCGCTTCTTCACCTTCGCGGCGACTAGGCCAATGATTTACAAATACATGCAATGTTTCCTGTTTCCCATTTTGCATAATTGTTCCCGAAACAAGTAATATATCGCGTGTATGATCTGTGGAATCACCATGTACCAATTTTACCGGTATTGCTGTTGATGTAGTAGGCTTGAAATATTCCGGATTATAAAGTAATGCCACGTCAATTCCGCGTTCATCAGGCGAATCGAAATGGACATATTTATATTTTGCATTTGCCAACACAGGCTCCTTAATCAAGTCGTTTAATACAGAAGCATTTTCCACCTCACACATACCTATCAATGCCGGCAATGAGCCGGGGCCTTCAGCCATTACACGAGCCATCTGCGAAAGCTTCTTATTGTATTTCTCGGTATTCCACTGACGTTCAGCGTCAGGTAAAAAAATAGCGTCATCCACTTTCGGATCATCGATGGTATCATACAGATTCTCCTGATTATAAAACATCACACCAAGGTCGGTGGCAGTAGCATTCGGTTGCTGCGCTGTACAGGAGAGCACAGACAAAATCGGTAGTATCCCTAAAATATGTTTCATTGCCGGTCGTCTTTTACAGGTGACAAAGGTAGCGGATAAATCCAAACCCTATGCCAATTTGAAGGCAACGTGCTTTTAGTTAAATTTACCCTTATGGATTCCTCAGGCAAGTTGAAAATGCGTGGTTTGGGAATAGAAAAAGCCCTCACCATAACACTGGAGGCCAATCCTGCACGTTTTAAAGAACTGCTAAAACGAAATATCAGCGAAGGATGGAACAAATGGTCGCTGATTCCCGGCAGGAACAAGGCACCGGATTATTTATGCATCATGGAAGGCTTCATGGACAACGACCAATTTGAAGTTAAACCTTTCGGTGGCGGAATGCGAAAAAGAAATGGCAGAGGTGCGATTCGGTTTAAAGGGAAAATAAGCGAATCAGGTAATACAGTTACCCTGCACATCACTGAATCAATTAGTCCAAATTACTTAGCATTCATAGGCCCCATCATTATGGTCATATTTTTATATTCACAGGGGTCGTCACTCTCCATTATGGGCTTAATGACTGTTTATGCAATTCTTGTTTTATTATCCTCTATCTTTTATTACATATCAGGTATTATGAATATTGCAGATTTCAGACATCAATTTAATAAGGAGGTTTCTTATTTGGCAAGGTTGAGTTTGAAGGAGTAATCTGCTTTTACAACAAATGCATAGTCATTCGTTTACAAACAGAAATCGTATTTGAATTCACATCTCCAACAACAACCCCACCGGATCAATTCCAAACAATAGTTGCTCAGGCTTTTCAAGTTGCTCTTTTACGCGAACTAAGAAGCTTACACTTTCTTTGCCGTCGATGATGCGGTGATCGTAGCTGAGGGCGAGATACAAAAAAAATCAATCACTTTAGCACAAATTGAATTGTGTTTAAAACTTCATCCCCATACTTAAGCGTTGCGAGGTAATTTCCAGCCGTCATTGTATTGCGATACATTTTAAAACGGATGGTTTCTCCGGGGTTGCTTGGATAAATATTACTGTATCCATCTATCAATCTGCCTTGCATATCATAAATATCAAGTCTGAGTGCCTGGGTGCCGTTTATGGTAAAATCTTGAGGCACATGGACTTCTACTGTTGCTGCATCTCCAAACGGGTTAGGATATATACTAAGATAAGTCTCAGAATTAACAGCTATTTCAGGTATCGACACCTCATCACAACCCGGAATGAGGCAACCCATGCTGTCCAATCTTAAAAGCCAACACATCGATTGTATTACACCGTCTATAGTATCTGCTCCCAAACCAGAGCATATATATCCTCCATCAGGCATTTTTTGAAAATCATATAGATAATGGTTGCCCTCGGGGTTATTTGTATAATCCCGCTCCCATAAAACTGCGCCATTACTGTCTAATTTAACTATATAGCCATGTGGCTCATAAGTTTCATCTACTATAGTTGTTCCAACAGCAACAATGCTTCCATCTTCAAATGTGCGAAGGGTATAAATATATTTGTAATATTTATCATTTAAAAAAGTACGCCAAATGAAGTTTACATTTGTATCCGTTTTGCCTATATACTGCACATATTCATAATCTCCTTCGTTAATCACTGTGTCCATATATTGTCGCACTAAATACGACTGACCATTCTTCGACACTTTTACCTCTATCTCAGAATCATCATATGGGGTACCGATTTCCTTGGAGAAATAGACATTTCCCGATGCATCCAATTTGTAGATTTTACCATTGCGCATAATTCCATCTGGGCTGATAGAATTTACGACAGCGCCTCCACCGATTATTGTGCTGTTTGATATGGTATCTAGTAGACCTGTAGCTTCAGAATGAATAGTATCACCTAGCATCAGTTCCCAAATTTGAATACCTTCGTAATTTACTTTAGTCAAATACGCATTGCTTGCAACACCATTTGTATCCTGCGTGAATCCGCCGCAAATAACTTTATCATTAAACAGGTGCAGCCGATTAAATTCAATGAATCCGCTTCCTTTATATTTTCTAGTAAACAACGTATCACCTTCTGTATTAAATGCATATAGTTGTCCCAAGTGTTTCCTGTTCCACGGTGGAAACATAGTATCATACTCACTAAAGTGGCCTGAAGCAAATAAGATACTATCATTTAACAATTCGAATCCACCCGCATATCCACTTCTATAATAGGCGTTCTCTCCTGCAATTAAATAGGTTTTATCGATTTGATTACCTAAGACATCAAACTTTAAGAAAAAAACATTTGGAAGATACAATTCATCGTCATTGTAAAGTCCCAACCCTGTTGAATACACAAACTCGCCATCTGTTGCAATCCCTAATCCACTAATAGTATAGTCGTTCCAATACAATTTGGAGAATGTCGTTTGCCCTAAAGTAATCAAACTAACAATTGCCATCCAAAATGTCAGACAAGCTTTTATCATACGATTACTGTATAACAATAATTTGCTTACTTATTTGCTCTCCTAAATTACCAGATACGTAACCAATATACACACCAGGCTTCAGCATAGAATTATCTAACTTAATGTAGGAAACCAAATTATCGAGTGGGAACTGCAATACGTATCTACCTTGTGCGTCTGTGATAATAAATCGAGTATTACTTTGAATTGACCCAAGATTTATTTCGACAACACTGCCGCTGCCAACCGGATGCGGATATATTTGTATTGAATTCGGTTCACTTTGCGGAATGTTTTGTTGAATCAACCTCAACTCCTCGGTCGTCAATTCTTCGTTTAACACATTTATCGGTTCTACGTATGCGCTTCCGTCAACTAACTCCATGAGCAACTTCGCTTGTATGCCTTCTCGGTCATTTCGTTGGGCTTCCGTTTTAATAGTTGAAATTTGTTCTTCAGTTGTTTGCAACCACGTTAATGTATCTCTAGATAGGCTCAAGCCAATAGACAATATACTTGAATTGTATCCGGTCAGTTCAGCATCGGGAGATTCAATTAGTTCAGCACTAAGTAATTCTGCATTAACATAGGCACTTGAATCCTCTAATAATTGCACCTTGATGCTTGTTGCCAGAGGACTTTCATATTCATTCAGTAATATGTTAAGGCTATCTATGAGTTCATTTTGCAAATAATAAGAGGCTTCTATATTAAAACGAATATTTTTCAAAAAACCTTCATAAGCAACTCCAGCCGGCTTCAAATATTCGTATGGGTTGTATGTGAGTGGCATCATCAGACTTGGCGGGCGGCTTTTCGTTGGTTTAGGTGCCGCCATGCGTCCACTGCCGCCGCTACCGGAAGTGAAGTTAGTCGGACAATAATCTTGAAATTCTAAATTATCATCTAAAAGATTAAAGTCATCGCATCCAGTGCCGCCAATTCCATCAGGTTTGGGGTCAATAGATGCAGAAACATTATAAGGTGCAGCAAACGGAGAATCAAAAACATCTTCATCCTCATGGAATGAATATTTATAAAAATTGGCTGTATTAATGTCAGTTGATGTTTTAATATGAGTATTGTAATCAGAAAAGCTTGGGTCTGTAAGAAGGTTGCTTGAGGGCGAAGTCAATGTTCCACAAGCTCCCTGATTTTTTTTCATCGTTGCCGTTGTAGCACCTGATATCAATGATATATCATATTTACCTTCTTCGAAAGTATTGCACTTGATCTCCAGACCATCGTCAGTGTCGCCATTGTTTCCCTGCA
>JAIBBA010000179.1 GCA_019694895.1 Chitinophagales bacterium
TTTATTATCTCTGAATTTTCTTCAAGCATTTCTTTGTATTCCTCAATTTTGAGTTGTTGTTTTGCTATTAATTCATCTTTTGTCATATCAATTATATTTTAGTTATTAATAATAAACGGCTTATAACAGTGGTTTGGCAAAATACCGCCACAAGTCTTGTACTATATTTCAACATTTATGCAAGGCGGTACTTCGCCAAGCCACCTAAACGTTATAGGAAATTTTATTTTTCCCTTACGCACCTTCGAGATTACTAATGTGTTCAGACATTTTTTCAATAGTTTCGTTCAGACTATCTATTTCATCCTGCATTTTATCTTTTTCCGCTTCAAGTTCCTCTATTTCAGAAATTAATTCGGAAATAACATTGTCAATATCCGACCTTGCAGAATCAACTCTTCTTGATAAATGTGTATTATTCATTTTTAAATTTGTTTAAGCCAACCCACAAAAAAAAATAAAACTATCCTATAACACGGGTTGGCGTAATGCCACCAGATAGTTTGTGCCTAATTTGAAAGTTCGAGCAAGGTGGCACTAACGCCAAGCCCGAAAACGTTACCTGCAAGTGCTACATTTCGTTTTCAAATAGAGTTCCTGTTTGTAAATCTTTTTCTTTTCTTTTTTCTTCCCACGCTTTTTTAATACGTTCTTCAATAATGTTACAGTATTCAGAAGATATTTCGCTTCCTATCCAATTCCTATTATTTAAAATACTCATTTTGGCAACTGTTCCACTTCCCATAAAGGGGTCATAAACCAAATCGCCATCTTTACTCCAAGTAAGTATATGGTCATTTGCTAACTGTTCAGGGAATATTGCAGGATGTTGGCTTGCTATTTTGTCGTTTGCACCACCACCAGCAAAATATTTCCATACATTTCTTCTTAATCTTGTTTCGTCTTTTGAAGAATAACCTAAATCAACACTATTATCTTTATTTCTGCCAAAGGCTTTTTTTGTTCTATTGTCTGTATATTTTCTTGGTTCTCTAAGTCCATTAAAAGTATTTGGTTTCCCCTTAGAAAACACAAACATATATTCAAAGTTTTGCTCGTATCTGTTGTGAGTTAGTGGTGGTGTGCTTTTCTGATAAATCATAGTATCATGCAAATTAAAACCACATTCTTTTGCAAATAAAGCCTGTTTAAAAGACGTTCCAGTTTCATTTCCTTTAATAGTAGCATCACCTACAACCCAAACAACCACGCCACCTTGTTTTGTTGTTCTATATAACTCCCTTATTAGGTTTTGCCAATCAAGTTCAAAACCATTGTATGCCCTTAAATCATCATAAGGTGGTGATGTAATAGTAAGGTCAATAGTGTTATCAGGTGTCTTGTTTAAAGTTACCAAATTGCTTTCGTTGTAATTCTTGTTTATCTCAATCATATTTTTCTAATTTTTTAACTATTTTATCGACATCATCAAGTAAAGGTAATTCCCATGAATATAACCCCTGTCTTTCTTTTTCATACCTTGAAGCTATTTTCTTCAAGTCTTCTAAAGTTCTAATAAGTTTTTTCTTGTTGTCTTCATATAAAAAGTAATCGTTGTCTCTTTCAGAAGTTACTAAGAAATCAAACAACTCTTCCCCATATTTAGTGTTCGGATTAAACTCAAAAGTATGTCCTTGTGAATTTTTTAAAACAACTGTCGTTTGTTGGCTATCAACTTCTAATGTTATTTTAGTTTTCATATTTTTTATTTTTTAAATTAATATTTTCCACTGCACAAAAAAGAAAAGAAAAAGCGTTTGAGTTCCAATTCAAGTTCTGTACTATTAAACCGCACCAGCAGGTAACACGTGCTATACGCCATTAAAACGAGCGTATAGCACCATACGTTATATGCCATTTGGGTGACATCTATGTAAATATTCCTTTTCTTACTTTTCAGTAGCAGTATTAGCTTGGTGAAGTAGGAGAGATTTCGCAACCATACGCATATATTCAAGCTCTTCTTCACTCATGGGGTCATTAACTTGTATGTCTTTTAAAAATCTCACAAAACGGGTTGCAAATGTTTTGTCCGATACAATTCTGTTGTCTTTAATGATATTCATATAATTTAGTTTTAAGCTAATAATTCGCACTGGCTGTCAGCACGTTAAAAATCTGGATCCGGCATTTCCCAAATATCATCCGTAGAATCATCTTTCTTCTTAACGGCACTCTGCTTTTTCTTGTTGTAAACTCTCGACGATGTTCCCCCACTGTAACTAATCTTGCAGTAAGTATCACCTCCATACCTTGTATCTACAAACAAATCAGTAGTATTGGCAACAACAACTCTTGATTCATTATCTTCGTGAGCCACTACAAGTCTTCCATTATCTTTAGACTTAACAATATGCCTTCCTGCATCCTTGTAATAAACAACATCGCCTACTTTTAGTTCGCCAAAGAACGGGTTAGTTAGTTTTCTAACCTTCCACCTTTCGGTAACGAATACAAAAGTCTTTCTTTCGTAAGTCTCTATGGTATAAGAAAATGGTTTACGAAGAGCTATAATGTGTTCCTGCTTAATGTCAGAAGCCTTCCTTTTGGCAATGTCGTCATAATAAGCCTGAGTGACAACATAGCAAAAGTTATAAGTATCGCTAACTACAATATAATTTTTATTGTTATATATAATACCTTCCCATTTGCTATGCGCTGATCTGAAGTATTGTGATGACGTGGCAACCGGAACTCGGCAAGTATGGGAGTTATCCACGCTATCTAATGTCATTGACATAGTGCCAATCTGGGATAGAAAATATAGCCCCCACTTTAAAGTCTGTGCGTTCTTGTGGTAGATTATTTGTCCTCGCCTTAGAGTTAATCTTGTATGATCAACTGTCAGGTGAGTCTTTGGATCTCTTTCTTCTTTAATGAATACTGATTGATCGAAAGACTTATCCTTCTCAAGGAGAAGAGCCATGCACGTCAATCCTTCCATAGACTGATGTTCAGTGTATATAGGTACTATGTTTCCGGTTTTAATGTCTTTCTTGTGCAACATAGGGTACTTACTTGTCTTTGATGCGGATTAACGTAGGATCAATATTAAGTCTTTTGCCTATTTCTTCTATGGTTAGCTCAACCTCTTTTTGTGGTTGAATGTTGATGTCTCGGGCGTAAGTCCAAGAAGTTATTGCAACAGTGTTTTCTGCTTCTTCCATGGTTTTAGCATAATTCCATGCAAGATACATTCCATTTTTCTCCATAAAGACAACTCTTACCTCAAAGGTTTTGAAATCAGAGTAATTGGATACTTCCATCACTTTTGGGTAGGTTTGTTTGGGGTATCGCTTGAAGAATAGGTCGAAGTTTTTATGTGCTATAACTTCGCTCCAGAAGTACCACTCTTCAGGAGACTTGGACCAGTCAAAACCTTTAATATTTGCGTCCTTATAACTCTCAAAAACAGATACATCTCTGTTACGGCCCTGCTCCACCTGACGTTCAAGCATTTTTTCTACGACTTCATTTGGAAAGCCTTCTAATTGTCCTTTATACATATCAATTTTCTTTACAATTTCCACAAATAACATATCTAATATACACCGGACCGATCTCAATGTACCTGCCAGCCTTAATAATAAAGGCCTTCTTGACCCAAGAGCCTACGCCATTCTCATTAGCCAAGATAACAAATCCGGTGTCGTTGACCACGGCTGTATCTATCTCTTTGTAGATGACATATTGAAGGTCATACCAAATAGACTGTGTAACCTCAGATTTGATTTGTCGAGGTGTCTTTGTCTTGGATGTTGATGGCTGAACACCTTTCGCGGATTGACCTGAAAGAGTCAGCGAGATTAAGATAAAAAATATTATTTTCATATAGCTAAGTTTATTTGTTTAAAAGTCTTCCTCTAAGTTCCAAATCCACCTATTTATTCGCATAATATTACTGCCAAGCGCAAATCCGCCTATAGCCCTTGAAAATAACGTAAATAGTGTGTATAGCGCATACCACGCACCTGAAAGTTGATTAAGATTTGGCTTTAAAAGAAAAATATACACTTGATCTAATAAATGAGCCGTGTAAACAATCATTAAAAATGTTGATAAAAGTCTTAAATATTTCATATTATAAAATTTTTTCTTCATTACCCTTAAACCGATTAAATGTTGTTTGGCAATCTGGGCATTGCCAGAAACTAACTCCATCGTAATGCTGCGGATGATCCCAAGCTAATTCAATGCCGATCTCCCGACCCCACCGATAAGGTGGCGAATAATACTCTTTAATATGGGCTTCAATCTGTTCATCCGACATACCCTGCCATACTTTCACTCCACTATTACGCTGCTCTATGAATGTTTCTAAAATAGAACCCCCGTCCCAATTACTACCACATTTAGGACAAGTGCGATCCTTAATTAACTGAAGGTTATCTTTACTCATATTCCGAAATTATGATATTTTCGACTATAAATGATCTTTGTAACAAATGAAGGCTTGGCAATATTCCTTCTGTAAAAAAACACCACCTCCTGATTCCTATTAACCCCGCAGAGCAGCGATAAGGCTATACGGTAGGATAATGGGTCATAAACATATTGCGACCCGTATAAGCCATGAAATGCATTCTTATCGTTAATGACATCATGGATGTTGTCAGGGTAGCCTTCGGTCTCGGCTCTGTTCAAAACCACAGATCCAACTAAGGCTTTTTCGACGCTATCGCACTGCATACATTCGGCGGATATGATCTTAGAAAGTTCCTCTACGTTATTTAATAAATTAGCTTGCATATTAGATAGAACTTTAAGTCTTCTTTCAACTACCTTGCATCTTTTATGATTTTCGTGCATCATGAAGCAACACATGGCTATTGATCCAAGATAAATAATAGCTGCAATAATAAATAGGTATCTCATGTCTAATTTTTAAAACGTTACAAGTTCTTTAAATTTACTTAATCCGTAGGCATTTGTTTTTTCGAGAAGTGGTAATAAATCTTTTGCCGCCATTTCAGTTTTTTCTATTCCATTTGTGCGCATCCAGCCTTCTACTCCTGACTGGCAGG
>JAIBBA010000005.1 GCA_019694895.1 Chitinophagales bacterium
TGATACCTGATACTTGATACCTGATACCAGATAAACCAAGAGATAACACAAAAATGATCATCAGAAGCAAAGCCCCTCTCCGCATCGGACTCGCCGGTGGTGGAACAGATGTAAGCCCTTACAGCGACATTTACGGCGGATGTATCCTCAATGCCACTATAAATAAGTATGCCTACGCTACCATCCTGCCACGCAACAATGGCAAGATCGTATTGCATGCCATGGACCGCAATGAACGCATCGAACTGGATAGCATATCCAAGCTACCTATTGATGGCACCCTCGACTTGCTGAAAGGCGTTTATAACCGCATCGTAAAAGATTTTAACCACAACGCTCCACTTTCATTTGAACTCAATACTTACGTGGATGCGCCTCCGGGATCCGGCCTCGGTTCTTCATCGACACTCGTTGTTGCAATAGTAGGCGCTTTCACCGAATGGTTGAAATTGCCACTTGGAGAGTACGACATCGCTCACCTCGCTTACGACATCGAGCGAAAAGACCTTACCATGGCCGGTGGCAAGCAAGATCAATATGCCGCTACTTTCGGAGGATGGAATTTCATGGAGTTTTATAAGGATGACAAAGTAATCGTTAACCCGCTCCGTATTCGTCCTCAATACCTCCAGGAACTTGAATTCAATATCGTGATGTACTATACCGGCACAAGCCGTTTGTCGTCTACTATCATTGAAGCGCAAAGCAGCAACGTGACTAAAAAATCTGATAAGTCGATCGAGGCTATGCACAATCTGAAGGAGCAGGCATATATGATGAAGGAGGCGATCTTAAAAGGTGAACTCAATCGCATCGGCGACATTCTTGATTACGGCTGGAAAAATAAAAAAGCTACGGCATCAGGTGTTACCAGCGATGTGATCGACAGTATTTATGAAAGTGCTATCAAAGCAGGCGCAACAGGAGGAAAAATCTCCGGCGCAGGTGGTGGTGGTTTCATGACATTCTACTGCCCCGGCAATACTCGATATAAAGTTATTGAAGTACTGAACACCTTTGGTGGCGAAGTACATAATCTCGAATTTTCAAAATACGGACTGACATCATGGGAAGCCAAATAGAAAAAATTAAAAGCGTGATCGCTGAGAGCATCCGCGTTAAAAATGACATCTTGAATAATCCTGAAATGATCGCTAAATGCGAAGAGATCGCCGAACGCATTGCCGAGGCTTTTCGTCAGGATAAAAAAGTATTATTTTGTGGCAATGGTGGCTCTGCAGCCGACGCTCAACACTTGGCTGCCGAATTTTCAGGTCGCTTTTATTTCGATCGCCCACCACTGGACGCCGAAGCATTGCACGTGAATTCTTCTTATGTTACTGCTGTTGGAAACGACTATGGTTATGATCAGGTTTTCAGCCGGGTATTAAAAGCAAAAGGCCGCCAAGGTGATTTTCTTTTCGGCATTTCCACTTCCGGAAATTCAGGTAATATCCTGAAAGCTTTTGAAGTAGCACGCGAACGCGGAATGGTGATCGTTGCCATGACAGGTGAAAGCGGTGGTAAAATGAAAGATAATTGCGATTATCTGCTCAACGTGCCATCAAATGATACACCACGCATTCAGGAAAGTCACATTATGCTCGGGCATATTATTTGCGAACTCGTTGAAGCGTCATTGTTCGAACGTCCATGATCAGTGAAGCAATAGTGCTTGCAGGTGGCTTTGGCACTCGCCTACAAAAAGTAGTTGCTGAAGTGCCGAAACCTATGGCGCCTGTAGCCGGAAAACCTTTTCTGCACTATATTTTCGACTATCTCATTAAAAACGACATCACCCACGCTGTATTGGCGGTCGGATATTTGAGGGAAGTTATTATCGATACCTATGGCGATAATTATCGCTCATTAAAACTTACCTATTCCATCGAAACAGATCCGCTTGGAACAGGTGGTGGCATCATGCAGGCATGCAAATATTTGCAAGGCAACGAAGCAATGGTAATTAATGGCGATACTTTTTTTGATGTCGACCTTCACGCACTCACATCGTTTCATCAGCAGCAAAAAGCTTTGTTGAGTGTTGCGCTAAAGCGGATGGAAAATTTCGACAGATACGGAACCGTTGAAACAAACGATACGCATCAAATTACGGGATTTCGCGAAAAGAGATATATGTCTGAGGGACTTATTAATGGTGGGATTTATTGCCTGAATACTGCAATTTTTCCTGAGCATATTCCTCAGAAATTCTCCTTTGAAAAAGAAATTCTTGAAAAGGAAATACATGCCGGTAGAATTTTCGGAATGGAGTCGCAAGGTTATTTTATTGATATAGGAATACCCGAAGATTATGCCCGTGCACAGGATGATTTCAAATCGCGCTGACCACTTTTAATCGCCAAATTCATTTTTTAAGGTGCAAAAACCGGTTCCACAAATCGATCAATCATGGACGCTATTCCTCGACAGAGATGGCGTATTAAATCGAAAAATCGATCACGACTATGTGCGCAATTGGTCGCAGTTCGATTGGCTCCCCGGTGTAAAGGAAGCACTCGCTTATTTCGCCACTCGTTTCGGTAAAATTGTAATTGTCACCAATCAACGTGGGGTTGGTCGCGGGTGGATGACACTTGAAGACCTGAATGACATCCATACACGCCTCAAACAAGCGGTTACAGATGCAGGCGGTCGAATTGACGGCATCTATTTCTGCACCGACACAACCGACGAAGGGTCAACACACCGTAAGCCAAAACCCGGCATGGCCATGGATGCTAAGGGCGATTTTCCTGCGATAGACTTCTCAAAATCCATCATTGCCGGTGATTCCGGTAGCGACATACAATTCGGCAAAAACCTGGGCATGTACACGGTATTGATTGCCCCCGAATCTAAACATGATGCAGATTTAACAGTACCCGGACTTGCAGCATTTGCAAGGCTTTTACAGCAAAATGATTAACGGTTTTCCGGTATTTTCACTGTTTACGCATAAAATCTTACCTCCTTTTACTATTTTTGCAATAGCGCTTGGCCCTCAACAATCGCTGCATGATAACACACACGATGCAACCTTTGAGATGTGAAAAGCATCAGAAAAGGGTATCGGAGAATGAGCACAAATGGTAAGAAGGTATTCACAATTTCTCGAGTTAGTTTACTTCCTGGTAGATATTGTTCTGCTCAATGTCTCCTTTCTTATCGCCATTTTCATCAATTTCGACCGTATTTCTAAGGTTAGCGACGACCGCAAGTTTGCTATGCTCCTTGTTGCTGTTAACCTCATTTGGTTCATGGTTACTACCGTTACCAATTACTACAAATCTGAGAAGGAACGCCGAACAGGCTATGAACATCTTGTTTTCAGGTTTCTCAAGGTGCTGGCATTTCAGGTCATGTTAACGTTTACCTATCTGATCCTCATCAAGGGATATACTTTTTCACGTTTACAGCTTGGATATACCTACATATTTTTTACTGTTCTGGATCTTGGATGGCGTATTACCTTCGAAACTTACCTGAAGAGATATCGGGCACGCGGAGGGAACTATCGCCGTATCATCGTTATCGGAACTACCCAGGCCTCGCTTAATTTCGTAAAGGAAATTCAGGAACACAATGAATTTGGATATCGCTTTTTCGGCTATTTTGACGATCCTGAAAAATCGATGGTGGAAGTGGAAGGTAGTTTGGAAGATGTGCAAAGCTATTGTCGCAAGCATAATATTGACGAAGTGTACTTCGCGCTCCATCCTTCTGACATGAGTGAATATGTAGATGACTTGTTGAATTTTTGTAACGATAATCTCGTGCGCTTCCGCATGGTGCCTGAGTTCTCCTCATACATCAGTAAACAATTCAAAAAAGTAAATATCGAATATTACGGCAGTACTCCAATTTTGAGTATTCGTCCTGAACCATTGGATAATTTATACAACCGTTTGCTGAAACGTTTATTCGATATTGCCTTTGCATTATTGTTTTTCATTATCATCGGATGGTGGTTATTCCCTATCATTGCACTATTTGTAAAATTATCTTCTACCGGACCGGTATTTTTTATTCAGAAAAGAAGTGGTGAAGGGAATGAAGAATTTTGGTGTTATAAGTTTCGCACCATGAAGGTGAATGCCGAAGCCGATACCAAACAAGCTACTAAAGGAGATCCGCGTATCACAAGAGTGGGCGCTTTTCTGCGTAAAACCAACCTCGATGAGTTGCCGCAATTCATAAATGTATTACTTGGCGATATGAGTGTGGTGGGCCCTCGTCCACATATGTTGAAACATACGGAAGAATATTCCAAAATCGTGAATAACTTTATGGTGCGCCATTTCGTGAAGCCGGGTATTACCGGTGCCGCACAAGCCAATGGTTACCGGGGCGATACTACCGATCCGGTAATGATGGAAAAACGCGTGCAATACGACCTTTGGTACCTCGAGAACTGGAGTTTCTGGCTCGATGTCAAAATCGTATTCCTCACAGTATGGAGCATGCTTAAAGGAAACGAAAATGCGTTTTAGATTACTCACCCTCCTCATCGCGATCAGCACAGCTGCTTCCGCACAACAAACTTTTTTACCGCTCAACCGAAACATTTACGCATGGTATGAACCTGCTGTAAATGAACAAGGTGTTCTGTTTCATACTGCCATTAAACCCTGGCGTATGCAAGAATTGCAACAGGTTGTTACCTATGACTCGGTATTTCATTTGAAAAAAGTAAGCGATGATAAATTCATCGGAAAAGTGTGGAACTTCTTTGGCTATGATACTATTCTTGGAGTGAATACCGAAGACTTCCACTTGCGTGTCGACCCCCTGATCAATTTCGCCGGAGGTATGGATATTGAGAATGGAGGAAAGGGTTTATGGACGAATACGCGTGGTATTTCCGTGATGGGAGATATCGGTCCGGAACGCAAAGTTTCTTTTCAGGCAACACTTCGCGAAAATCAAGCAAAATATCCCGACTATCTCGTTCCATGGATTAAGTATTACAACGTTGTTCCCGGACAAGGAAAAGTGCGTTCTTTCAAAAACAGTGCTTTCGATTATGCAAATGCTACGGGATATGTATCCTATACGCCGAGTAAATATTTCAATTTCGAATTAGGGCATGATAAGAATTTTATTGGCGATGGTTATCGCAGTATGCTATTAAGCGATAATGCCCTTTATTACCCTTTCTTCAAGATTACAACTACTGTGTGGAAGATCAAATACATGAACCTTTACACTGAGTTTGATGATGCCTATAATACGCTGGACGATTCAGTAATGGTTGTAACCGGTCTTACGCGCAAATTCGGATCTTTTCATTATTTGAGCTGGGATGTTTTCGATTGGGTACAAGTGGGTTTATTTGAAGGTATTGTTTGGCCTGCGAATGATTCGACTCGCTATCGCGGATTCGATGTCAATTATATCAATCCGATTATTTTCTTCCGACCTATTGAATTTGGTTTGGGCTCACCTGATAATGCATTAATAGGCGCAAATATTAAATTCAAACCGGTAAATAACGCAATCATTTATGGTCAATTTTTAATGGATGACTTAGATGTGGCTGCAGCAAGGGGAGGAGAGGGCTACTATCGAAATAAATTTGGCATACAAGGTGGATTTAAAATCTATAATCCTTTTAAAATTAACAATTTAATGATTCAAGCTGAGATGAATCAGGCAAATCCATACACCTATGCCCACAAGGAACCGGTGCAGAATTATGCCCACTATAACCAGCCACTTGCCCACCCACTCGGAGCCAATTTCCGGGAATTTATTGGCATTATTAATTATCGTTTTTTCGAACGTTTCTATATGGAGGCGAAGGTCCAGTCGGCTGTAATTGGTTACGATCAGCATGCCGGTGATCATTTCGGATCCAACATTTTCATTTCAGACTACGACATCCCGGGCTTCCCTGATTCCTATGGAAATTACATCGGCCAGGGACTCAAAACTACTATCCGTAGTGCCGACCTTCGAGGTGGATTTCTGATCAATCCAAGTATCAATCTAAACCTGGAAGGCCAGATATTTATTCGTCGCTTCGCCAATGATCAGGAGAAGATTAATACCACCATGTTCATGCTGGCGCTTAAAACTGATTTGTTCAATTCCTACTACGACCTCTAATAACGCCCGTTTTTCAGTACCTTTGCACCCCCAAAAGTTCTTTGATTGGTCCCGTAGTTCAATGGATAGAATAGAAGTTTCCTAAACTTTTGATACAGGTTCGATTCCTGTCGGGACTACCTAAAATCGATTAATGGCTCCGTAGTTCAATGGATAGAATGAAAGATTCCGGTTCTTTAGATGGCGGTTCGACTCCGTCCGGGGCTACAATTCAGCAAATTATTCCGGTTGTTTAGAGGAGCAGTTCCTTGCCCGACTGCACATCGCGGTGGAGCAGGCGAGACTCCGGAAGTGCTGTAATCAACCATTTCAACCAATATCTCTTCAACTTCAGTCATCAATTTTACCCTGCATTTCTGCTATCTTCGCGCCGTGTCCCGCAGGTATATTGCCTTAACGCTTCTGGTAGCCTTCACACTAAAACTGTGTGCCGCCTGGTTAATCCATCTCTGGCAAATACAAAGTATACATGCCTATCAACAGGAAAAAATCGAATCCGGCGATTTCAATGGCGAAACCATAGCTCACCTCGTGGTTGATCGTGAAATGATCTCATGGGTCGAAGAAAATGAATTTGTTTTCGAAGGATACCTCTATGATGTGATCAATTTGGTCGAGCACGATGGCTATCTTTCAATTGCTGCAATTAAAGATCATAAGGAAACTGAAAAAGATCATAACTATAAACAAAATCAGAATCAACAGCAAAAAGAGGAAGGTGGTAGAAATGAATTGCAGACTACTACTATTCCTTTTACCATTCCTGCTTATTTGCGCGTGATTTTTGAACAAAGTAGTCGATTATTAACCGCATTGCCGGTCGATAATATGCAAACTAACTTCACCTTAAAAGTACTTGCACCTCCGCCTCGAGCATAATATGTTATTAGAGCTTTAATTATTTTATTTCACTCAATTACATATTATGAAAAAAATTTTATTAATGAGCGCAATGCTCTGTACTATAGCTGCATTCGCTCAGCAAACAGAAACTACATACGATCTTAACGAAGTTATCGTTTCAGGAAATCGATTCCCGGAAGAACGTCGTGAGGTAGCTCAGAAAGTCGACGTTATAAAAACATCGACAATTAATTTCACAAATGCTGCAACCACTGCTGAACTACTTTCAGAATCAGGAAAAGTATTTGTGCAGAAAAGTCAACTCGGTGGTGGCAGCCCGGTATTGCGTGGGTTCGAAGCCAGCCGTGTATTGATGGTTGTGGATGGTGTGCGCATGAACAATGCTATCTATCGCGCCGGCCACCTTCAAAATGTGATTACACTCGATCAGTCAATTCTTGATAGAGTGGAGATTGCTTATGGCCCTTCATCTCTTGTATATGGCAGCGATGCACTGGGTGGTGTTATGCATTTCCATACAAAAAATCCAAAGCTGCTTGTTGATGGTGAAAGCATGGCTTCAGGATCTGCTTTCCTGCGTTACGCAACTGCCGCAGATGCCATGTCAGGTAATTTCAATATTAATCTCGCAGGGAAAAAAATCGGTTCGCTTACTTCTGTATCATATAATGATTATAATGACTTGCGTTCGGGAACAGTTGAAAATGATGAAAACAAAAACTATTGGACGCGTCCATACTATGTTGTTACGACAAACGGCGTTGATGAGTTGAAAGCAAATGATGATAAATACACACAGGTGTATTCAGGATATACGCAATATGATGTCATGCAGAAGTTCCTGTATCAGCAAAGTGCAAAGCTTTCACACAAATTGAATTTCCAATACTCAACATCTACCGATATCCCGCGCTATGATCGTTTAACTGATCCATTGAATGCAACTACAGGCGATAGTCTTCGCTTCGCTGAGTGGTATTATGGTCCACAAGATAGGATGCTTGTTGCCTATGATATGTTGTATGCCGGAAAAACAGCTGCTTTCGACAATATGCATGTGATACTCAGCTATCAGGATATTCAGGAAAGTCGCCATCAACGTCGCTGGAATAAAACAAATCTGCAACATCGTATCGAAGATGTTAGTGTAATGGGGGCAAACATTGATTTCGAGAAAAAAATCAATGCAAACACAATCACTTACGGACTAGAATCTTATTTCAACGATGTAACATCGTCTGCACATGAAGAAGATATTCTTACAGGTGAAGAAACACCTTTAGACACTCGTTATGCCAGCGGTGGCGCTACCATGATGAATGCTGCTGCATTTGCTTCGCACCAATTGAAATTCAGCAACAATAAATTTGTATTAAATGATGGCCTGCGTTTTAATTATTCAAAATTGACAGCATCGTTTACTGATAAAACATTCTTCCCATTCCCTTATACAGATATCGATCAACAAAATACTTCGTTAACAGGTAGCCTCGGTTTAGTGTATTCGCCTGATAATTCAACAAAGATATCCTTGATCGGTTCTACCGGTTTCCGCGTGCCAAACGTTGATGACCTTACCAAAGTTTTTGAAAGCGGTCCGGGAAGTCTTATCGTTCCAAATCCAGATCTTGGCCCTGAAAAAACAATTAACGCCGACCTTTCTATTGTGAAGGTGTTTAAAGACAAACTCGAAATTGAGCTTACCGGTTTTTACACGCGATTTACCGATTATATCGCATTGGAACCCGGAACTTTCGAAGGAGCCGATTCAATTGAATATGATGGCGTGTTGAGCGAAGTACTTACAACAGTAAACAAAGGCAGTGCTTACCTCTATGGATTTAATGTTGGTGCCGATGTAAATATCATCAATGGACTGAATTTGTCATCATACATTACATACACATATGGTCGCATAGAAACCGATACCACTCCATATCCACTCGATCATATTCCGCCGGTTTACGGAAGAACAGGCCTCAAATACGCTAAAAAGAAACTTGTTGCCGAAGCTTACGCCCTGTATAACGGATGGAAGTATATTGAAGATTATAACATCGTTGGTGGTGAAGATAACGACCAGTATGCTACACCTGAAGGAATGCCTTCATGGTATACCCTCAATATCAAAGCATCATACGACGTAATGGAATATGTTACCATCCAGGCAGGTTGTGAAAACCTCATGGATCACCAATATAGAGTATTCGCCTCCGGAATTTCTGCTCCGGGTCGCAATATCTTTGTTGCGGTGCGCGCGAAATTCTGATAAAAAGAACCCGCCCCTGTAAGTCTGACCTCAGGATACTGCCCCCGGAGCCCTGATGTCAACACCACAGGGGCGTGGTGTTTTCGTGAAAAGTGATAACTTCACAGCCTAAATATGAAACAATGAGCCTCTTTTCAAAACTTCTTGGCGGCAATAAAGGCGGTGGCGGAGGCAACAAAGCCCAGGCTTTTATCACCCAACTGACCCAGGACCTGCATCTTTCAAGCGACCAGGTTACTCAGGTTGAAGCAGCGTTGCGTGAATTCTTTTCCGAAAAGCGGGAAATGAAACAATCCGGTAACAAAGACGGATTCAAAGAAAGCAAGCAGGATTTCAAAGATGATATCCTCAAAGCTTTAAGTCCTGAACAGCAACAAAAATTTATGGATAATATCCAGACTTATAAACAATTGCTTAGAAAGTAAATCTTTTCAAGGCAATTGAAATCAGTTTTTATTTAACCACAAACCACACCACATGACAGATTTACTGTTCGCAAATGTATTGTTGTTCGGTTCTAATGAGCCAACAGTGCATCTTCCCGAAGGATTGTATAAGGCCTTATTGGCATCGCACTCCGGCTTGCGTTATATTGTAATGATTTTATTAATCCTTGCAGTTGTTTACGCTCGTCAAACTTCATCCGGAAAAAAACCTTTCGCCGGTGCTACTAAGAAAATGGGTATGTTCACCATGATCTTAGTGGATATTCAATTATTGGTAGGAGCTGCACTATATTTCAATTTTATCGCATCTCAAACAAATTTTAAATTGGGAAAATTGAAAGATCAGCTGAGCGCTCCAATGTTTCGCTCAATAGCGCTGGATCATGCGCTGGGAATGTTTATCGCAATCGTGCTGATTCACTTAGGGTATGCTAAAGCGAAAAAATCTATGAATGATGTAGATGCAGGAAAAAAACAATTTATGTTTTACCTGATTGCACTTATTCTGATACTCGTTTCTATTCCATGGCCATTCCTGCATCATGAACGCGGATGGTTCTGATAACTGAAAAATTGTACATAAAAAACGGGTCTGTTACAACGGACCCGTTTTTTATGCAGTTTGGTTTCTGTTAATCGTACAATTCACAAACTTTTGCCAATCCTTTCGGATCTATAATTTTGATAGCATGATTGTTTGTTTCAATCAATCCCTCTTCCTTCAAATCTTTTAATACACGAATTGCAGTTTCTTTTACCGTACCAACATAAGACGCAAGGTCTTCACGTGTAATACTCACAACGCCATCCGGATTGTCCTCGGTTTTATAAGATTCACTTAATAGTAACAACGCCTCCGCAACGCGACCTCTTACCGGTTTATAGGCAATATCGGCCATTTTCTCAACGGTTTGATCAATGGTCTTGGTCAGCAGTTGCACCATGCCTTCAGAAAAGCGATTGTTTTCACGGAATATCTTCAACACGGAATCTTTCGGTATAAAGCATATCACGGCATCTTCAATTACCTCGGCACTCACACCGTAAGTTTGAGAGCTCAACATCGCCCCATATCCGATAAAATCGCCCGGCGTTACAATTTTCATGATCTGTTCCTTGCCATCCGGAGCCTGTTTATAGAGTTTTACCTTGCCCTCATTGAGACAATACAACCCATATGAGTTGGCGTGCTCGTGGAATATGGTCTGCCCTTTTTTATACAGGGCACAGGTCTTAGCCTGACTGATATATTCCGCTTCGTCCACATGACAAAAGTGGAACAACGTTTTGTTCCTGCTCTTGCATTGGGCGCACTCGGGGGTTTGAATTCGTGATTTCGTGGTCATAATTTTTGAATTTGCCTGAATTGTCATAAAATTATCATTTATCGCAATTGTATGCAAGTAGTGGTATCTGACTGTATAACGCAATATTGCGTGTTACACTCATATGGAAGATGGTAGAAAACAGTCCGTGATTGTGTGTCACCATGCCTATCATGTCTACCTGATTCCTCGAAGCAAACTTCTTGATGCCTTCCGTAATGTTCTTTTCAGCTAAAAAATGCAATTGCAATCGTTCGGCATCAATCTCTTTCCTGAAACCGGTTTGCAGCTTGTCTACCAATGCTTTGTTATATGAATTGGTATCATTCATGAAATGAACAGCATGCAACGTGGCATTGTATTTAGCGGTAAATCCTAACAAATAACCAATGATATCATAATCCTGATCGGTGCCTTCGAACGGTACCATAACGTTTTTAATAGAAACCGGTTCATTATGAGTAGGTAAGGCGATCACCGGAATGTCAGATTTCTTGATGATATTCCATGTAACAGTGCCAAACATCCTGTCCTCAATACTATTGGCCCCCTGGGTTCCTACTACTATCAAGTCTACTTTTTCGGTATGGGCAATGTCCAAGATGGTTTCTGACGCAAACCCCATCATTGCCTTGAATTGGACTTTAGTCCACTTTAAGTCCGTACGATGCTTACCGGCATAGCGCTGCATATCATCATCGGCTCTCAACTTTTGAGCGGCAAGTAATTCTTTTACCATATCCGGTGGCATATGCTCATCGGTAAACGGCATGTGATAAGCATGCACAACTAATAATTCGGCATCAAACTGCTTGGCAATATCAACAGCCAAAACCAACGCCAAATCGGCATTTTCGGAGTAGTCGGTTGGAACCAAAATGCGATTTACCTGCATAAGTCGCTCTTTGAACTGTTCACGCTTTTGTGTTCGCGTTCTGCTCGATTCTTGCTTGCCCGGTCCATTTATCGAGGACGGCATGCTGTTAAGTTGGTCGTCAGTCATTGGAAAGATTTTTTTACTGATTCAAAATTGAACATAGTTCACCCGAAACAGCATGATATACCTCAAGCCAAATGGTGACTTTTGTCAATCCAAAAACAAAAAACCTGCCTGAAAAGCTGTTTCAGGCAGGTTTTTTTTGGGGTTTGAAGTAGTATCCGGTTGTCTGTATCCGGATTTTGCCTTCCTACCGCACAATTTCGATGATTTATTTTACCATTCTTCCTCTTTTTTAGGAGCGGCAGGGCGTAATTCAGAATCGAGACTTTCAGTGAGTTTATTCATAAAGTCCTCTATCTGAACCAGATAGCCGGTAACATTCTCATCCTTTGCAAAGTTTTCTTCGTTGATCCACTTTTCAATTCCGAAGTAGGAAGGACCTTCAACATGTATCTTGGTTATTGTGTATTTGAACCTGCCGTCGCGAAACTGCAATGTCAGATAATAATTGATCTGCGCAGCTTTTACGGTTTGTCCTTTTTCGTCGCGCGTAAGCTGAAACTGATGCTTGATCTCAATCACGCCATCTTCTTTGCTTTGGCTTTTGATAGCCTGGCTTGGACTCTTATAGAATTTCTTCATCCATTCCATAGCTACATTGTACAGTGAGTCTTTTGTAATGCCGGGAACTTGAATAACATCGGTATAAGTTACCAGTTTTGTTTCTTCGTCGACAGGAAATGCGGGCCTTTCTACTTTTTCGCCTTTCTGGGCAAATGCGGCCACTGAGCCCATCAGGCATACGATAGTGAGGAATTTCTTCATGAAAGTGCTATTTTGCGACGAAGATAATCCCAAAAACAATACCAGATTTTCACCAATTTGAGGTTATGCACAGTTTTTGCCCCTAATGATTTAAAATTTTCATCAGGATGTATACCTTTGTCCTAAATAACTGCATCATGAGTTCTCAGTTTTTTGTAGGTCTTGTTATCGTTTGCTACATCCTTGTTGTTGGCGGATTGTTTGTGATAGAATATATCAAAGGCAAACGCGGTGGAAATACCAACGGCCACTAATAATCCATAGCCCTCCTGTCCGATGCAGAGGATAACTCCTCCTGCCTCCTTTTTTGTACGATCTGTAATCTTATTTCCAAGCCGGAAATGGCCCTCTTTTTGCAGGCGATAAACCGGTCATTTTACTACCCTCGGTAATGTGCATTAGGCGTGAATAAATTGCCTTTTTTATGCCTTGATTTTACTAGGTAATCAGGGGTAAAAATGGTAATTTTGCAGACGCTCAAAACAGGGGTGTTTTTACTCCTGAAATGCAAGTGAAAATCATGGAAAAAGAAGCAGAAGAATTAAAGAAGAATAACGGTTACAGTGCCGATAGTATTCAGGTGCTCGAAGGTTTGGAAGCGGTGCGGAAACGCCCGGCCATGTATATCGGTGATACCGGTTTCAAAGGACTGCATCACCTCGTTTATGAAGTAGTAGACAACTCTATCGATGAAGCCCTTGCAGGTTATTGCAGGAATATCGAAGTATCTATCCTTCCGGGAAATAGTATCCGTGTGAAAGACGACGGTCGGGGTATTCCTACAGAATTACATAAAAAAGAAAATAGATCGGCTCTCGAAGTGGTTATGACTGTGCTGCATGCCGGTGGTAAATTCGATAAGGATTCATACAAGGTATCAGGTGGTCTTCACGGCGTGGGTGTTAGCTGCGTGAATGCATTATCTACTCACCTTACCGCCGAAGTGCATCGCGAAGGCAAAATATTTAAGCAGGAATACGAAACGGGTAAGCCGCTTTATGCCGTAAAAGAAGTTGGCGAATCAAATATCACAGGAACTATCATCACCTTCCATCCTGATGATACCATTTTTACGGTGTCAGAATACCGATATGATACTTTAGCTGCGCGTTTGCGTGAATTGGCATACTTGAACAAAGGAATTCGTCTCATCCTTACCGATGAACGCACAGCCGATGAGGCAGGTAATTTCGTCAGAGAAGAATTTTATAGTGAAGGTGGATTGATTGAGTTCGTTCGCTTTCTTGATGGCAGCAGAACGCCTATCATTCCCGAACCAATTTATGCTGAAGGTGCCCGCGATGGCGTTGCCGTTGAAATCGCCCTGCAATACAACGATTCTTTCAACGAAAATGTACATTCATACGTCAACAACATCAACACCATTGAAGGTGGAACACATGTTGCCGGTTTCCGTCGCGCACTTACCAGAACATTCAAGGCTTATGGCGATAAGGAAGGAATGTTCGAAAAAGCTAAGGTGGAAATCAGTGGTGATGACTTCAGAGAAGGCCTTACATCATTGATTTCTGTGAAGGTGCCTGAGCCTCAATTCGAAGGACAGACAAAAACAAAGCTTGGAAATAATGAGGTGCTCGGAATTGTGGATACTATTTCAGGTGAGATGCTGTTCAACTACCTGGAAGAAAATCCTAAACAAGCACGCCTTATCATCGGTAAAGTAATTCTTGCTGCTCAGGCACGTATCGCTGCCCGCAAAGCACGCGAACTTGTGCAGCGTAAAAGTGCTTTCGGTGGAGGTGGTTTGCCGGGTAAACTGGCCGATTGCACAGATAAAGATCCACAACGCGGTGAGTTGTATCTTGTTGAGGGTGACTCGGCAGGTGGTACAGCCAAGCAAGGTCGTGATCGTACTTTTCAAGCTATCCTGCCTCTGCGTGGAAAAATATTGAATGTTGAAAAAGCACTCGACTGGAAAATTTTTGATAACGAAGAGATAAAAAATATTTTCACGGCACTGGGTGTTATGCCGGCAGAAGATAAAACGTTGGATACTACCAAACTGCGCTATCACAAAATCATCATCATGACAGATGCCGATGTCGATGGTAGCCACATCACCACACTTATTCTGACTTTCTTCTTTAGAAAATGTTATGAGTTAGTGCAGCAAGGATATATTTATATTGCTACTCCTCCGCTGTATTTAGTGAAGAAAGGAAAAGATCAACGCTATTGTTGGAATGAAGAAGATCGCAAAGCAGCAGTGGCTGATTTTTCTAAAGGCGGAAGCGAAAGTTCAGTGCACGTTCAACGATACAAAGGTCTTGGTGAAATGAACGCAGAGCAATTGTGGGAAACAACTATGAACCCTGAAACCCGCACCCTGCGCCAAGTTACAATTGATAGTGCCGCTGAAGCAGATCATATTTTCAGTATGCTGATGGGTGAAGATGTACCACCACGCCGCGAATTCATTGAGGCGAATGCTAAATACGCAAACCTGGATATTTAATGCATTTCTAATAAAAGAAAAGCGACATATCTTTCGGTATGTCGCTTTTTTATTTAATTATTTTTTTGTGATTTTACAATCCAATATTGAAGCCCATTCTAACAACCCATGGACTATAATATATCGATTCGATATTGTGCAATACATCGTATAATAACATGATTTGGAAGCGAGAATTTGATCCAACTTCGTAATTATATCCCATGCCTAAGAATAATGCTGATACGTCATTGGTGTATTCGCCATAGGTTGGATCTTCATAAGTAAATTTGACCCATGAATGCTCGAATTCTGCATGCGCAAATAAGCCATAAATTAAATCGTGTTGCACAAAAACTCTCGGTCCCAACACTTGAGCTTTGTAATCGGCAAAAGTTGCAAGGTTGTAATTTTCGCTAAAATATTGATAGGTAAATCCAACACCGGCGGTTAGCATTTCTGTAATCCTGTATCCGACAATTGGCGATGCCTCAATGTAGGTGGCCTGTCCAAATTGTGCACCCAGATTACCGCCTACAACAATATTGTCTACCCAATTCTTTTTGTCATCACCTGAATCTCCATCATCATTTGAACTTTCTTCATTTGTTGTTTCGGCATCTGAAGGGTCAATAGGTTGCGTTTGAGCCTGAACAATTTGTAGGCTGCAAATCAGGAATAGACTGCACAGGAAGCGTTTAAACGATATCATATGGGTGGTAAAATTAGCGAGAACTCATTTTAATGAAGTACAAAGCCTTGAAATTTAGGGTGGATCGGGAATTTTGAGTCCCTAAACGCCTATTTCACCGCAACAATTGTTCCTGAAATGTTATTCCGTACATTAGATAGGTGATTTCACCCCAAAAAACACCAATTTTGCTAGAAATCGGTTGTGAACCTATGTATACACCTGTAGTTTTATCCTCAGAAATACCATCCATGAAGCTGTTAAACAAGGAGCAGGTAGACTGGCGTCTGATTCTGTTTGTGCTATTACTCGTGCTGCTCCCCTTTATTTTATTCGCAGACTCGGCTGCAAAATCACCGCTCCCTGAGGGTGCAACTGACCCTGCATTCAACATCGAGAGCACTCCCGACACCTTGAAGGAAGCCTTTCCAGCTCTTTATTCCAGCCTGAAAATTTCTTTGGCTACTATTCCAACTGATACGGTTTATGTTATTATTCACCCCGGCGATCAATTAAATGTGGCAGGAGGTTTTGGGTTGAATGACACCTTGCGGTTTACTCCTTACCCAATGGCCCTTTCACAACAAGAAGTGAAGGTGAAGCCCTGGAACGACCTAATTCTTGAAGGTTGGCACTTTGGGACGCTAACATTTGAAATTGTTACTGATGCAGTTGAATATGCGGGCTTGGCAATTCCGGACATCAGTTATACGATAGAGGATAATGAACTGCCACCGGGAATCGTGCAAGCGGTGGATATGGATACAACACTCACAGAGGGATTAACAGGCATTGATTTGTTGTTCTCCATGGCAACTATACCTACAGATACTGTTTTCCTAATTATAGATCCGGACGATCAATTACGCATTACCGGAATACCCGGTGAGGCAGTAACCGTAGAATATCTGCCAAATGCTTCAAGCTTGTCATTCGATGGGGCAAGTATTCGTGCTGTTGATGATGCTGTTTATGAAGGTGATCATTTCGGAACCGTAACTTTTACAATTGTTACGGATGATCCGGTTTATTCGACATTTACCATCGATCCAATCACTTGGAGTATCATCGATAACGATGAAGTCCCGTCATTAATTCTGGATTTCCCGCCTGATACTACTCTTGAAGAAGGATTGTCTGGTGTAGATTTGCTCATCAGATTATCAAGCATTCCGACTGATACCGTTTTTATAACCTTTGACCCGGATGCACAATTGCGAGTTACAGGCATTGCAGATGTACCTGTGACAGTCATATATCCACCAACAGCTGCTGCACTCGCATTTGATGGAGTGTCATTAAGGGCTTATGATGATTATATTTTTGAAGGAGACCATAGCGGGACAATTCAGATATCCATAGAATCAAATGATCCGTACTATGATGCAATGTCTTTGCCTGATATGACATTTCCGATTATCGATAATGACAATCCTCCCGGATTAACATATTCTATTCCGGATGTGCTTGAACTTTCGGAAACCGGCGGTGAATTACCAATAGTAGTTGCATTGCAGTCGGTACCGACAGATACTGTAAAAATATTGGTTGATCCGAGTCTGCAGTTGCGAATAACTGATCCCGGAGTTGGTGTTTATATGATTTTCCCCCCAAATGCGAGTGCACTTAATGATCACATCTTAAATATTAAGGCTGTAGATGATGCCGATTTCGAAGGCACACATACAGGCTCTTTCAGCTTTAATTTTGAAACTATTGATCCCGATTATGCATTAATGGATATTCCTACGCAAACGGTAACCATTTTTGACAATGACCTTGAACCGGGTATTATCTTCCTCGACACCTTTGGTTTGGCCGGGGTAGAAGGTGATACTTCATTAGATATCTTGATTAAACTAAACAGTATTCCATTAAATCCCGTGACGATTGAACTTACACCGGATGTGCAACTCGATCTGGGTAAAGGACCTGGTGGACTGGTGAAATATAAATTCCGCAGCGACTCGGCCTTGATCTTTCAGACTGTTCGTATTAAAATTGTGGATGACCACTTGATTGAAGGTGATCATAAGGGTTACGTTTCAGTAAATATTACTACCGAAGATCCATACTACATGATCATGAGTGTGCCAACCTTTGATGTAAATATTACAGATAACGATATCGTTCCGGTTTACAATTACAACCCACTTGTTTTCAATGCTTTTCCTTCGGTCGCTGGTGACTTGATCAATATTCAGTCGCCTGAAAATGGCAAAATTGATGTCATCGATGCTAATGGAAAGTATATGTTCGGTATTGAAAATGGCATAGGTTCTACCTCGATAGATACCCATAGCTGGCCTTCAGGAAATTATATGGTGATATGGCGTAGTGAGGAAAATGCCTACTATGCAAGGTTCATAGTGCTTCATTAAGCTGTTTTTCAAATATGGTGACATTAGTCATTTTTGCGCGATAGCATCAATCCTAGCTTTGGGGCATATTCAAGCCCATGCAGGATCATCAACATGCTACATCTGTGCTTACTTGCTACCACTGCGGTGAGCAATGTAAGGATACTACTTTTGAGATAGAGGATAAACACTTCTGTTGCTTCGGATGCAAAACTGTGTATGAGATTTTGCAGGATAACGATATGTGTGCATATTACGATATGACCGCACATCCGGGTGTGCAGCAACGCAATAAAACAGATATCCGTAAATACGCTGTACTCGATGATCAACAAGTGCGTGCAAATTTTGTTCGGTTTGCTGATGGTAACCAAACGCATGTTACATTTTATCTCCCTGCCATGCACTGCAGTTCATGTATATGGCTGCTTGAACACATGCATAAATTGCATCCCGGAATAATTCAATCACGTGTCGATTTTCCTAAAAAAGAAGTTTCTGTCGTTTTTGATGAACGTGAATTGGCATTGAGTAAAGTCGCCGCATTACTCGACAGCGTTGGTTATGAGCCATTGTTGAGTATGAGCGACATGGATAAAAAACCTGAAAAAACATTACAGCGCTCTCGACTAATTAAAATTGGGATTGCGGGGTTTGCATTTGGCAATGTGATGATGCTTTCCTTTCCCGAATATCTGGCAGGCGGTGAAGTGACCGATGCAGGATTGCAAAGTATGTTCAGATTTCTTTCACTCGCATTGGCTCTCCCTGTATTTTTCTATTGCGCGAGTGAATTCTATGTTTCTTCATGGAAGAGCATTAAAAATAAATTCCTCAATATCGATGTGCCAATTGCACTGGCGATAATTATAACCTTCACCAGAAGTCTTTATGCCATTTTTGTAGAGCATGGTCCCGGTTATTTCGATTCCATGACCGGAATTGTATTCTTTATGTTGGTTGGAAGGTATTTTCAGGACCTCACTTACAAAACAATTTCCTTTGACCGCGATTATCGCAGTTATTTTCCCCTTTCCGTTTCGCTGTTGAAAAAAGGTGAAGAGGTAGAAAAGCCACTATCAGCGCTCGAAACAGGTGATCTTATTGTTGTAAGAAATAATGAACTGATTCCTGCCGATGCCTTACTGGTGAAAGGGAAAGGACAAATTGATTACAGCTTTGTAACCGGTGAATCTGAACCAATTGAAAAACGCATTGGTGAATTAGTTTATGCAGGCGGACGACAGACAGGCGCAGCTATTGAATTAAAAGTGGTGAAGGAAGTATCGCAAAGTTATTTGACCCAATTGTGGAATAATATTGATGTTTCACGCAAGGAAGATGAACGTCAATCATTTGTTCAAATGCTCGGTAGATATTTTGCGTTGATTGTACTCATCGTTTCTGCAATTGCCTGTGGATACTGGATCATGCAGGGCGATTATCAACGTGCACTTGATTCATTAATAACCCCCATGATTGTAGCCTGTCCATGCGCATTATTGTTATCGGCAACATTCACCAATGGCAATGCCATACGCTATTTCGGTAAATACGGTATCTATCTTAAAAATGCACTGGTAATCGAAAAAATGACCAAGACTGATGCCATTGTTTTTGATAAGACAGGCACACTCACTCAATCAAATACAACATCAACAGAATATATCGGCGAGGAGCTTTCAAGTGTAGAAAAGCACATGATAGCAGTAGTGGCAGCGCAATCTACACATCCTTACAGTAAAGCTATTGTGCGTTTTTTGGGAAATACGATGTTGTATGCAGTCGAGAACTTTAAAGAGTTTACAGGGGCTGGAATTGAAGGAATGGTTGATCAGGTGCATATTCAAATAGGTTCTGCAAAATTTGTAGGGGTTCCTAATGCCCTTCAGGAAGAACATGGTATTGCATACATTGCCATTGATAATGTGGTGAGAGGCAGATTCCGTTTTGCGAATAAATACCGTGCAGGTCTTGATGACATGATTTCAAGACTAAAACAGCAGTATGATGTCTATATTTTAAGTGGCGATAATGATGCAGACAAGGAATATTTGCTTCAATATTTTCCTGCAGAACATATGTTCTTCAACCAGTCGCCTCACGATAAACTTAAATTCATTAAACAATTGCAACAGCGCCATCGCAAGGTCATGATGTTGGGTGATGGCTTGAATGATGCCGGAGCATTGCAACAAAGTGAAACAGGTATTGCTGTTGCTCAAAGCAGTAATTTCACACCTGCCAGCGATGTGGTAATGGATGTAAAACAATTGATTAATCTGCCTGCGTTGTTCAAATATGCTACTGCTGCTCGACGTATCATTATAGGTAGTTTTGTGTTAAGCATCATTTATAATGTGATTGGGCTGTACTTTGCATTGCAAGGATCACTTTCTCCTGTAGTCGCAGCAATATTAATGCCATTAAGTACCATCACCATTGTTTCATTCACAACAGGTATGACCACCCTTGCAGCTAAATGGGTAATGGGTAAAAATCGAGCTTCCTGATAAGCAAAATCTTCAGTGATTCTGTGCCGGCAATTGACAATTTATTATTTGTCTAAACTGTCATTTTTTGCATTCCGTTTTTTGTCAAAAGACTTGCTGCCTAAGCGTTTCATCAAATTTATGGATTTGACCCCTTCGTCAAAAGATGATAAAAGTCACCTTTTGTCGTGAAGTATGTCATCTGTGTCGGATTTGGTTATTATCAACTTAGCGTCTGATTATGAGTGTAATTCTGATATTGATAATAGCAAGTGTACTGGTAGCTGCAGGTTTTCTGTTTGCATTCATATGGTCGGTTAAGAAAGGGCAGTTTGAAGATGATATCACCCCTGGTATCCGCATGCTTTTCGACGACGAAAAATATATAGAGAAATCACATTCAACCAATAAACCTAAATAGTTAATTATGGATCTCGTAAAAGTCAGTTATGACAACAAGATTGTGAAATGGTTTGCGATAGCAACTGTTTTTTGGGGAATTATTGGCATGACCGTTGGTTTGTGGATCGCGTTAGAACTCGTGTTCCCACAACTCAATTTAGGTGTGCCGGTATTAACCTTCAGCCGCGACCGACCAATTCACACGAACGCCGTGATTTTTGCCTTCGTAGGTAACGGTATCTTCATGGGCGTTTATTATTCATTGCAACGCTTGTGTAAAACACGTATGCTCAGCGATTTTCTCAGCAAGCTTCACTTCTGGGGATGGCAGTTGATCATCGTGCTTGCCGCACTTTCACTCAGCATGGGTATCACCACCGGTAAAGAATATGCCGAACTTGAATGGCCTATCGATATTTTGATAGCATTGATTTGGGTGGTATTCGGTATCAATATGATGGGTACCATCATCAAGCGTCGCGAGCGTCATATTTATGTGGGTATTTGGTTTTATATCGCAACATTTGTTACGGTTGCCATGCTGCATATTGTTAACTCTTTAGAGCTTCCAATTTCACTTACAAAAAGTTATTCTATATACGCCGGTGTGCAAGATGCGCTTGTGCAATGGTGGTATGGTCACAATGCGGTTGCATTCTTCCTTACTACACCATATCTGGGTTTGATGTATTACTTCTTACCTAAAGCAGCTAACAGACCGGTTTATTCATATAAGCTTTCCATCGTTCACTTCTGGACATTGATATTCTTATATATCTGGGCTGGTCCTCACCACTTATTATATACTGCATTGCCACACTGGGCTCAAACATTGGGAACCGTATTCTCAGTAATGTTGATTGCGCCATCATGGGGTGGTATGGTGAACGGATTGCTTACGCTCCGCGGTGCATGGGATAAAGTACGTGAAGATGTAGTATTGAAATTCATGGTGGTTGCCGTAACTGCTTATGGTATGTCAACTTTCGAAGGCCCAATGCTTTCATTGAAAAATGTAAATGCTATCGCGCACTTCACCGACTGGATCGTGGCACACGTACACATTGGTGCTCTCGGTTGGAACGGATTCCTCACCTTCGGTATCCTGTATTGGTTGATACCTAAAATGTGGAGAACAACACTTTACTCTAAATCATTGGCAAATCTCCATTTCTGGATTGGAACATTAGGTATCCTTATTTATACCGTTCCAATGTATTGGGGTGGTTTCACACAAGCCTTGATGTGGAAAGATTTCACACCTGATGGACACCTTACATATTCATTCCTCGAAACAAGTACACAATTAAAAGGCATGTATCTGATGCGTTCAATTGGTGGTACTCTGTATCTGGTTGGTGTATTCATGATGGCATATAACCTGGTTAAAACAGCAAAACAAGGTTCATTTGCAAATAATGAAGATGTTGAAGTGCCTGAAATGGAACGTGTAGTGAAAGTACCTAAAAATGAATTCTGGCACAGAGCACTCGAACGTCGCCCTGTTCAATTCATGGTATTGGCACTTGTCATGGTAATTATTGGTGGTGTTGTAGAATTGGTTCCTACATTCCTGGTGAAAAGTAATATTCCTACCATCAGTGCAGTTCAACCATATACACCGCTCGAATTACAAGGTCGCGATATTTATGTTAGGGAAGGATGTTATGTATGCCACAGCCAAATGGTTCGTCCGTTCCGTTCAGAAACTGAGCGTTATGGTGAATATTCTAAAGCCGGTGAATTTGTGTACGATCACCCATTCCAGTGGGGATCAAAACGCACAGGTCCGGATTTGGCTCGCGAAGGTGTGGGCTGGTTGAAAAAATCAGACTCATGGCATTATATGCACTTGCTCGATCCACGATCATTGTCGGCCGGATCAGTGATGCCTGAATATTCATGGCTGCATGAAAATGAGTTGGATATCACAACCACTCCTGCTAAAATCAGAGCCATGCAAAAACTCGGTGTTCCATATCCTGAAGGTTATGATCAGATCGCAAATGACGACCTGATGAAACAAGCAGAAGAGATCGCCGCCAGTTTGAAGAAAGATGATATCGAGACTGCACCTACTGTTGAGGTTATTGCCATCATTGCATACCTCCAAAGATTAGGTAAAGACCTCGAAACAGAAAATGCATTAAATGCTTCTAACACAAAATAATCTGCTGATATGAACTTCATGGCTTATTTATCAGATATCAACGGCGTAAGTATTTACCCGATTATATCGCTGATTATTTTCTTCGCTTTCTTCATCGGACTGTTTGTCTGGGTAAGCAGAATGAGTAAAAGTTCTGTCGACGAATGCAAACAGATTCCGCTGGAAGACAATCAACCAATTCACTCAACTTCAAATCATCAGTGAAATGAAAAAGCTGATCCTAAATAAACACCTGATGGTTGCCCTTGGCGCTGTGTTAATGACAACACCGCTTATGGCGCAAACCACTCCTGCTCCTGAAAAGAACTGGTATGTTCACGACGGACTATTTTGGCTATTGATTGCAGTGGCAGTTATCCTGTTATATGTGATCTATGCATTGGCTGAAGTAGTCATCTGGGGCGCAAAAAAGAAAATCTCCGATCGCGGTAATACCACCAAAATATTAGCATTGGTAGGTACTGCTGTTATGTTAATGTCGGGAAATTCACTCATGGCTCAAGCTGCTTCTGCTCCTGCTGCGGCACCTGCTAGTGGCCTGTTGCAAAGTGACTACCTGCCATTATACATTCTGATAGCTATCGAAGTGCTTGCAATTGCATATATGAGTATCATGTTGCTGCAACTTTCGAAAAAAGAACAACTCGAAGCTACCGGAAAAGCAGAAACTTGGTTATCGCAATTGTGGGAGAAATGGAATTACAAAGTGCCAATTGAGCGCGAAGATGAAATGTTGATCTCCGACCATGATTATGATGGAATCCATGAATTGGATAACGGTATGCCACCATGGTTGCAATATATGTTCTTCTTTACCATCGGCTTCGCAATTGTTTACTTGTGGTATTATAACATCGGCAACGGCCCGACACAAATTGATGAATACAATGCTTCTGTAGAAAAAGCTGAAATTGAAAAAGCAGCTTACCTCGCAGCAGCAGGGGCCAATTATGATGAAAATACTGTAATCCTTTCAACAGATGCTGCCGTATTGGCTAACGGTAAATCTACCTTTCAGCAATATTGTGTTCCTTGTCATGGTGCTAACGCGGAAGGAACTACCACTGCGCCAAACCTAACCGACGACTACTGGATTCACGGCGGAAAAATCAACGATCTTTTTAAAACCGTGAAATATGGTGTTCAGGGTAAAGCAATGGCAAGTTGGCAGGAAGTGCTAGATCCTAAGCAGATATTTGAAGTAACAAACTATATTAAATCATTACATGGTTCCAATCCTGCAAACGCAAAAGCTCCGGAAGGTGCATTGTATGTTGAAGGTGGAGAAGCTGCACCGGCAGACACATCAGCGGTAACTCCTGATAGTCTTACTGTGCAAAATCCGGCAACTACTGTAATGCAATAAATAACAATCAACGTCGGTCTGTTCGCAGGCTATGAATAGACCGACGTTATTTTTTTTCAGGCAGAAGAAAGAAAAGTGTTATGAAAGACGATAAGTCGTTCCGCGACATCATCTACACAGCAGATGAAGAAGGCCATCGCAAATGGGTCTTCGCAGCAAAACCATCAGGTAGATTTTATAACTGGAGAACAATTATCAGTTATGTTTATCTGATTGCATTTTTCGCCCTCCCTTTTATCAAGGTACATGGCGAACCAATATTCCTTTTTAATATTCCGGATCGCAAATTCATCCTGTTCGGCGTAATTTTTTGGCCTCAGGATTTTTATTTGTTTGCACTCGGTATGCTCACCTTCCTGGTATTCATCATTTTCTTTACAGTACTCTACGGGCGTTTGTTCTGCGGATGGATTTGTCCTCAGACAGTTTTCATGGAAATGGTATTTCGCAAAATCGAATACCTGTTTGAAGGAACTGCCGAACATCAACGCAAACTGGCAAAAATGCAATGGAATACAGAAAAGATATTGAGGAAAGGCGGTAAACAAGTGGTTTTCTTCCTCTTCTCATTTTTAGTAGGAAATACTTTTCTCGCTTATATAATAGGTGTAGACCGACTCTACGAGATCATAACCGAACCACTGAAGGAAAATGTGGGTGGACTGGCTATCATGATGGTGTTCTCATTTGCATTTTTTATTGTTTTTGCATTCTTGCGCGAGCAGATTTGCACCTTCGCATGTCCTTATGGTCGTTTGCAGGGCGTGCTACTGGATAAATTCTCGATAGTAGTTGCATATGACTATAAACGCGGTGAACCTCGTGGACATCATAAGCATGGCGAAGAGGATAAACAACTCGGCGATTGTATCGACTGCGGTTTGTGTGTACGCGTATGTCCAACAGGAATTGATATTCGCAACGGAACTCAGCTGGAATGTGTAAACTGTACTGCTTGTATCGATGCATGTGATTCTATCATGGATAAAATCAACAAGCCTCGCGGATTAGTGCGATATTCTTCTGAGAACAATATTGTAACCGGTGAGAAATTGAAGTTCACTCCGCGCATGAAAGCCTATTCACTGGTATTGCTATTATTAGTGAGTGTGCTTACAACTTTATTGGCTACAAGAAAAGATGTGACAGCTACAGTAACGCGCTCTTCAGGACAATTATATCAAAAACGAGATAGCGTTTTGGTTACTAATATTTATAATATTAAAGTGGCAAATAAAACGCACGAAAGTTTCCCTATCCATCTGAAATTGGAAAATGTTGACGGAAAAGTAGAAATGATCGGGAACGAAATGCATATTAATTCGGAAGACCTTGCAGAAGGTAAATTCTTTATAGTGTTATCAAGAGATCAGATACATACCATGAAAATGGACGTTCAGATCGGTGTTTATAATGATGATAAGAAAATCAGTACAGTAAAAACAACTTTTTTTGGACCTGTTTCTAAAAAGAAATAACTATGAATTGGGGTAGAAGTATTTTACTAGTTTATGTTGGCTTTGTTGCACTCATTATGGTGATGGTGTTCAAAAGCTTTAACAATGGTTTTGATTTGGTATCAGAGGATTATTATGCCGATGAGCTAAAGTATCAGGACCGTATTAATGCAACAGAAAATGCCTTGCCATTTGCCGATTCTATTGATGTGGCCGTAGGAAACGAATCCATCGATATTCACTTTCCGGCATCTCTTGCAGCTATGCAAAGCGGGGAAGCATATTTTTACAAACCCAGCGATGCAAAGCAAGACCTGCGTTCTCCAATTAAAATGAACGACTCAGGTGTTCAGCAATTTGCAAAAAGTGAATTTTCCGCAGGTGTCTATCGTTTGAAAATGACCTGGACCATGCAGGATAAAACCTATTACGTAGAAAAGCTGATTAAATTGTGACAGCACTTCTGATCACGGCATTTATTACCGGTTTATTTGGTAGCCTGCATTGCGCCGGCATGTGCGGACCAATTGCACTGTCGTTTAATATGCAAGGAAAAGGAAATGCCGTGATCAACGCGCTGTTATATAATGCTTCCAGAATTTTTGCTTATGCACTTATCGGTATGTTATTTGGATCGCTCGGCGTTACGTTTCACTATGTAGGATTACAACAAGTTGCAGCTATTAGCATGGGCGTAATGATTTTGATTATCGCTTTAATTACTTGGCTGGGAGCCGCTTCATCTGTTAAATTACCCTTGATAAAAGAATACACAAATTTTATCCAACGCAAAATCGCGCAAGCATTTAAATCATCAAGTCCTTCTCGTATTGTGGCATTAGGTTTTTTTAATGGGCTCTTACCATGCGGACTGGTATATCTCGCTGTAGCAGGCGCTATTGCATCAGGGAATACTTTTGTGGGTGCTGCGTATATGATAATATTTGGATTAGGTACGCTGCCTTTAATGTTCATTTTCTCCGCCTTCGGAAACTGGCTGGGATTCAGGCAGCGGTTATTTATCAGAAAATACCTGCCCGTATTCAGCATCACAATTGCAATTCTCCTCATCCTGCGTGGGCTTAATCTCGGAATTCCTTATGTAAGCCCGCAATTCACTCATGATCAGCATAATCCTGTTCCCGCTGATCAACATTGTAGTCCAGCAGCGCAGCAAGAGGCGCATATTCTTCAATAAGTATAAATCTTTTCCTCCCGGCATTTTATACCTTCGCAGGTATGACTGTAGCCGATATTACACATTATTTGGAAACGATAGCACCACTATCGTTGCAGGAATCATATGATAACGCCGGATTGCAAACAGGGCATCCGCTGCAGGATGTAAATGCAATCCTGATATCGCTCGATGTTACTGAGGCAGTGGTGGATGAGGCCATTGCGCAGGGATGTAATATGATAGTCGCCCATCATCCTGTAGTTTTTACGGGTTTGAAGAGGCTTACCGGAAAAACGTATACCGAACGCATTATTATCAAAGCTGTGCGCAACAATATTGCCATCTATGCCATTCACACCAACCTGGACAATGTTGAGACGGGCGTTAATGCTATGATCGCCGAAAAATTGGGGTTGGTGCACGGTAGGGTATTACAACCCAAGCCCGGATTGCTCCGAAAACTAGTGACATTTGCTCCTGAAGCGCATGCAGGTGAGGTGCGACAAGCACTTTTTCAAGCCGGCGCGGGGCATATCGGGAATTATGATCATTGCAGCTTTAATGTAGATGGCGCCGGCACCTTTCGGGCTGATGCTACGGCAAATCCATTTGTTGGCAAAAGAGGGGTGGACCATGAGGAAGCGGAGACCAGGATAGAAGTCATTTATCCGCAGTGGGCTGAAACTGCCGTGCTTCGTGCGCTTTTAAAGGCCCATCCTTATGAGGAAGTAGCCTACGACCTTTACGCACTTGGCAACAATCATAAGGGAGTGGGAAGCGGATGGATTGCAGAATTGCCCCAGGCTATGGAAGAATCTCAATTTTTGGCCATGGTAGCCGGAAAAATGCAGGCAAAAGGAGTTCGATATACGGCGCTTTTGGGTCGCGATATCAGGAAAGTTGCGCTTTGTGGCGGTTCCGGAAGCTTTTTGATAAAGGATGCTATTGCAGCCGGAGCTGATGCTTTCATCACCGCAGACGTCAAGTACCACCAGTTTTTCGATGCCGAAGGACGCATTTTGCTGGTAGATATCGGCCATTTTGAAAGCGAACAATATACCTCAGACCTGCTGGCAAGGGCTATTAGCGAAAAATTTGCTAACTTTGCAGTCCGTTTGTCTAACGTTAATACCAATCCAATCAACTATCTATAAGCTATGGCTGTTGCGAAAGAAATGTCAGTAAAAGAAAGCATGCAAGCACTCTGGAAACTCCAGAGAATACATTCTAAGATCGATGATATCACTACCCTGAAGGGCGAATTACCCATGGAAGTGAGCGATCTGGAAGATGAAATTGCAGGTCTTGAAACAAGGATGGGAAAACTGGAGAATGAATTGAAAGATATTGAAACAGAGATTTCAAATCGCAAAACAACCATCTCCAATTCTAAAGCTCACATTAAAAAATATGAGCAACAACAGAATGCAGTAAAAAATAGCCGCGAGTTTGATGCGCTTACAAAAGAGATCGAATTGAATAAACTCGATATCGAATTGAGCGAGAAGAAAATTCGTGAAGCAAATTTTGCCAAAGAAGCGAAATCTGTTACCATCGAAGAAGCGAAAGTGATCCTTGATAATAAGAAGAAAGATCTTAAAAAGAAAAAAGAGGAACTCGAACGCATCATCGGTGAAACTGAAAAAGAAGAAGCTGAACTCGCTAAAAAAGTAGAGAAAGCAGAAAAAGACCTCGAGCCACGTTTGATCCAGGCTTATTATCGCATTCGTGAATCATATCGCAACGGACTTGCTGTTGTTTCAGTAGCACGTAATTCATGCGGTGGTTGCTTCTCAGTTGTGCCTCCACAACGTCAGGCAGAGATCAAACAATCAAAAAATATCATTATCTGCGAACACTGCGGACGCATCCTTGTTGATGAGTCGGTAATGGAAGCATAATATAAACTAAAACACCAAAATGCCATGAAGCAATATATCATCGTATTGTTCATGGCATTTTTCATTCCCGCAAGCGCCATCGCCCAGAAATATGATTTCAACCCTCGTTGTGTTGAAGCATATACTTACATACAGGAGCTTCGTCTCGAAAAGGGTAGGGCGCTTCTCGACAAAGAGAAAAAAGAAAATCCATCCAATCTCATTCCCTACCTGATTGAAAATTACATCGATTTTTTAACTACTTATATAAATGAAGACCCCGATCAGTTTAAATCTCTTGAGAAAAATAAATCTACTCGCCTCGACAAACTGAAAACCGGCGATCAAACCTCACCCTATTATCTGTATTGTCAGGCTGAAGTAACCATTCAATGGGCGTTTTCCAAACTTAAATTTGAAGAATATGTAGGGGCCTTTACCGATGTGCGAAAGGCCTATTTATTATTAGAGGAGAATCAGAAAAAATTCCCTGATTTTATTGCTAATAATAAAAGCCTTGGTATGCTTCACGCCATCGTTGGTGCCATTCCTGATCAGTATAAATGGGGGATAAATATGCTCGGTATGGATGGTTCCATTGACCAGGGATTGCGGGAATTGGAATCAATATTAGAATACTCAGAAACGAATACTTTCGTGTTTAAACAAGAGGTTTATCTCTATTACGCATTTATAGCCTTATACCTCGGTCATGATGCACAAACCGCCTGGGATATTGTGAAAGACCTCGACACAAAAACAAATCTCATCAATGTATTTTGTAAAGCCAGCGTTGCTATGCGAACAGGAAGAAATGATCTGGCTTTGCAGACCTTACAGTCCAGACCCTCGGGAAGTGAATATTTGCCATATCACTACCTCGATTTCATGGTAGGCCTTGCTAAAGCGCGTAAATTAGATTCCGATGGTGCGCAATATTTCGAGCGATTTCTGAAAAACTATAAAGGGAAAAATTACATCAAAGAAGCTTACCAAAAGTTAGGATGGCTGGCTTTAATCAGAGGTGATAAAGATAAATATTGGGAATATCAATACTATGTAAAATCGCGCGGTGATGATCTCATCGATGATGATAAGCAAGCATTATATGAAGCAGAAAGCGGTCATGTGCCCAATGTTACCCTATTGAAATCGCGACTGTTATTCGATGGCGGCTATTATAAAGAGGCATTAAAATTATTGGAAGGAAAGAGCGTAGATAGCTTTTCCGATAAAAAAGACAAGGTTGAATTTACCTATCGTGCCGGTCGCATTTACGATATGGCAAAACAGCCCGACAAAGCCAAAGGTTTTTATCTGGCTACCATTAAAAATGGCGAGACCTTGCCATACTATTATGCAGCAGCCTCTGCATATTATCTGGGTATTATCTTCGAAACACAAAAAGATTATCCCAATGCCCGCAAATACTACCAAAAGTGTGTCGACAGCGACAACAAAGAATACCAAACCAGTCTTGACGGCCTGGCCAAAGCCGGGTTGAATAGGGTGAAGGGGAAGTGAGTGTTTATACTGTGTATCTCCTGTTGCCCTAATTTAATGAATTTGAAAGTAGTGTTTGATTCGGAATTATTATTCCTTAATAAATGTAGCGCTTTTGAAACTATTTTCTGAATAAACTGCTAAAGTATACATACCCGGACTAAGGTTGCTCACATTTATCAATCCTTGATGCATGACCGGTTTCTGCACCAATCGCCCTTGAATATCAAAAATAAACATTTCAGTATCATCCTGAACCGGAATTCCTATATGCAAATAGTTGAGCGTTGGATTTGGGTAAACATATAAATGTTCAACCGCAAGCTGATTAATCGCTACGTCCAAACTGCTGAAGTCATAAGGTGTCCCCCAAGTAATTAAACCCACTTGAAAATAAACCATGCTTAATTCATAATATGCATCGGCTGATAGTGAATCAAGATAATAAATTTGCCCCAGGCCATCACCGACAATTTCAACCGGTTGACTGATATTATCAGGGTTTGAAAGGCAATATGTGGCATCGTTGTAAACATAATGATCATATACATTTTTATGCGGGACACCTTCATAGAGACTGGTGTCTTTCACCCAATCTGAGTAACCGGCATGTATATGATCGAAAAGCGTAAATTCGTGTGCATCTAAATATGCAAAATCGGCATAATTAAATGTTAATTCAATTGTGTCCCATTTCAAGTTGACCGATGGAACGCCATCGTTATAAAGGGTGTCATATTGCACACGCTCTACTTGATAGCTGACACCATCGGGTAGAGGTGTTTTAGTCTGGATAAAGTACTTTATTGCGCTTATACGTTTATCGGCATCACTTTGATTATCAGGGACTGATGTTTCTCGATAGTGAAATTCATATCCCAAGGAAAAATTATATGCTCTGTAAGCATCTACATCAACTATGTTTTCATACGGATTCGTAAGTCCGCGAAGCACTCGTCCAATACTATCTCCGGGAAGAGGAAATATATTGAAATTAAAAAATTCAGTGAGCCCATGAAATTTAGAAATATCCATTTTTGTTTCTGTAGGGAAACTATCTGGCATGATGACATTTAATGCATTGAAAACTGTGAATTGTATTCGGAGAATGGTATCTTCCACATCGGGTAAAATTGTTCGCTCCAATTTATTTACAACGGTAGCTTTAATGAATGAACCATCAGGCCATTTGTACACAGTCCAATAGTCACCTATGTTTACAACCGATTTAATAAATATGCTATCGCCATGTTGATTAAAAAAGACATGCGTAGCTTGTGCATCAGGTTTGATCAGCATTTTAAATCCTAAGATGCTTGTATCAGTGCGTACCCATTCGCAATCCGGGTCACCTGCTACATTTTGGAATTGTGTACTGAAATAATAAACAGAATCAAGCCCTTCCAATGCCACAGAATCTGTTTTAATAAAATAGAATAGACTATCCTTGCCGGTTACTGAAAGCCTTGCAAAAGTCATTTCCCTGTCCTTGTCAACCAATCTGTAATTCTGACTGAAAGCATTGGTGCTTACCATGGAAATAATACCCGTAATCAGTATAATCGCAAGCCGAACTTGGTTTTTGAGCATGTTGAAAAGTTTACTGAGTGGCGATAGCCGAATACCTAAATTTACGTAAAAATACTAAAAGTTACCTGTTAAAGGGCATGCCGGGCAGGCTAGCATACTTGTAATGATGGTTCAAATTCAACACAACGTCTCTTTAAAACCCTTCAATACCTTTGGAATAGAGGTGCAGACGTCGGCGTTTACCAGTATCAAAACGGTATCTGACCTTCGTGAACTCATTCATGCAGGCACTTTGCAATCAAGCCATATGTTTTTAGGTGGCGGAAGTAATGTGCTGTTTACCAAAGACTTTAATGGACTTGTTATCAAGAATGAATGTAAAGGGATCTATATTACAAAAGAAGACAATAGGCATATATGGATTACCGCAGGAAGTGGTGAGGTATGGCATGATCTGGTAATGTTTACCGTGACGCGTGGATTGGGTGGAATAGAAAATATGAGTCTTATCCCTGGTACAGTTGGTGCAGCGCCAATGCAAAATATAGGCGCATACGGTGTTGAACTTACTAATGTATTTGAACAATTGACGGCTATCGATCTTCTAACAGGTGAGGAAGTATTATTCAATCACGAGATGTGTGCTTTCGGATACAGAGAATCGGTATTTAAGCATCAATTGAAAGGAAAATATTTTATAGCTGATGTCACCTTGCGTCTTTCCAAGTATCCGGAACTGCAAATCAATTATGGCGCAATTAAGCAGGTTTTGGCAGAAAGGGGAATTGTTGAACCGACAATAAAAGACATTTCTGATGCAGTAATTTATATCCGTCAAAGCAAATTGCCGAACCCCGTAGTCTTAGGGAATGCCGGCAGCTTCTTTAAGAATCCTGAAATTGCAGTTGAACAATATGATGAATTGAAACAATTGTATCCAACAATACCCGGTTATCCCACTACTCCTAATAAAATTAAAGTACCTGCCGGATGGTTGATTGAGCAGTGTGGTTGGAAAGGTAAAATTGTCGGACATACAGGAGCTCACAAAGATCAAGCCTTGGTTTTAGTGAATTATGGAGGCGCAAGTGGTAATGAAATTTTAGCACTTTCCAAGGAAATTCAACAATCAATACTGGCCAAATTCAATATCGCAATCTCTCCGGAAGTAAATATTATTTGAGTTTAAGGTCAGTATACGTTCATCAAAGCTTTAGGAATTTACCTGCATAATTCAAGTTATCATGTTTTACAAAAACAACATACATACCTGAAGCTAGATCACTAATATTAATAACAGGATTGTCTGCAGGGCCGCGACCTACAAGTGAACCATATTGATTGTAAACCTGATATGACTCATTTTCATTGCATGCTATTGGCAGGATAATTACATCAGATGTTGGGTTTGGGAGAAGTTGAATTTCAATTACAGCTTTATTCGATGCGCCAAATTGAGATGCGAAAATTTCACCTGAGGCGTGTCCTGAGAGAATTGAACCAACGAGCGTTTGAGTATAAACCCATCCGTAAATATTTGCATAGGAAGAAATGAGTCCTATACCACTTGAAATAGAATAAGTTGTAGGTGAATATGCGTGCCGAGTACAATCCACAGTATCAACATAAGCTTGTGTTAAAGAATATTCTATGCATGTTGCATTTTCAAACCTTGTTGAATTGATATTATACCCGTCACTTGAACTAATATAATAGAATCCGTCTTCTAGGCCATCAGTTAGTGTAGGGTGATTTCCTTCAAAAGCGCCATAATGGTATGAACTGTTATAACCCTCAAATAATGCTTGAACCACACTTCTGCTAAATAGATTTCGTCCGGGATAAATATCATTTCTAATGAAATTAACTACAATTGAGTCAGGATATTTGTCGACAGATGTGATTTTATCTACGAAGTAATCTACATCATTTACACCATGGCTGGATATGATTGTGCTTGAGCTATATACTAATATGTCATCCGGCTGCAATTGAATATAATCCGACCATTTCGGAATGGTTAAGCCCAGGGTGTCATCAGTTTGAATAAATCCAACCAAGTCTTTCATCAGCAGACAATCAGGACAGAACACGCCATTCACGAGCCTGCCAAAATTCGGAAATGAAAGCAGTCCATGGTTCTTTGACAAGGTAAAAACATTGCCTTCGAATATCGTTCCTTCCTCAGGCTCCGGAGAAACTCCAATTGAATAATAGCGAACGCTGTCAAAATCTCCAAGTACATTAATATAGTCGATTGAATCAAATGTAACTGTCAATTCATCATATAATGAAGCGGGATTTACGATGGGGACAGCCCAAAAATCACCTAACCCAATGTCAGTATTAAAATAAAATCCGTTTGTCGAATCAATGTTATTGTAAATCAGATATTCATTTCCGTTACCTGTGAAATATATTTTATTGCCTTTATATGGAATGCTTGCATTAAGAAGATCGTAACAATGTTGCCATGATGATTTAGGAGCTTTAGCATTGCAAAAATAGATAGTATTTAATCCGTCAAAGTTGATTGAGTCGTTACATAATACCGAGAATCTGGTGGTTGATCTCTCCAGATATGAAAGTTTAGCGCCATATGGAAATAAATCCCAGTTTTGAGCTTTACCACTATTAGTTGTGACGATAATTGATAGTAGTATGGTATACAACCTCGTTTTCATAGACAAAATAAAGATAATTGATTATCCAAATTTATTGTCACATCTAGGTAAATAATACCTTAGACTGTCTATTCTCAATATTTAGCGCCTTAGCCTCTTCGCGTCTTTGCGTGACACTAGACACACCTGCTTACTTGCTAACCGGCAAACTTGCTAACTCCGGCAAAAATCTCAATGAGTATACCATTTCAATTTCACATCCTATTCTCTTTCCTCTCTCCTCTCTCCTCTCTCCTTCCTCATCAGTTCCATCATATCCCAAAGCTGAGTTGGTAACTTATCAAGCATGTTAAACTCGCCGGCTCCTTTGAGCCATTCTGCGCCATCGATTACAACAACTTCACCTGTCATGAAAGCAGCAAAATCAGATAGCAGATATGCTGCTAAATTTGCCAACTCCTGATGCTCTCCCAATCGACCAACGGCATTCTTTTTTGCCATATCAAAATCATCTTCCATGCCAGGAGGTACCAATCTGCTCCATGCACCTTCAGTAGGAAATGGACCGGGAGCAATTGCATTTAGACGGATATGATATTTTCCCCATTCAACTGCAAGTGATCTTGTTAGCGCAAGAACACCCGCCTTACCACATGCACTTGGAACTACATAGCCGCTTCCTGTCCATGAATATGTTGTAACAATATTTAATACACTTGCCGAAAGTTTATTTTCTATCCAATATTTCCCGCATGCAAGTGTGCAATTATAGGTGCCTTTTAAAACGATGTCAACAACAGAATCAAAAGCGCGGTGACTTAATCGTTCTGTTGGTGAAATGAAATTGCCTGCAGCGTTATTTACCAGCATATCTACTTTGCCGCATTTCTCGATCGCTGATTGTAACATGTGTTCAACTGCATCATAATCCCGAACATCACAAACTATAGGAATACATGTGGATCCGGTAGCTGCTGATAATTCTTCTGCTGTTTTTGAAAGTACTTCAATCTTTCTTGAAGTGATAATTACTGTTGCTCCTAATTCAAGGAAATACCTAGTCATGCTTTTTCCTAATCCGGTTCCTCCTCCGGTTACAATAATTACTTTGCTGGTAAAAGTTTGTGCAGGTAACATCGGTTGATTATACATATATTGATTTTTGTATAAAAATACTCATTCTGATAATACATACCTTTGTGCCATGGCAACCTTCTCCCACCAAATCAAAGTCCGCGGCTTCCATTGCGATATGTTTCAACATGTGAATAATGCCCGATATCTCGAATTTCTTGAGGAAACACGCTGGGAATGGCTGAATCGAATGACAAGCTTCGAATTCTTTGAGAAACACCAAATGAGCTTTGTTGTGGTGAGTATCACTATCCATTATCGCTGGCCGTCTTTACTCAACGATGTGTTAAATATTACGGTGGAAACGAATCATATTGGCAATCGCAGCGCTTCTGTAAAACAGGTGATTACTCGCGATGGCGATAGCAAGCTGATAGCAGAAGCGGAGGTCACCTTTGCCATGATCGATAACCGTACAGGCAAGTCAGTGCCCATCTCGGATGAACTCAAAGCTTTTTTTGAAAATTGATGGCTACTTCGCGCAGCAATTATTGCAGTTGCGATAGGGCTTTTTCTAAACTAGCCATGCTATCATCCACATCCTGCAAACTACAAGTTCCTACACTTAATCGGAACCAAGGACTCTCTTTTTCTGAACCAAATGCATAAAACGGAACTAAGGCAATCTTAGCCTCATTCAAAAGGAAGGATGCAACATCTGCCATATTTTGAATCACCGTTCCATCAGCCTTCCTCTTGCCGCGGAGATCACATCTTACCGTCAGATAAATGGCACTTTGCGGAGAAATACAATCTACTGCATAACCCTTGTTTTTCAATGCCGTAAAATGATGATAAAATCCATCAAGTCGCTGCTGCACCTGCGATTTGAATTGCATCAAAAAGCTATCAACTGCAGCATCATTGGTAAGAAAGTGTGCACTCGCTACCTGCTCAGCCTTTGGCGCCCAAGCTCCGATATGACTTAGAATACTCCTCATTTTATCAATAATGGCTTTCGGCCCGAAACTCCATCCTACACGCACGCCTGTTGCCGAAAATGCTTTGCTGATACCGTCGATATAAATGACATAATCACGCAATTCCGGACGAAGCGATACAGGATCGAAGTGCTCAGTGTCGCCAAAAGTTAATGTCCAATACAATTGGTCGTATAAAATGTATAGTGGTTTCGCATCTGCCGGACGTCGGGCATTCTCTGCCAACACTAAATCACAGATTTCTTCAAGTGCTTGTTTCGAAAATGCTGTTCCCGTCGGATTCAAAGGTGAACATAAAGCAATCAAAGTGGCATCTTGCACATGCGGAGCAATTTCTTCCGCTGTAGGCATGAAATTATTTTCCGGCCTCGTAGCAACTTCAACTTTTACACAATTACTTAAATGCGTGTAGTGATTATTATTCCAACTAGGTACCGGATAAATTACTTTGTCACCGGCATCCAATAAGGTAATATAGGTAGCGTAAATCAATGGTCGGCCACCACCTGCAATTAAATATTCATCGGGTGAATAGGAGAGACCAAGATGTTTTTCGACAAAATACTGCGCCGCTTTTCTTAAAATATCAATACCATTGGCAGCTGGATAATTTGTTTCATTGTTTTGATAGGCAGCAATAATACCTTTTTCTAATTCTGCAGGTATTGGAAATATTTTAGGGTCGAAGTCTCCAATGGTAAGATTATAAATCTTTTCACCTTTTTTGATTCTATCGTTGACCTCGCCGGCAAGCTTAATGATCTCTGATCCGATCAGATTATCGGCCATATGCGACACCTTAAGCGTGCGTTGTGTGGATGTTATACCATTGCCCATAGCTGCAAATTACGTTAATTTTTTTCGTAAAACTATCATGCCAAAATAGCTTTGAAAATGACAATATATGCCACTTTCCGCCAAATAAAGCCTGTAAAGCCTTTTAGCTGTGGAGAAGCTGTGTATTGAGGCCGAAAACGCTTTCAGGAAACGTATACCAGATGCTCTTTTGGTGCTACCAGCTTGCCAAAAGATGTCAATTGGAGGCCAAGTGTAGCTGCATAAGACATAAATGCCGACTCGAATCCGGCTGTAACCGCCACCAATAAGCCTCCGCTGGTTTGCGGATCGCAGAGTATCGCTTTTTGCGTGTCGGTCAGCGGTGCAATTTTATGTCCATAGCTGGCGAAATTTCGGTTGGTGCCTCCCGGAATTGATTTTTGTGATAAATAATGATCTAAAATGCTCCTGTCAATGGTTGGTACCTTGTCAAACACAATTTCTGCACTCACACTACTGCCTTCGCACATTTCGGTGAGATGTCCTAGCAATCCGAATCCGGTTACGTCGGTCATAGCCTCTATATATTCCAATTTACCAAATGCCGCTCCCGGCTTGTTTAATTGCATCATGCTATCCGGTGCAATATCAGCATGCTCCGGTAGTAAAAGATCCTTTTTTTGAGCTGTGGTTAATATACCGACGCCTAATTTTTTTGTCAGAAATAAACTACATCCTTCCGAAGCACCTGCGTTCGTTTTTAATTGCTTTAAGTCAACAAGCCCACTCACCGCCAATCCGAACACGGGCTCCGGACAATCAATACTATGTCCGCCTGCAAGCGGAATACCTGCCTCTGCACAAGCCTGACGCGCGCCATCGAGAACAAGTCCTGCATAACGCGGATCTACCTTGTCAATCGGCCATCCCAATATTGCAATTGCCATAAGGGGTGTTCCTCCCATGGCATAGACATCGCTGATAGCATTTACACTGGCAATTTTGCCGAATTTAATAGGGTCGTCAACAATCGGCATAAAAAAATCGGTAGTGCTAACTAGTCCCGTCCCGTTGCCAAGATCATAAACGGCAGCATCATCCTTAGTTTCATTGCCAACAATCAAACCGGGAAATACTTGTTGCTTGCCTACAGATTGTAATATTTCATCTAATATTTTTGGAGATATTTTACATCCGCAACCGGCACCATGCGAATATTGTGTTAATTTGATTGGAGGTAATGATGTTGACATATGGTATTATTCTTAAGATTTTGTTGAAATATTTTTTTCGGTGATGGCATTCCTGCACACATGATCAATTAATTGTTGTGCATTAATTTCAGGATTAATTGTTGACATTTCGATGTTATGTATTTCCTGATGTGCACGTTGTGTTAATCCATAGGCATATGCTTTATCATAATAACCTAAAACAATTTCCGTAGCTTTGAAAAGATCACCTCGCTCAAAGCATTCAACCGCTGCTTTCGCATGCTGTCCGCCCAATCGTTTGGTGATTTTTTTTACGGCACCAATTAATTGCTCGGCAGGAAATTGACCATAAGCATGAATGAGAAATTGTATGCGTTCATGAATTGGCACATCGCAAAAAAATACAGGTGCATTGCGCATTTGTTGCCATAGTGCTTCGGGGATAAATACCGAACCTATCAAATGACTCTCATCTTCTATCCATATCGGTTTGCTGAGGTCGAAGTTTCTGATACTTTCGAACAGTAAATTCTCAAACATTTCGGTGCTCGGCTGAGGCTCTTCTCCAAGATCACCAAAGGCACTTCCTTTGTGATGCGCCAAATGTTCAAGATCTGCAACCTGCTCTCCGGCATTGCGCAGTGCTTGCAAAATTTTTGTTTTTCCCGAACCCGTCCTTCCACCAAGTATATATACAGTCAACTGAGATGAAAATAAAGCATGTACAGCTCCGCGATATGATTTGTAGCCTCCCTTTAACACTTTGGTCTGAAACCCTGCGAAATCAAATAAGGTAGCCATGCTTTGACTCCTCATGCCGCCACGCCAACAATGTACCGCTATCGCATTATCTTTTGCCAACGCACTTGCCTCATGAATAAACTTGTCGAGTTTTGGACCCGTAATAGATAAACCCTTTCTGATTGCAGCTTGTCTTCCCTCATGTTTATATAAAATACCCACCTGGGCACGTTCCGAGTTGTCAAATAAGGGAATGTTCACCGCTCCCGGAATATGACCTGTGGCAAACTCTCCCGGACTGCGAACATCCACCAATGGGAGGCTTCCCGCATCCGATAAATACGCTGATATGGTCATTTCCTTAAACAAGGTGTAGCTTTGGTGTAAAATTATAAAACTTGAACATGCTTAATGCTATAGGTAAAAGCTTCATTGCCCTGTTGTTGATCGCTTCACTGCATGCGCAGGCTCAAATGCCCATCAGTACAGAAACATACCATGCAACTCTGGACATGCAGGGGCAGCAACTCGGATTTCAATTAGAACTCGAAATTACGGCTAATTCAAGTGAAGCATATGCCCCGTTAAATTTTACTTTAGTAAATGGTGTTGAGCAAATTGCCGGTGAAGTGATCAAAAGGAACGATTCTTTTGTATGTATCATGCCGGTGTTTAATACGGAAATTGTATTTGTTGGCGACAATCATTTACAAGAAATCCATGGCAGATGGTATGATCATTCAAGACAGGGAAATTATTTTCTTCCGTTTAAGGCCACGCAAATTTCACAGGATGAAAAGCGGTACAGATATTTCAAACAACTTACTGCCCCGAAAGCAAATATCAGCGGAACCTTTGCTGTAGCATTTAATGATGGCGAATCTACCGATAACACTGTTGGTATTTTCGAACAGAAAAATAATTATCTGACAGGCACATTTCTAACCACTACCGGCGATTATCGTTTTCTGGAAGGGGAGGTGAGTGGCGATAAGTTTTATCTCTCTGCATTCGATGGCTCACATGCCTTTATTTTTCAGGGGAAAATAATTTCCAACGATAGTATTATTGGTGTATTCTATAGCGGAATTCACTATCTCTCCTTATTCAATGGTAAACGCGATGCTAATGCCAAATTACCTGATGAAAGCAAACTCACCTTTTTAAAACCCGGATATGATAAAATCAGCTTCTCTTTCCCTGATGAAAATGGTAAAATGGTAAGCCTTGATGATGCTAAATTTTCTAACAAAGCTGTTATTGTCACCATCACAGGTTCATGGTGTCCAAATTGTATGGATGAATCAAGTTATTTGAGTGAGGTGGAAGATAAATATAAGAAGCAGGGATTAGAAATTATTGCACTGAGTTTCGAGCGAAAAACAGATCCGGAAACATTTGCATGGAGCATCAATAAAGTGCGCACACATTTTGGAACAGATTTCACATATCTCAATGCCGGTTTGCCCAAAACTGCCGGGGATGCATTGCCAATGCTCAATAAAGTGATGGGCTTTCCTACCATGATACTGCTCGATCGCAATCATCAGGTAGTTGCCATACATACGGGTTTCAGCGGACCGGCTACAGGTAAACTATTCCTCGATTTTCAAACGAAATTTGAAGAAGAACTAAGTAGGGCATTGAAATGAAACGTATAGTGATTGAATTAAATTAATGCACTTGTGTTTAATTCCGGGTGCGACCATATTGGTTACCTGCAATTAGCCTTGATTCGATAGCGATAAATTAAATTTCCCCTATATATACTAAAGCGCAGGGCAACTTCGTTATAGCCCAAATCCACGAAAATGAAGTATGCACTTTACCTGATGCTACTTATTTCAACGTTTTCTGCGACAGCTCAGGTTGAAATCACCAATATCTCGTTCGAGCACAATAGTGCTGATTTATCGTCTGATGACCTTTCTAAAATCAGTGAAATTGCCGGTCGGTTGAATGCATCACATGATAATGTGATATCTGTTACCATGGCCGGGTTTACGGATACTACAGGAACGGTTGAATATAACGAGCAACTATCATGGCAACGCACAAAAAATGTAGAAAAAGCTTTGCATGATTTGTGGCCGGGGGAAGTAACACTTGAATGGTATGGCGAGCGTAACGAAGGCAATGCCCATGCACAAACGCGTTCAGTAGATATTATTGTAAGCATAGAAACCCTTCCTCAAGTTGAAATTCCCAAATCAAACGCCGAAAATTTTATTGAAGTATTTTCATCAGTGCAACAGAAGGCACAACAGTTTTATATACCAAGTAATGACTCCTCCATAATTATTGGTGATCAGGGAACAGTAATTGATATTCCTGCAAATAGTTTTGATATCCCTACCGCATATGCCGGTGCTAATGTAACCATAACACTAAAAGAATATTATTTACTCAGCGATATGCTGCTGGCAGGTTTTACTACGCAATGTGGCGATGATTTATTGCAGTCGGGTGGTATGATAGATGTTAATGCCTATGTTGCCGGAAAAAAGGTTGGGCTGAGGGATGGAAAGAAGTTACACATCAAATTTAATACCAAGCGTAAACTTGGCGAAATGGAATTATTTGCCGGTGAACGAAACGAAAAAGGTTTGGTTGTCTGGAAGCGGACTAAAACACCTATGACTGCCACTAACACCTATGAATTTATAAGCCTCCTCGCACCTGCTTATTTTAAGGAAGTTTCAGACCTAAAAAGTTGTCCCTACTTTTTCTGTGGTTTGCGACAGCAATTTGGAATGAATACTACGAATTCGCAAAATCGCCGGACTTATGGAAAAATTGATTGGCCGGCATACAGAGCATATATCAGCGAAATGAAAAAGTCATTTGGCGTGAAATATATGACTGAATTAAGGAGGGCAATAGACGAACACAATAAGAAAGTTGGTGAAATAAACCAATATGTTGTAGAAACTTCTTCCCTCGGTTTGATGAATTGTGATAGGTTTATGAATTATCCTGTCGAACAACGAACAAAGGTAATTGCCGAATCCAGGCAGATTGATGGCGCAAGTGGCTTTCTTGCCTTCACAGCCTATCCTGCCATGTTATCTGTTAATTATTTCGAAGACGGAAATATTGGATTCTCAAATATCGGTCCTGATATGAATGCCACCTTAGTGCTCATCAGGAAAGATGGTGAAAAGTGGATGCTATCCATCCAAAATATTGTCACTGCTCGCGACACCCGGGTCACACCCGCCTTCGTTGAGGTTACCCCGGAAGAACTAAAGACCAAACTTAAAATGTTGGATGAAAATGGATAAAACTTAAGCATTCCGGCACCTATTCTTCGCGCCTTCGCTACTTACCGTCTTTGCGCGAAACTTTGTTGGAGGTTTGTTAGACTGAAATTATCAGATTGCTATCTTCTTAATTCATTTGATTTAGGTAGCAATCTGTTTATTTATGTATAGTCTTGATGCATTGATACTCTTTCCCTATCTTTAACAGGTAAACTCCAATATGAAGCACCTTTTTGCTATAACTGCGCTCTTCTTTACCTCATATTGTTATACACAAACTTCTACTACTTCCTATTACGGTGATGTGTATTTGTCAACGAAAGCACCACAATCAAAGGCTAAATTTTCAAAAACTACTACGCTAGCAGCAGATAGTACTATCACAACGGTGGTAACTGATTTAAAAAACAACCGGATCGTGAGCAGCGAATCCATGAAAAACAATGAAGCTGTCGGCATTTGGTTGAAGCGCCATGGCGGACAAACTGATACCCTGGATTATCAATTCGATCTGATATATGCGGCATCAACTTGCAGGGAAAGCTTGCCCGGACTAAAAAATGTTTGGGCTGATAATGACAGCCTTCACTATAAAGCGCCGGTGCTCAAGGATAATGAAAGCGTATATGCAGCAATCGGTAATGAAGTGTATTATCCGCAATTTGCCAAAGAAAATGCCATTGAAGGAAAAGTATTTCTTGAATTCACAATTACAGAAACCGGAAAAATTGAAAATATTATCGTGGTTAGAGGCGTACATATTTCTATGGATAAGGAAGCAGTGAGAACGGTTAAAACATTAAAATTCGAATCATTGCCAATGGTAAACGGTGTTGTTACACCACTCTATGTTAAAATGCCTTTAATGTTTACCTTGGCCGATTAAAATTAAATTTGAATCACATGAAAACTATATTGTTATTGCTTGGCGTTTCCATCGGTGCAACGCTTTTCGCACAGAAAAACCCAACAGAACTTGCCCAACCCATAGTAGCCGAAGGTAAGTTGTTGTACAAATCGGAAATGGCATCATGGTTTGGCACCGATATTTTCTTGGAGAAATTCTCTGACATGAATATTGTGGGAGGCTATTTTTCTTATACTGAAGGCGATACCTCTACATGTATTTTCTTCTCCGATGCAGAAAAACCTGAAGTGCTTGGGGAAATTCAGTTTGACACTACCTTTAATCCCTCAACCGCTAAAGTTGATTTGGAGAGACGCAGCTTCACAAACCTTGAAAATAATCTTTTCGTGATCCGAAGTAAAGCGCTTGATGAATTGCGTTCGGATACTATGTTCATCAGATATAACAATACAGATTTTAATCTGATACCGGTAATTAAGGATGGCGAAAGGAAAGTATATGTGCTGACAGGAACTGCAAGTAATGGGGTGGTATTATTTGGTAATGACTACTTACTCACTTTTGATGCTGAAAATAACTTATTGACTAAGAAGCGAATACATCAAAACCTTATTCCTGTATATCTCAATGGTCCCGATGCAAAGAATACAGTGGGCACTATACACAGCCATCTTCCGGAAACGGGCGACTTTATGACCGCCACAGATATCTGCACAGCCATGCTATATCAAGATATTACCCATTGGGAAACAATTACGGTTGTGTCTGAAAAGTATATGAATATCTGGAATTGCCGGACAAATACCCTGACTGTAGTCGAAAAAGATATCTTCAAAAAAATCGATGAAGATCAGGAAAAACGCCATGGCAATAAGGAAAAGAATAATGATGATTAAGCCGCATTCAAAGTGCAAATGAATGCCGAAGAAACTTGTTACAAATTATGCCATTATCATTTTTCTATATGGTTTTCAAGATAATGGCTTAAGATAAGAAAAAAAATGATATGCTTAAAAAATTAGTTGTGACAAAACGTATTAAAAAAATATTTTTCCGAACTTTTATTTTAGGTTCTGTTTCCGTTATTCTGCTTATACTTTTTTGTAATTTTCGTATCGAAAAAGCCGGCAAGGGAAAGTTGTATAGCGATGTAAGTGCCATCCCACATCAGCATGTCGGCCTGCTGCTTGGAACGGGGAAGTATATGAGCGACGGTTCCGTAAATCTGTTCTACAAATATCGTATTGAAGCCGCACTGTCGCTTTTGAAAAGTAATAAAATCGATTACCTTGTAATCAGCGGTGATAATAGTCGACCCGATTACAACGAACCTGCCATGATGCGCGATGATTTAGTTGCTGCAGGTATTGATATTAGCCGTATTTACCTCGATTACGCTGGCTTCCGGACTTTCGATTCTGTTGTGCGATTGCGTGAAATATTCGGAACAGATTCAGCTACAATCATTTCACAGGAATTTCATAATGAAAGAGCTTTATATATAGCCGGTAAAGAAAATATTACGGCAATAGGATTCAATGCGCAAGATGTGGGCGGAAGTGGTGGTTTTAAAACACAACTTCGTGAATATCTGGCAAGAGTAAAAGTTTTTGTAGATTACATCATCCACACAAAACCACATTTCCTGGGGCCAAAAGTGCAAATACCTCAATGAGAGCCTTGAATTAAAATTGCTTACAAACCGGTATTGTAGTTGTGGCTCCGGTAGTGGAATTCAATATTCGGATAAAATAAATACCGCTTGACAATGTTTCACATGGTATTGTGATTAAATTGTCACCCATCTGCAAAATGGTAGATTTTTCTGCAACCATCCTTCCCATTGCGTCTATAATTGCAATTTGAGATTGTTGTTCGATGGAGCTACTCAATTGCAATTGTAAGCTGTTATTTTGAAAATAGGCATTTACACTAGTGTAAGAACCATTTTCATGCACGTCAACCGGCATATCACCTACAATAAATTGATGCTCATAATATTTCCCTGCCAACTCTGCGCTCCATGTCCACACGCCTTCCGGAACATCTTCCGGGATGGTGTAAAACCAATACCAGTAAGATGCGCTGAAATAATCTGCGGGCTGATAAAAGTCCCACTCATACCACACACTGCCGTCTGCACGTGTAATTTTCAAATGGCAAAGGTCTGTCGAGGATAAGTCCTTAGCATACAATGCAAAATAACAAACATCGCCAACATTAAATGTATTCGATTCATTGGTGATTTCAACTTCCGGACAAGGTGGAAATGTTGGTGGTGCAAAATGTGTTTGAAGTTTATTGATTTCCGGATCGATATATGGTTTTTGATCTGCCCACCAGCTCTCATCATTCCATTCGTTACAAGCGCCGGAGTTGGGGTCCATTAATGCACCATCTGCATCGTATAATTCGAAATGCAAATGTGGACCTGTAGAATTGCCTGAGCTGCCCACAAGTCCTAAATATTCTCCTGTTTCAACAAAATCGCCAAGCCCCTTTGCCGTAACAGACCCGTTTTTCATATGACCATACCATGCCGTAGAGCCATCATCATGACGAACAAAAACTGCATTCCATGAGCCCGGATTAAATGCGCAATTCTGATCGAAATTGCCGTCGTATCTTGCTACAATCATTCCCGGAGCTGCAGCAACAATTTGTACTTGTTCCTCTTGCATCATTTTCCATGAAAACGGCCATAAGAAATAATCTATGCCCTGATGGTTGTAGCCTGCATCGGTGTCATACGTTCTTGCACCACAATTCCAATCCAGTAAGGCACCCGGAAACGCAGTATTGTGATCCGCAAAATTTGAAATCCCATAGAAATTATATCCACTGAACCCGGCATTCCATGCAAGCGGAAATTCTAAAGCAAGTGCCTCGGTTTTTTGTTGTGCAGGGACTAGTTTGCCTTGTGCACTTAAAACTTCAATATTGTGTTGCACGTCCGAACGCATAGCAGCATATTGCTCCTGACTTATTTCATCATGGGGCAAAGCAGGTAATGCTCCACCGCCTTGAGGTGCAATAGATTGCGCATTTGTGAGTGAGATTATTGCAACGAAAAGGAATGCACTTAGGAGGTGTTTCATGATATATTTTAAGTAAAATTAATAATTGTGATTGAATACTTCAAAAAATGGCATTGCTGTGTATGTAATAATTGATTTATTTCGTTACAATAAATTCACCAAATGAAAGGCTGAGCCATCGATTGTGCTCTATTGCTTTGGAGTAATTATAATAGTCCGGAAAAACAATAAATGTTAAAATTTATTGTTAATTTCAAGTTCGATGCAAATAATAATGTTTAAAAATGTATTTACTGAAAAGAAATTGGTGTTTCCTGTTGGGCATGTGGTTGGTGACCTGTTTCAACCATGCCAAGGCTGATACTTGGTGGGATCCTTCAGCAAAGGAGATGCTGGATAGTTCCGATGTGATCGCATTGGTTGAATATTCTTCGGAAGGAAGTGATTATGCTGCTGCCAAGTTGTTGCGAATATATAAAGGAGCTTTGGTTGTAGGAAATGAGATATATATCTCTGGATTTAGCAATCAATATGGCCCACATGATATGATGCATATCGGCGACCAATACATCGTATTTTTGAATTTGATGAAGCCTTGGGGCTCGGCAAATGAATATTTTGAAAAAGCAGCTAATGATGATCCGGGGATTATGAAATTTGCTGATGCCCTTTTTCAAAATAACGCCTACTATGTTTGGACTCCAACTGCGGGAGATTACCAGGTCGAAAACGGTAGAGTCAAGTTTGATTTACTTAATACGGGCTATCATGGAAATGCAGCTTTGCATTCAATGAAAGAATTAGATACGTTTTTAGCAGCATATTTTGAACCGGCAAAGCGAGCAAGTTTTGAGCGTAAACTAATTCGAAAAATCAAACCGGCTTCTGCCAGTAACGATAAAACGCAAGCACTCATGATGTTGTATTTATTGGATTATCAAGCCTATAATCCAATTTTTGAAGATTACGTCCATGTGAAAAATGAGTATTCGCGATTCGCCCTGACACAAGTTTTAGGAAATATTCATAATAAAGCGTCTGACGCTGTTTTGTTGTTGCTACTTGACGATAGGAGCAGCTTGGTGCAAGGTTCGTCAGTTCGTGCAATGGCATTATGTGATCCTGAAATTGTTGGACCTGCTTTATTGTCGAGGCTTAAGGATGCCGGCGAATACAACCTTGGTCCGACTACCTTAATGGATCCCGTAAGGAATTCACTTAGTGGTGGCAAATATCAGATTATTGAAACACTGGGAGATATCGGTTATACCCCTGCGATTCCTACACTGCTAGGTATGCTGGAAACAAGAAATGAAGATGACTTTGAGCATATCGTAGATGCTTTGCGAAAACTAGGTACAGATGAGTATGCGCAATATATTAATCTGCATTTAGATAGTTTACATCATAATATGGTTTATACACTTGGGCAGATCATAGTAAGAGATAGCCTGTCCCAGTGTATCCCATCATTAATGTATTACATATCGCACCATGATAGGAGCTTTTATCCCACCGAAGAGAAAGCTGTATCCTATAATGCAGGGTTAGGCTTTTTTAAATCAGATACAGTGTTAAATTTTTTGTCCGGTGATTTCGTTGAGTTGATGAAAACACCTTACACAGGAGATGTTGCATATGACACTAAGCTCGACTGGGTCAAAGAGTACCTTTTGACCTTTATGCATTTAGGAATAGACCCACATAAGGATCTTGTATATGACTTCATGTACGAATATTATGGATTTAATTCCAGATTTCGATATGAACCGGTTTATTTTCAAAAGCAACAAAACATTGAGGATTCAATAACTAAACTTATATTGGAAGTGCTGTTGCCATTAGAACCTAATGTGGTTGTGTCAACTAGAGCATTTGTTGACAGTAATTACAATCTTTTGGATTACGTAAGCAAGTTTCAAATTCCCAAACCAAATAATTTTGTACTTCAAAAAATCAATAGGCTGGATACCTTGACCGACGCAGTGAGCGAAAAAACAACTATCAATAATCGCCATTTAATAGCTGAAGCGGCTAATTCTAGTAAGAGCTATGGAGGAGCAAGGATGAAATCAGTAAATTCAGACTTAATGATGATCTTCCTGAATTATATTGCAGTGTTTGCCGACGAAAAGGATGTTTCATTTATTGAGAATTTGATGAAGTATTATTGCGCTAATGATACATCTACAATTAGCATGCTAAACGAATATTTAGAGAAGGCACGTATTAATGCATCAAAAAAAAGCTAATAAACAGCCTGCTACAATTGTGACTGCAGCCGATAGTAATGCTGCTTTTCCTTTTGAGCTATCGAACCGAATTAATACTAATAAGATAACTAGTTGGCAGACAAACGGAGAGCTGAAATATTCTATGAGGATTCCGAACTTTTTTGGAATTGAAGACTTAAAGGTGGCAATTGTACAAAACATTACAACAGACGAAGATTATGGATTGCCGGTAAGAAATACAAACTTGTCATTTTATAATGCTGATTCTTTGCTTTTTACTTTTGATGAAGAGTTTTTACATGATGAAAAAATTTCGGTGCTTCAGGATCCCATGCAAATGGCTGATATCAATGGCGATGGTTTGCTCGATATAAAACTAATATTCAGGCATTGGGGCTCGGGTAGATTAAATTTATTTACGAGAGTATATTATTTATTTCAAACTCCCGATCATACGTTTGATGCATTTTATGTTCAATATTTGATGCTGAACGGGTCTAACGATGCAGAGTATGATATTGACTGTGATGGGAATTTCGAGATTGTTACTATGTCGTATGATTTAGATTGCCTCATTTTTAGAACCTTTAACTATCTGGACGGTAAAATCGTGAATGTCGATGAAAAATTTGATTACCCATTAGTATCTGGAATTGACTTTAATGGAAGCGAAATACAAAATATAAAACCAGTTCAGGAAGTAGATGTAAAAGAATTAAAACCTGTCGAATTCATTAAAATGAATTAATATTGTATTGGATAATACATCCTGTATGAATTTTTTTTCCTTAATAATTTAAAACTATGAAAAAACTATTATTCGGTCTAACAATTCTTTTGTTAACCGCATGTGGCGACAAGGTAAGTAAGAATAGCAATGCATCCGGAAATGCTGAATTTCTATGGGATTTCAGCAAACCGCAGACATATGTGTACGATTATGAGCAAACTGTTGAGATGAGGAGTACTATGGGGCGCGATGAACCTGAAGAAAAATCTAAGATCAGCGCGAAAGGAACCTTGAAAATAATTGTCAAAGATGAAAATCAGGCAGATATTTCATTGTCTGATATGGTAATAAATATGATTTTATTTGATGAGAACGGACCATCAGATACTGTAAACAATAATGCCGGCGACATGGTTACGCCAGGCATGGGCCCCGATGGAAGCTTTAAGGATAAAAATAGTGAATCCATGTACTCCATGCTCTTCCCATTACCGGAAAAGCCAATCAAGCCCGGAGAAACCGGTGAACGCCAAATGCAGATGCCGTTCAACGCCGGGAATATTATGCTTACTATCAGCGGGGCGAATAAACTTACCTTTAAAGGATACGAAAATTTTGAGGGAAGAAATTGTGCAGTACTCGAAGGCGCGATTGATGTTTCGAAATTGGAACTTCCCAAAGATGCGATAGGTAATTACAAAAGCACTACTACTGGTACAGGCACCTATTATTTTGATCTCAAAAACAAATGTTATGTTGGCGCTGATGTTAAAATGGTCTCAAATGTGCTGATGGATACCGAGAATTTTCCCGACATCGATCTTGGAATGTTTATGCAAATGTATAGTGATAATGTTTTTAAAATCAGATTGAAGGAAATAGTTGAGTAATTTTCTAACTTTATTTGAATGCTTTTCTGATGAATTTATATGGCATAATGGGTAGAATATTTGCATGCTCAATTTGCTGTTTATGGTTGAGTCTCGTCGGCGCGCAGTCTATTGAAAATGAGCAAATACAAGGAGCAACAATAGACCCCGGAATCAGGTCGGAGGTTGAAAAGCATATCCGTGTTTCAGAGGTGACTGATTTTAATGATGTAATATTATTCTATGATAATTTGATGATAGCTGATTTGTTTCAGGAAGACACATTAGCTTTTTCAATTGCAGAAAATGATACTGTCTATGCAATGTTTCATTCGTATTATTATATTGGGGACGATACGATATTTATTTCAGGAACATTTGGATTTGATTCCGGTTTTGGTTTTATAATATTTATCACCGGAGGAACGGCAACAGTATTCCACCTGGTTTCTATGGATCAAATCCCGGGTTTGGCATATAACCCATCAGAGGATTTGAGAATTTCAGTCGAAGTTCCATGCTATGACACTAAACTAATTTTGTCAGCAGTGCCCGATTCAATAATTGATTCACCGATTTATGGTTACGTTGAATTCAAAAGTGAATTCTATTTTGCTGCTTCAGATTTTGTAAATGGTAAGGAGGTGCTACCGCGAAGTAAACAGCGCGTAAACATGAAAGTGTATTTCGTTTCATCAAAGTATCATTGAAATGTTTTTTATCCTGCATTGAGAACTATTCTTCTAATATTACTTACTTTCTCATTTTTTGCATGCAATAAGCGAGATGCCCGCTCCGTTGGGTCTCCAATTTTGGACAAACAAGATTCGTGGGAGATACTCTATTGGTATGCCGATTCGATAGTTCGTAATAATGAAATGGTCAAAGTGTACAATTCAAGGCTTGATACCTGTGCTACCGAGACCGGTATATTCACCTATTTGCAGGTTGACTACCCCTTAACCACAGCACATCCGTTAATTCGAGATGCTAAAGCTGCCATTCTTGCTGAACAACTTGGTGATCATCATGCAGCTGCAATTGCGTTTAAAAAGGTTGTTAATTATTATGTTAATGAACGCGAAAAAGATCTTGAGTTATACTCAGATATAAATGGAATCCTTCAATATGAAGTGAATGCTGCAATAATATGTTCCTATGCATACGAAAAGCTCGGAGATACGTTGAATGCTATCGAAGTTTTGAGAAGGCATTTAGCTAATGTTGAGGCTCGGAATTGTAAGATTGTGGATAGATACGTTGAGTTATGTATTGCGAATTTTGGGCAAGTTGCTGCTTTAGAGGAATTAAATAAATGCAGTGAGACAATAGCTTTTAAATCTCAGGCGTCGCTATACGATGATAAGTGGGTGATTTATTATTTTGGAGGAGAAATTGGGCTTGATGGGGATGTCGCAAATCACGACTTCTCCGCCATTCAGGTTAATACTATGCTACAGAATATGAGTGCATTTAAACTCTTATTTCAATAACGAAATTTGTAAGGTTGGGTAATTTCTACGCGGAGGCCATGCTTAATTTTATCTCACAAGGACCAAATTACTGCAGAGGCGGAAAAATTACCTATGCTCCAAGTCTAAGATTCTATCTAAAGACCTCATGGTCCTATTTTCGGCTGTGCCAACCCACTGGCTAAATCGAAACACAACCCAACCTCGTTTGCAAATTTTCCGAAAGCTCCTTAACTTTGCACCCACAAATCGGGGAAACCCGCGCTTTTTGGCTGATGGTGTAACTGGCAACACGTCTGATTTTGGTTCAGAAGAGTCTAGGTTCGAGCCCTAGTCGGCCAACTGAAAGGTCTGCATAAAGCAGGCCTTTTTTGTT
>JAIBBA010000180.1 GCA_019694895.1 Chitinophagales bacterium
ACCGGAGATGTAAAAATCTGTTATGATGAAGATTGGCAGAAGATACATTGGCAAACCCTCATCAGCAGTTACCGCCGCTCCCCTTTCTTTGAATATTTTGAGGATATACTAGAAGCATTGTTTGTCAGACCATTTACATTTCTCATCGACATGCAAATGGCAGTGATTGCAATAATGAAAAAATTGATAGGTATTGAAACGCAATTCACCCTTTCAACACATTATATCGATCCGGGCGACCCACAATATGTAGATTTGAGGAATACCATCCACCCACAAAAAACATCGCAATTGAATTTTATTCAATACACTCAGGTTTTCAGCGATAGATTTGCATTTATTCCCGACCTGAGTATTATCGATGCCATATGTAATAAAGGTAAAATCACCATTAACGATCTGATACTATGAAAAAAATATATAGCCTGATTTTCGCACTATGTGTTGCTACACTGACATTCGCTCAGCAACCCGCATTTATTACCGATAGTTTGGATAGCTATATCCAGCGCGAAATGAAAAAATGGAATATCCCGGGCATGGCAGTAGCCATTGTTAAGGACGGACAAATTGTTGTAGAAAAAGGATATGGCGTTACCGATGTGCATACCGGACAAAAAACCGATCAAAATTCGCTGTTCATGGTTGCCAGTAACAGCAAAGCATTTACAGGAACGGCATTATCGCTGCTCGAATATCAAAAGCGATTAAATCTGAATGATAAGGTTACTACCTATCTCCCCTATTTTAAACTCTATGATCCGAATGCAAGTCAGCTGGTTACCGTTGAAGACTTGATGTGCCATCGCTTAGGGCTTGAAACATTTCAAGGTGATTTTCTAAACTGGGATGGCAATTTAAGTCGCGAACAAGTGGTGCGAGCAATGGCATTACACAAACCTTCTTTTGAATTTCGCGATACTTATGGATATTGCAATGCAGGATTTGTTGCTGCTGCTGAAGTATTATATGCCGTTACAGATACTACAATTGACGATTTCCTGAAAGCACATATTTTCACTCCGTTGCAGATGACGCGAACAAGCACAACGCATGCTGCTATCGCTGCTGATAAAAATGCATGCAAACCATATACCGTTTTCGATGGTCGACTTGTACAATTAGAATACGACAACGTAGACAATCTCGCAGCAGCAGCTTCCATAAATTCGTCTGCTCATGATTTGGCAAATTGGCTGATCATGCAATTAAACAACGGAAAGTTTAACGACGTGCAAGTGCTGCCCAAACAGGTAGTGAACAATCCGCGCTTGCCTCGAACAGTAGTAGGTTCAGGAAATTCAAGTATTTATAAATCACAGCATTTCAATTTATACGGACTGGGCTGGTTTATCAAAGATTTTGAGGGGCGACGCGTGTATAGCCACGATGGTGGCGCAAACGGGTTTGTAACCGGAACAACATTTATTCCGGAAGCCGGTTTGGGTATTGTTGTGCTTACAAATACCGATGCCAATGCCTTTTACGACGCCTTGCGTTATCAGATTATGGAAGCATATTTCAATGTTCCTTATCGCAATATTTCTGATATCTATCTGGCAAGGGTTACGCCGGGAAATGAAGCGCAGGATTCCGTGCTACACAGTTATCAGGCCATTGCAGAAAAAAATCTCACACCTGCATTACCAATCGCATCTTACACCGGAAAATATCACAACGAAGTGTATGGCGATATGGAAATAAAAGAATCAAATGGAACACTGGTAATGACATTCAGTCACCACCCGCAATTAACAGGTTCTTTGCGTGCATCAGGCGGAAATAATTTCATTTGCTTTTTCGACCCTGTGTCCTGGGGCGTGAAAGAATTTCCTTTTACTGTTGTTGACGGGAAGGTAAAATCGGTGACGGTTACGATTAATGACTTTATTGATTTCATGCCATATGAATTTGTAAAACAATAATATGCAGGAGATCTATGCGGCAGTGATCATGCCACCCGAAGAAATTGCTGAAACCATTCGCATTTTTAAGGACGGATTGGCGGGTGTAGTCGGCAAATACAGCAGCAGTGCTTCCGATCCGGTGATACATTTATTTTCTGCAGTAGGCGATAATGAGCGTATCAGCCAACTTGAAGAAAAATTAGAAGTGCTGTGCCGAAATCAATTGCCGTTTAATGTGCACCTGGATCACTTCGACGAGTTTCATTCGCATAAAACGGTGTTTGTTGATATTTCTGAAACATCGAAAAAGGCAATCACTTCATTGAGAAAAAAACTTTCTTCAGAACTCAAATCTTCAAAGTATGATGAGGAAGTTGATTTCAGCGTGGGAAAAACTCCGCATATCACTATCGCACGCAATCTCCCCGACGATCAATATCGCGTGGCAAGAAATTATTTTACAGGCAGAACTTATGATGCTTATTTCGAATGCAGCTCCATCACATGGCGGAAACTAATACGAAGTAACAATAATACCTATTATGAAACCGTTCGCGAGTTTCCATTTGCGATGAAAAATTTGTCTTTATTTTAGTTGTGTGCTTTTTCGCGCAAAGGCCTGCCGGCCGGCAAGGCGGGCGCAAAGGAGCTAAGGCGCAAAAGTTTGGTGGTAAGGTGCAAGTGGCATTTCACGATTCACGATTCTCCCTTGTTTAATCGCGGAGTTTGCGGAGTTAGCGGAGTCAGAGAATCACTCACGAGTCACGGCTCACGAGTCACCCTTGTTTAATCGCGGAGTTTGCGGAGTTAGCGGAGTCAGAGAATCACTCACGAGTCACGACTCACGATTCACGATAGTAAAACTATATCCGAAGCAAAACCACCATTCAAGTTCAACCCTTCATCCGCTCTACTATTCGAATACCATCCATAGCAGCGCTCACGATTCCCCCTGCATAACCGGCTCCCTCTCCGCATGGATATAACCCACTAATTTGCGGATGCTGCAGGGATTGTGGATCTCGGGGAATGCGCACAGGTGATGAGGTGCGTGATTCTGTAGCTACGCAAACGGCTTCATTGGTAAAATAGGCCGGTCGCTTTTTCCGAATTTGAACAAAGGCTTGTCGCAGGCTATTGGCAACAAATACCGGCAACACCTCTTCAAGTGGCGCTGAAGTAATTCCGGGATGATAGGAACAATCGGGTAAAGTAGCAGACAACTTTTTATCGACAAAATCTACCATGCGTTGAGCGGGTGCTTTTTGTTTGCCGCCTCCTGCTTTAAATGCAGCTTTTTCCACTGCCATCTGAAAATATAATCCTGCTAAGGCACCATATTGCTCAAATTCGCGCATGTCCTTTAATTCTATTCCCACAACAAATCCACTATTGGCAAAGGGATTATTGCGTTTGCTCGGACTCCAGCCATTGGTGACCACTTCACCGGGAGCAGTTGCACATGGTGCGATAATACCACCGGGGCACATACAAAAAGAATATACACCTCGACCGTTTACCTGCTCAACAAAACTGTATGGCGAAGGCGGGAGATATGGTCCGCGATCAGCACAGTGATATTGCATGCTATCGATAAGTGATTGCGGATGTTCAATGCGCACACCTAATGCAAATGGTTTTGCCTCAATCTGAATCTGTTGCTTATGCAACATAAAGAAAATATCGCGCGCCGAATGTCCTGTGGCAAGTATCACGGCATGTGCATGATGCGTTTCTCCATTTGCAAGTTTTATACCCTTAATGACATTATCGGTAATCATCAATTCTGACACCTTGGATTCAAAATGTATTTCTCCTCCGGCATCAAGAATATAATTTCTGATATTTTCAATAATCTTTGGAAGTCTGTTCGTGCCAATATGCGGATGTGCGTCGACAAGAATATTTTCATCTGCACCAAATTGCACTAATGTTTCTAGTACTTCTCTGATATTCCCGCGCTTATCGCTTCGTGTATATAATTTGCCATCGCTGTATGTGCCGGCACCACCTTCACCGAAGCAATAATTACTATCAGGATTTACAATGCCATCGCGATTGAGCGCAGCAAGATCATGGCGACGTTTGCGCACATCTTTTCCGCGTTCGAAAATAACGGGTTTGATGCCTTGTTTGATACAGGTCAAAGCTGCGAAAAGTCCCGCAGGTCCGGCGCCGATGATGATTACCGGAGCAGCATCCTTAATAGATTTAAATGCAGGGCGCTGATATGCTAATTCTACAATTGGCGCGCTGCTTACGATAATTTGCATACGGTAAACCGGTGATCGACCTCTGGCATCGAGAGATCGCTTACGAATTTTCCAATGTGCAGGAGCAAACCCGCAGACATCTTCCAAGGTTTTAAAAATAGCCTGATCGTCTGCTACTTTTTCGGGGGAGATAACAACTTCAATAATTTCCTGCATGAAATATAAGTCCCATCAATTGGGACTACAAATCTATAACTTCACAACGACACCTCTGTAATTCGACTGGTCAGAAGCGATATCACATATATATGTTCCCGATGGCAAGGCTTCCAAAGAAAGCACCGCTCTTCCCGATGCATCAAATACAACATTGGGGAATGTTTGCATTAATTGCCCGGTCATATTATAAATATCAAGCCTTTGTATGGTATTCTTGAGAGATGCATCAAATAGTTGGCAATTAGCAGAAACAGGATTTGGTGAAATATGTAATGATGTGGTAGCATGATAATCTTGTACATTTCCCCAAATATGAAATTTATAAGAAAATTCATCAATTGCTATTCCGGCCGTCTTGTTGTTGATTGAATCAGTTTTCAATTGAATGCGTAATCGCACGGTGTCCTCATCAGGCAACTCAATACCATTGGGCGACGCAGTCATATAAAATATAATGAAAATATTTGCGTCTCTCCATTCAGTTTGAAGACCTGTTATACCTGTATCAGTTTCGTTATATACATAACCGGGAATATCTGATATTATATTACTAAAATATTCGTTTTCATACTGCTCCCTCCAATATGCTACATTTTTAAATTCAGAACTATCGAAAGCCATCAACACTTT
>JAIBBA010000060.1 GCA_019694895.1 Chitinophagales bacterium
CCGGGATATTATCTTATAAAACTGATGGATAATGAAGGCAAAGTATGGAGTGCACCATTCTGTAAATCGAATTCTACTCCGTAGTTTTACTTAGCTACTAAACGAGATCAATAGCTATGATGCAGATCGGTACTGTTGCCTATGGCACTACGCTTTATGATGAACTGGTTGCGCTGCGATATGAAGTGTTGCGCAAACCTCTCGGATTATTTTTTACGGATGAGCAACTGGCATCCGAAAAAAACTACATTCATTTTGGAGCATATGACGGAGAAGAATTGGTTGGCACCTTGCAACTCGTGCCTGAGGCACATGGTCGTATGAAAATGCGGCAGGTAGCTGTTGACCCGTCACGCCAAGGAGAGGGGATTGGCGCACTTATGGTAGAAGCAGCTGAGGCATTTGCACGCGACAAAGATTTCATCATTATGCACTGTCATGCACGCGCATCTGCAGCCCATTTTTACGAGCGATTAGGTTATCAAAAAACAGGTGATATGTTCGAGGAGGTAACCATCCCGCATTGGGCAATGGAGAAACATCTATAAGCGGCGCTTCTTCTTTTCTTTTGAAGTATCCACCTCAGTGAAGGACTCGTTTTTAACTGAGGGTTGGGATATAATAGTAGCTTGCCTTTGTTCAACACTTATAGTTTTCACGGGAATACAGGCTACAGGCGTTTCCGGAAGATTATTAGGGCGTGCGATAACAGCTGTTGGAGCAGGAATAACTTCAATACGCACCTTTGTTAATCCCTTAGCCAGATAATTCAATTTCGATGCAGCAAGCTCAGTAAGGTCGATGGAGCGCCCGTTGCTCTTAGGCATGCGGTCGTTAATTTTCACGATTACTGTGGAGTCATTACTCAAATTGGTCACTTTTACCCACGTACCAAGTGGCAGACTTTTATGGGCGGCGGTCATTTTATCCTGACTATAGATCTCTCCGCTTGCAGTTTTTCGTCCTACAAATTTGTCGTGGTAGTAGCTGGCAATGCCTGTTTCTACGCGGCCCACCTGAGCCTGCGACGAAAGCATAAAGCCTCCGGAAAGTAGAAAAAGTAAGGTTAAAAGCCCACGCATACAACGGTTTGAGGTATCCAAATTACCTCATACCCCTGTTAAAGGCAAAAATCAGGCCGCTTTGTTATCCACAATGGGCCAAATCGAAATATAAGTATCAGATAATCACCAACTTACGACTGATCTTTCCTGCGTTTGTTTCAAAGATCACGTAGTAAGTTCCTATATCAACGGCCCCGTTGAGGTCAATAATGGTGCCGTCAGGTTTGCCGCTTAGATTCTCCAGTTCAACGATTTGACCGGTAGCGGAAACAACTTTATAAGAGTAGATATCCATTCCAACGGCAGTCACAGTAATTACCGGATTGCTTTTTGGTGCCGGATTCGGACTAAGCAACAGCGTTACGCCTGCTCCTATCTTTGCTTCTGCAGTTGGGGTAATCTTAACACCATCATTGGAAACAGATTGTGCATGGATAGTGGTATATACACCTATACAAAGGAGCAAAAAGAGGATACGTTTGAGCATGGCTGGTAGCTTTGACAATAACAAAAATAATCGAAATTTTTAATTAGGCAAGCCAACCTGTCAAATATGACATTAGAATAACTTTTTAATGCCACGCCCGTGCTCCGCTTCATGATCCAATAACCACTGCTTGCGCCACAATCCGCCTGCATATCCGGTAAGACTATTATCGGAGCCGAGCAGTCGGTGACAAGGCACCACAATGGCAATTGGATTTTTACCCGTAGCATTGCCTACTGCCCTTGCTTTCTTTTCATCACCCAACAATTTCGACAATTCTGCATAAGTCTCTGTTCCTGCATAGCCAATCCGCAACAGTAATTCCCAAACTTGAATCTGAAAATCCGTTCCTTGAGGAGCAATTGCAATATCAAAGCTTTGCCGAGTGCCTTCAAAATACTCCTCTAACTGAACGATACACTGTTTCATCACATCTGGTATCTTGTGATCAGTCGGCAAAGGAGTATCTGCAAACATGATCTCTATGATGGCCTCATCGGTTCCTTTTATTACCAGCAATCCCAGTGGCGACTGCATGGAGGTGATATAGACCTTCTTATGTATCAAGGATATATTTATTTAAAATAAAGGTAAGCAATCAACTATCAGATTTTGTATATCTGAAGCGTGCCGGCTCGGAATTACCATTACCGGAAATATAGGCATCGAGGGTATTCTCATTTGTGCGCATGTAAGCAATATGAGTAGGATAGTCATGCGTTAAGTTTTGAAAGACAAACCAACCATCTTGATATCCGACAAAAGGGAAATAAACAATCTCGCCGCCATTTTCCCCGATCACTTTTGCGCCATAGGCAATTATGCCATTTTTCATGGTGATGGAAATTAATTCAAGTGTGTCAGTATTATCACCATATTTAAGACAACTGTATCCTTTCAAAGTATCAGGATGCGGGGATGTCCATACCTCCACAATCTTTTCTTCTCCGATAGAGATTTCCCAGGTGCCTATCATCCATTGAAATTGAGTAGAGATGGTGCTTTCCGCCTGAGCCCTTAGGTTGTTCATCACTATGGTCAGCAATAACACCGAAATAAATTTATACATGGCTTAAAGATACATGCTTTTACAGGGATGTGAACGACAAAGCCTATTGGGTAATTGCACAAACATGCGCATCTTTGTGCCATGGGGCTGAAAGGGATGTTAGCGAAACCGTTTGCCGCCTGGGTAGCGCGGAAAGTTCGCAAGGATGCAGCAAATGCCATCGCCATACAACAGGCGGTGATGCTGAATCTTGTGCGTGATGCGGCACATACGGCATTTGGAAAGGATCATGGATTTGCCGATATCAAAACACACGATGACTTCAAACGCCAGGTTCCTGTTCGCGACTATGAAGGATTGAAAGCCTATATTGATAGGATGGTTTCAGGTGAAAAAGATGTACTCTGGCCCGGATTACCACTATATCTTGCCAAGACCTCAGGCACTACATCAGGTGTAAAATATATCCCTCTCACCAAAGAATCTATTCCATTTCACATCGAAGCGGCCAGAAATGCATTGTTGATGTACATTCATGAAACCGGAAAAACGGATTTCGTTGAAGGGAAAATGATCTTTTTACAAGGCTCACCGGCGCTTGACAAAAAAAATGGCATCAATGTAGGGCGTTTATCAGGAATCGTTTATCATTTTGTTCCTCAATATCTGCAACGGAATCGGATGCCTTCGTATGAGATCAATTGTATTGAAGATTGGGAAGAAAAGGTAGATGCTATTGCTGGAGTAACTGCAAATGAACGCATGAGTCTGATCAGCGGCATTCCACCATGGGTGCTGATGTATTTCGAAAGATTGCAACAGATCTCCGGAAAGCAATATATCAAAGATGTGTTTCCCGATTTTTCATTGTTTGTATATGGTGGAGTGAATTATGAGCCATACAGAGCAAAAATCGAGTCAATTATCGGAAAGAAAATAGATGCCATCGAGACTTATCCTGCCAGTGAAGGATTTATTGCCTATCAGGATTCACAGCAAGCACATGGATTGTTGCTCAATGTAAATGCAGGTATGTTTTTCGAATTTATTCCTGCTTCGGAAGTATTTAATGCGGATGCGCGAAGACTTTCACTTGCAGAAGTAGAACTCGACGTAAACTACGCAATCATCATTAACAGCAATGCCGGACTTTGGGGTTATAGCATTGGCGATATGGTGAAATTTGTGAGTTTATCGCCTTTCCGAATTATCGTTTCCGGTAGAATAAAACATTTTATTTCTGCCTTCGGCGAACACGTGATAGGGGAGGAAGTAGAATATGCCGTATTGACAGCAGCGGCAGATAACCATGTGGATATAGTGGAGTTCACTGTAGCCCCGCAGGTAAACCCGGCGAACGGATTACCTTATCACGAATGGTTTATAGAATTCGGTAAGGCACCTGCCGATTTGGAGGCATTTGCATTGCAGGTCGACAACTATCTGCAACAAAAGAATATCTATTACAAAGACCTGATAACAGGGCATATATTAAGGACTCTGGTGATCACAACGGTGGCGACTGATGGTTTCAGGAACTACATGAAAAGCCAGGGTAAACTGGGAGGACAAAACAAGATGCCTCGACTCAGCAACGACCGAACCATCGCCGATGAACTAAAACAATGGACAGTGTGTTAACAAAGTTTAATCTCATTAGTGGTTAAATCCCACGTTTATTATCGAATTTCGCAGGCATTATGCAAGTATTGATCCAGGTAGCACAGCTTATTTTAGCACTCACCATACTCGTTTTCATACATGAATTAGGGCACTTTTTAGCCGCCAGAGCCTTCGGTGTGAAGGTGGAGAAATTCTTCATTTTTTTCGATGCCTGGGGAAAGAAGATATGGTCATTCAAACGCGGTGATACCGAATATGGTATCGGTTGGTTGCCTTTAGGAGGATATGTGAAAATTGTGGGGATGATAGATGAAAGTCTCGACAAAGAGCAATTGAAAAATGAGCCGCAACCCTGGGAATTACGTGCGAAACCAAATTGGCAGAAGTTTATTGTGATGATTGCCGGTATTGTCATGAATGTGATTCTTGGTGTCATCCTGTATATTATTATTCATAGTCGCTATTCAGAGTCATATACCACTACTGCCGGTGTGAATAACGATGGTGGTATTTATGCTGCCGAAGCAGGCCGCAAATATGGGTTTGAGACAGGCGATAAATTGGTATCCATCAATGGAAAATCTTACGAACGCATTGATGACTATTTATCAGCTCGTTTGTATTTCGGATCTACTGTCATTGTAGATCGCGGTGGCAAACAGGTTGAAGTAATCGTACCTGATAGTGCGTTCAGAGATAAAATGCGCGGCAAGCAAATTTTTGATTTGCGGGCAAGTATTAAAATCGATGGACTCTCGGATTCACTTACCAATGCGCGTGATGCGGGTATGAAAAAAGGTGATATCATGGCGATGATCGATGCTGTTCCCGTTACTTGTTTTTCGCAGATGGCTGAAATGTTATCCGCTCACAAAAATGATACAGCCATGATATCCGTGGATCGCGGAGGCAATATGGTGGCCTTGGCAATTCCTGTCGACAGCATGGGAAAAATCGGTATCGAAACAAATGTGAAATTATATCCTTACGATTCAGTGGCATATTCTCTTGGCAAATCGATACATTATGGCACAAGAGACGCATTTGAAGTATTTTATTTTCAGGCCATAAGCTTGTGGCGCATTTTCACAGGTGATATTCCTGCAAAAGATTCTATCAGCAGTCCGATTGGGATTTCTAAAATGTTTAGTCCTACATGGGACTGGGGTGCCTTCTGGATGTTGACGGCTTTATTGAGTATGGTATTGGCATTTATGAATTTGTTGCCAATTCCTGCGCTTGATGGCGGGCATATTTTATTTATTGGAATTGAGAGTATTACAGGAAGAAAGTTATCGGATAAATTCATGGAGCGCGCGCAGGTTGTGGGAATGGTAATGCTTTTAATGCTGATGGTGTTTGCAGTTGGTAATGATATTCTTCGCATGATAAATTAACCGATGGAAAAAGCGCTGCTATATATTGCGTTGTTGATGGCATTGCCATTGTGTTCGCAAGCGCAAAATTCCGGTCAATTGTTAGGCACAGATTCCGTAGTGCATAGGGTGATGGTAATTCCATTTAACCAATACAATTATCTCTCCGATGCAGACCCTGAACTGGCGAAAAAGAATGAAGTGGAGGCGGCCGAAATTTCGCGCATGTTCCGTTATGGATTGAATTATAATGTCAGCGCTCGGGTGATTTCAAACCACGGCACCTACAATATTCTTACCGATACTACAGTGCAATCCAAACGTGATCTTGAAATGATATATGGGTCAGTTACCTATCGTTTTGAGAAGCCGATGGATATTACCACTCCGGATACCGCCGCAGATCATAGTATTCACAATCCGGATTTGTTTGGCAACGGTGGTGCTGAACCTGCGGTAGAGGAAAAGAAGAAGTTATCCTTTAAGAAAGATGATGAGCCGCAAAAGGCCGATAAATATTTAAATGCGGTAGTGCAGAAGCCTGAAATTTTCAGTACGCTGCAGCAACGGTATGGTGCCGATATTTTTATTTTCATCAATCAGTTTGAATTAGTAACTAATTATCAGCACTGCCTTGATCGCACAAAAAATTACTTTGAGCGAAAAGTTGTTGTTCACTATACCATTTACGATGCTTCAGGCACTCAATTAAAAGGCGATGCGATGACAGTGACATTCAGCAGTGAACAAACAAATGTCGATGAGATCATTGCGACCCAATTTCCGTTGATTGCAGATTATTTATCGACCACGGTAGCAACCGTAACTAACCCACCGGCAGGCAACAAATGACGTACTTCGAGTTATTTAATATTCCGGTAAGTTTTCTTCCCGATGAAACATATATCAGGCAGCAATATTTCGCGCTGAGTAAAAAATATCACCCTGATTTCGCGGCCACCTTGCCCATTGATGAACAAGTACAAACCCTTGAGCATGCCACGCTTGTAAACAAAGCCTATCAGGTGTTGAGCAATTTTGAGCGAAGGATGCAATATATACTTCAAGAAAAGGGCATCATTGAACCTGAGGGTAAATTCAATTTACCACCTGATTTTCTGATGGAAATGATGGATTTGAACGAAGAGGCCATGCAACTGAAAATGCAACCTGATTCCGGACGAGTAGGGCAATTGCAACAACGCCTTCAACAGCAGGATACCACACTTTTGGAAGCAATCAAACCCCTTCTCGAACACTACAACGTGCAATCCGCCACCTCCGATGAATATGCATCAATCAAGGAATTTTACTATAAAAGACGATATATATTGCGATTGAAGGAGCAAATCAATAACTTTGCCCGCTCCTAACACTAAACCGGACCTCAATCTGGTTTTTTTGCCGAAGTGGTGGAACTGGTAGACACGCCGGACTCAAAATCCGGTGCCCTCAAAAAGCGTGCGGGTTCGATTCCCGCCTTCGGTACTTCTCCTGCAATTTTCCTGCTGTTTTTCACTTTAATGCCTCCGCTAGCCCTAATTGCCTGTGTTCATACCCTAATTTTTGGCGTAACTAATTGATTATCAATAGCTAATAAATTCCTTAATATTAATTTTCTCTATCCTTTGTCTAAATTATTTGGATTCATTATCTTTGCACCTTCATTGAAAAGTCATGTACGCGATAGTAAACATAGCCGGTCAGCAGTTCAAGGTTGAAGAAAACCAGGAGATTTTTGTGCATCGCCAAACGGGAAATGAGGGCGATAAGCTGGAATTCAGCGAAGTTCTGCTCAAGGCCCGTGATGGTAAAGTGGAAGTTGGAGCTCCCACAGTTGCCAAAGCGAGTGTATCTGCTACCATCCTTTCTCATATGAAAGGCGATAAGGTGATCATCTTCAAAAAGAAACGCCGCAAAAATTACCGAGTGAAAAACGGACATCGTCAGTCTTTCACCAAGATCAAAATCGATAAAATCTCCTAATTTTTTAAATATTTAAGCATCATGGCACATAAAAAAGGTGTTGGTAGTTCCAAGAACGGTCGCGAAAGTCATAGCAAACGCCTCGGCGTTAAAGTTTGGGGAGGTCAACCTGTAATTGCAGGAAACATTATCATCCGTCAGCGTGGAACACGTTTCCATCCGGGAGCCGGTGTAGGGCTTGGTAAAGACCACACCATTTTCGCCCTCGTTGATGGTATCGTAACCTTCAAAAAAGGTCGCGAAGATCGCAATATCGTTAGCGTATTACCTGCCGAAGCATAAGCTAAGCGCACAACCATATTCAAAACCCTTGTCGGCCGACAAGGGTTTTTTTGTTGCCTGTTACTTCGAAAAATCTCCCGCAAATATTTGCGAAATTGATTGGTTGCATGTAATTTAGCAACCAAATGGTTTCCTAAATTGTCCGTTACTATGAGAAGGGATGTATTTCAAGCTATTGCTGATCCTACCAGACGTGCCATTATTGGACTCATTGCTTTGCAAGCCATGACACCAAATGCACTGGCAGAACATTTCGATATGTCGAGGCAAGCTGTATCCAAACACCTTCGTATACTTACGGAATGTGAACTGGTGAAGCCGGAACAGCAGGGTAGGGAGATCTATTATTTATTGGAGATGGAAAAAATGAAAGAGGTAGATCAATGGTTGGAGCCATTTAGGAAAATATGGGTAGCACGTTTCGATGAACTGGACGGAGTGCTCGATCGAATGAAGAAAAAGAACAAGGGGTAATTAATATTCAACAAACTCAAATAAACAATAACATGGCAACTAAAGTAAACATTCACGCAACTGTTGCTGCACCGCGTGAAAAAGTGTGGGCATGCTACACTGAACCGGAACACATCACAAAGTGGAATTTCGCTGCCGACGATTGGCAATGTCCTTCTGCCAGTAACGATATGCGTGTTGGCGGAAAATATACTGCTCGCATGGAGGCGAAAGATGGTAGTTTCGGATTTGACTTCGAAGCAATATATAATGCAATTGATCCGGGCAATTCATTTACTTATACCATTCCTGATGGAAGGGTGGTGGATGTAGTATTTTCCGACAATGGAAGCAATACGGATGTTGCTATCACCTTCGATGCAGAATCCGTAAATCCTGTGGAATTGCAGCAGGCAGGATGGCAGTCAATCCTGAATAATTTTAAAGAATATACAGAAGGGTGATTGCAAGATCACCTTTTTTTATGAGCGTTTACGATAGGATAATATTGCCAGTGTATTGAAAAATATTGCCATCGCGCCAATAGCATAAAGATTTGGTAAAATATCACGCAACCCGCTTCCCTTCATGATAACCATACGCATCACTTCGATAAAGTAACGAACAGGATTAAATCGCGTTACCACCTGTGCCCAATGCGGCATTCCATCAATGGAAGTATATAATCCTCCCATCAGAATAAATACCATCATAAAGAAAAACGACATCAACATAGCTTGTTGTTGTGTTTCCGCAAGGGTTGAAATCAATAATCCTATTCCCAACAACGCTAATAAATACACGGAAGCGAATAAATAAATCAACCCCAAACTGCCTTCCGGAATTATGCCGTACACTAATCGCGCAATCAGCAAACCAATAGTTAATACCACAAAGCCTAATAGCCAGAAAGGAATTAATTTACCTAGTATGAATTGATATTTTTTGATCGGCGATACATTCAATTGCTCGATAGTGCCTACTTCTTTTTCATGCACAATGTTCAATGAGGCAAGGAAACTTCCTACCATAGTCACCAGAATTACCAGAATACCGGGAACCATGAACAATGAGTATTTCATATCATCATTAAATCTATTGATGGTAGTAACATCTATAATTGGAACAGGATTTGTTTTTGGAAATACTATCCATTCACTTCTGACCTCCTGATTGAATTGATTGATAATTGTCATCGCATATGCAGAGCCGATATTTCCCTTGGCACCATTTACAGCATTCACCGCAAGATGCAATTCTGATTTATCTTCTCTTATCAGGTCGCGTTCAAAATGATCCGGAATGGTAATAATAATATCCGCTTTATCTTGCTCAATTGTTTGTAATGCCTCCGTATAATTATCTACATAGCCGGTAATATTAAAATGATCACTCACCTCAAATTTCTGCACCAATCGCTGAGCATAGGTGCTGTGATCATTATTTACAATGGTGAGGTTGACATGCTTTACTTCGTAATCGGCTGCAAGTGGCAGTATAAGCAATTGAACTGCCGGCATGAGGAAAATAATGCGCAGGATGGATGGATTTCTGCGTATCTGCTGGAATTCTTTCCGCAATAAGATAAGTAGTGTTCTCATGCCAGCCTTGTTTTAAATTTCTTGTAACTCACAAATAAAAAGAACAAAGTCATCCCAGTGAGAATCAACACTTCACGCCAGATACTCGCAAATCCCAGGCCTTTAATCATCACATCTTTTACAATGATGAAGAACCATTTTGTTGGTACGATATTACTCAAAACCTGCATGGGCACAGGCATGTTTTCAATCGGGAACATGAAGCCACTCAATATCAATGTAGGTAACATCAATCCCATAAGTGAGATAAACATTGCCGTTTGCTGACTGTCGGTTATATTACTGATCATCAATCCCAATGCAATAGCGGTTGTTATAAACAGGAAGCATACTGCAAAAAGAAGGAAAATATTCCCTGCCACGGGCAATCCGAGAATAAATATCGATATCAGCAAAATGGTGGTAACATTCACAAGTGAGATAGTGATATATGGAACCGCCTTGCTGAGTATCAATACTATCGGTTTTAATGGTGATGCAAGTATAATCTCCATTGTATTGATTTCTTTTTCCCGAACAATGGCTATTGAAGTCATCATCGCGCTGATCAATAACAATATCATACCCATCACACCCGGCACGAATAAATAAGCACCTTTTAATTGCGGATTATATAGCATGCGGACTTCCGGCGTAATCGTATATGGCAGATTATAGGCACCATTGATATCACCCTGAAAATCGCGGATAACAGCACTTGCATACACACTCAATGTTGTAGCCGTATTTGGATCTGTAGCATCGGCGATTAATTGAACTTGTGCCTCGTTGCCATGACTAAGATCGTTTTGGAAATTTTCCGGTATGATTACTGCCAATTTAATTTGGTCTGAGAGCAGGGCACTTTCTACGTCGGCTACATCATGCACATCGCCGTTCAATTCAAAATATTGACTCGCTATGAGTTGATCACGCAATTGATGAGAGGCCTCATCCTGAGAAAGATCAAGTATCGCGATTTTTGTATTTTTTATTTCATTGGTCAGCGCGAAACCGAAAATTAAAATCTGCGCAATGGGCAAGGCAAATAATATCAACAGCGATCGCTTATCGCGGATGATATGTTTAAATTCCTTTTTGATAAATACTCCGTATTGTCGCATATCAGTCGGCGGTTCTTTTAGCACCACGCGCCAATTGAGTAAAGATGGCATCAATGGTAGGTGACTGAAATTGTTCTTTCAAAATAGCAGGTTTATCCATTGCAGCAATACGACCGTCGACCATAATGGATATACGATCACAATATTCTGCTTCGTCCATATAATGTGTGGTAACGAACACAGTGACTCCTCGATCTGCTGCTTCATAAATGAGCTCCCAGAATTTTCTTCGAGTAATAGGATCGACACCACCCGTTGGTTCATCAAGAAATACCACCTGAGGGTCATGTAATATTGAAATCGAGAATGCCAGTTTTTGCTTCCAACCCAAAGGCAAGTCGCGAACAAGCGTTTTGGCACTGGATGTCAATTCCAGTTTGTCGAGAAGCGCTGCACTCTTCGCTTTTAATTCCTTCGCCCCAACGCCATAAATGCCACCAAAAAAGCGAATGTTCTCAATCACAGGAATATCTTCATACAAAGAAAAGCGCTGACTCATGTAACCAATATTTTGTTTTACATGCTCTGTCTGCGTATAAATATCGTAACCTGCAACAGAGGCATTCCCGGAGGTAGGAGAGAGGATACCGATGAGCATTTTCATGGCAGTAGTTTTTCCCGCGCCATTGGCTCCAAGAAAACCAAATATCTCGCCCTTCTTTACTTCAAAACTGATATGATCAACCGCGGTAAAATCACCAAAGGTTTTAGTGAGTTCACTTGCACTGATTACTATTTGGCCTTCCTTATGCATGCGATTCCATTAAAGCCATGAAACAATCTTCGATGCCCGGGGTGATGGGGCAGAATTCCAATAAGGTATGTCTATCCTTCAGTGCAACAGTTAAGCGCTCTTGAGTCCAGGCACCGTGTGCAAAGCGCACATGCAGGTAATCACCGAAACCATAGCAACCTTTAATGTCGGGCAATTCTCGGATATCACGTATCAGGTGATACATCTGTTCGCTTCTTACGGCAATCAGTTCATCTGCAAAACGGTCAACTATCTGTTGCGGTGTATCCAATTGCATGATCTTTCCTCCCTGCATAAGCGCAATCCTATCGCAAAGCGTAGCCTCATCCATATAGGGTGTACTAACGATTATGGTGATGCGCGACTGAAGGCGTTTCAACATCTCCCAGAACTCTTTCCGTGAAACCGGATCTACGCCTGTGGTTGGCTCATCCAGAAACAATACCTCGGGTTTATGAATCAGCGCGCAGCATAAGGCAAGTTTTTGCTTCATCCCACCACTGAGTTTACCTGCTTTACGGCTTTTAAATGGCTCGAGTTGCACGTAAATATCCTTTACCAAATCGTAGTTTTCCTCGATGCTGGTGTTGAACAGGGTAGCGAAGAAGTTGAGGTTTTCCTCTACACTAAGGTCCTGATACAAACTGAACTTGCCCGGCATATACCCAATTCTTCGGCGTATCTCCTTGAAATCTTTTACTACATCTAATCCGGCCACAGTTGCATTACCGCTGTCGGCAAGCCATAGGGTAGTGAGGATGCGGAAAAGGGAGGTCTTGCCGGCACCATCGGGACCTATCAACCCAAAAAGCTCACCTTTGCGCACGTCGAAGTTGATATTGTCGAGTGCAACAAGCTTCCCTTTATTAAAGGTTTTATGCAGGTTATGTATGTGGATGGCGCTTTCCATGTGTATCAGAATACTACTTCGCCATACATACCGATCTTGATATTTCCGGTATTCGGTACGGTGATCTTGATGGCGTAAACAAGATTCGCACGTTCGTCTTTCGTCATAATGCTTTTAGGGGTGAATTCAGCCTTGTCACTGATCCAGCTAACGGTTCCGGCATGTTCGGAATATTGACCGTCGGCACTGTCTACCAACACCTTCACCTGCTGACCGATCTTGATGCCGGGCAGTTGGTCGCCGGTGACATAAGCGCGCAATTGCATTTCTGTGAGGTCGGCGATCTTGTAAACAGGTTTTCCCGGAGCAGTGTATTCACCGGTTTCAGCATACTTTGTCAATACAGTTCCCTTAATCGGATTCAGCACCCTTGATTGCACCAGTTGGTCATCTATCTGAGCGATCTGCAGGGTGAGGGGGTTTACTTCAGCATAAATACTGCCTGCTGTGGTCATCAAGCTTGTGCGCTGCGCATCGAGTTGCTTCTCCAGCACCGCGATCTGATTCACGATGTCATCGAGCTGTTTAGAAGGAGCGGCTCCCGCTTTTACGAGAATTTCCATGCGTTGTTTTTCACCGGCAGCAACCCGAATTTGCTCCTGAATAGTAGCGATTTGTGTAGGAATGTTCGGTTCGCGACTCATTACAGCCTGAATTTGTGCATTCAGTTGAGCCTTTTTGAGGTGAAGCTGGGTGGTATCGACTATAGCAGCCACAGCATTGGCTTCGAGCGACTGCCCCTCTTCAACATTGAGGGCGAGTAACTTACCGGCAGTTCCGGCGCTTACAATCACTTCCGTGGCTTCAAAGGTGCCTGTGGCGTCATATATTTTGTCGCCATTTGAACAGGCTCCGAGAAGCATACTTAGGCCTGCGATTATGATGATTCTTTGCATGATAGGTTATTTTCCGAGTGTATTCAGATAGTTCACTTTTGTTGCGAGAAGCTGTAGGTCGTGGATCGATCGGTTGATACGGGCATCGTCCAGATCCTTGGCATAAAGGATATAATCTTTGGTTGAGATAACACCCTGTTCCAGTTGTACACGTGCCATCGTTAGAATAGATGTGCGCAGATTTACCAGGCTGTCATCTTGTGATATCAGGGTTTTATATTTATCTATATCTGACTGATATTGAGCAGATTGCACGTTTATACTCTGTTCAAATTGTAGCTGCTGCATGCCGATAATCTCACTGTTTAAGCCAAAGATTTTCGCATCGCGGCGCTTCGTATCGCCTGTCCACAAAGGGTAAGAAACCTTGATACCGCCCATGTAGAAAGTACTGAAACTATCCACCAAAAAATTGAGTCCCGGCTTGCCATAACCGCCCTGTGCGAAGAGGCTTACTTTGGGCAAGGTGGCTGCTTCGGCATATTGTTGTTGTAGTCCGGCAAGGGTGCGTTGCTGAGCATAAAGTTGCAATTCGGGGCGTTGATTGTTCATAGCGGTGCCTTCAAAAGCAGGCTCAGGTCTTGCGAATACTGAAGTCGAAGTGAGGGGCAGGGCAGTGAGTACGGCCATCATACGGATGGCACCATCACGAAGTGCTTTCAGCTCTGTAAGTTGTTGCTCCGTTTTCATGATCTCGGCTTGCAGGATGAGAATCTGCTGGTCGCTGACCACCCCATTCGTACCGCCAACCTTGCTGATGGAAAGGACCGTATTCAAATCGCTCACCGCTATTACCATCAACTCAATTCTTGCGTCAGCCATGAGTATCGACATGTACACCTGATCTACCTTATCGCGTATCTTGAATTTGTCTACCTCTACCTTCTGCATTTCCACTGCCAGGTTCTGTCCGGCGATAGCTTTTTGCTGGGAGGAGATACCTCCATCATACAGTGTTTGGCTGATATCGATAGTAGCCTTATACTGATCTTTGCTTAATTCCGGTACTTCGATTCCGGGGAAAGAAATGGGCAGGCTGGTTACCTCACTTTGGTAAGTTGCCTGGGCATTAACATAAACTTGTGGCTGCCATATTGCATTGATTTTCTGTATATTAGCATCAGTTATCTCTTGTAATAGTGCAGATTGACCAAGCAGTGGATAATTGGCTTCGGCAGCGCGTTGGCAGTCGGCAAGCGTGACTGATTGCTGTGCCCTTAGCGTTAAAGGGAGAAGGAGTATGATCAGGAAAAAGCGTTTCATGCTTGTTCAGGTTTGAGCATTTGTAATATGATATCAGCCACGACTTTCTTACGTGACTGCATGAGTGACTCGAACTGTTCGGGGGGCATACCACTTACGGTGAGAAACATGGGTTTGCCGATAAATGGGAAGATGCAAAGGGACATCAGAGACATGAGCACATGTACAGGTTCGATCTGCCGAATGGTGCCTTTTTGCATTTCAGTCCGGAGGCTGGATACGAAGATCATCATGAATTCACGGACCGGCATTTTTTCCATTTTTGATTTTATCATGTCGGGGTTGCGTGAGATCTCAGTGAGGATGAATAGAGGCACATCGGGATTGGCCAGCAGCATATCGATCTCGGCATTCACCAGGTTGCGGATGCGCATGTCGAGTGGGGCAGGCGCATTCAGGATGCTGATAAAGCTGCCATAGAAATGCGACATGTTCTCCTCGAACACCCGTTCAAACATTTTCTCTTTACTCCGGAAGTAATAGTGCAACAAGGCGCGATTGATGCCTGCCTCAGTGGCTATATCTTCCATACGTGCTGCAGCAAAACCCTTGCGGGTGAATACACGCTTCGCAGCCTGCAGGATGGCTTCCTCTGTATTGCGGTCGGGGGTTGTATTTTGCGTTTTACTCATTGGTTTAACAAAATTGTTAAACAATGATGCAAATGTATAAGTACCGCTTTCAAATCTCCAAATTCCGAGGAAAATATATTTTTTGCGTTATCTCAAATATAATATTATATAATTAAATATAAGTAATTGATAATCAGATGTTAAAATATAAAAAACATAACAAAAAATAATTGAAATTCTTGCAAAATACGAGGCCTGTCAACTTGTCAAAGTGGTAAAATGCCATTAAGCTGCCGGAAGATTGAAGCGGTTAAAATGAGGCTTATTCACCATCAAGAACCACAGGAGAATACAGCGAAGGAGAAACGAGTTCTACCCCTTTTTCGTGGTAGAGTGCCTCCAGTTTCTTGGTCCAAGATTCGTCTATCACCAGGTTTGAAAATCGGAATTCATATAGGTTGCCGCTGCCATAAATACTGCTGAGGTGTGCACCATATCGATCTGCGAGATCCTGGACGAATTGATTGTTTTGGTATACATTGATGCCGACGGTAATGGTGTTGAAATGGAAGGTCTGCATTTCATCGCCGTATTGCACCTTGCGTGAAACGACATCGATGAGCGGGTCGTTGATGAGGAAGTTGAGGATCTCAGTTCGACGGGTCGGCGATTGGTTGGTGAACATGATGGTGGGAAAGTAAGCATCTGTTCCATCCGGGGCAATGAACAGCATCAGGTCGGGAAAACGGGCTTTGATGCGGGCACTCAGTATCTTACCGGCGTTGTTTCCCGCGGCGGCGTAGGCGGGATCGGCATAGTCCCACAACAGCACATAGGCATCCGAATCCCAAGTGATTGGTATCTTGTTATAGCCTTGGCGGACATATTGCTCATCAGGATTGAGCAGGTAGAAATACAATTGACTATAATTTGATAAGGTGGCTTTATCGATAGATCCTTCAAAAATAGCTTTACCACTCTCAATTCTTAGGCTATCCATGTCCTTAGGCAGCCAAACCTTGAAATCTGTGCCACGATAGTAGTCAAAGCATCTAATTGGCACTTTGGCCCCACCTACATACGCGTACATCAGTGGCTTTGAATTGAGGTGGGTTGGATTGAGAATGCTTATTATGAATTCCTCACCATACCATTTGGAAGCAGCTACATTACTGATTGAATCCCAAATTTCCCATCTGCCAACCTTTTGATGATCGCCG
>JAIBBA010000061.1 GCA_019694895.1 Chitinophagales bacterium
TGAGGCTTGCAAAATACGATCGAGAAACTCAGGTTCCAATATCAGATCGTCGTCGCACAAATAAAATAAATTGCCGCTTCCTGCCCTGAGTGCTGCATTTCTGCTGCGACCTGTTCCTTTTGCCGATTGTTGAATAAATCGAACAGGCTTTTCGGTAAAACGCGCATAGAATGACTGATAATTTTCTGCTACATTTCCTTCAGTGAGCTGATGCACAACAACAAACTCGGTGTCAGGCAAAGGGGTATTGAGAATAGTTTCTGCCTGAAATATCCTATCGTTAATTGTTGAAAGGAGTATGCTAAGCTGCGGCATGTTTCTTTCTGAATATAATTCGGCTCAATGCAGGTGCTGCCATTAAAATGAATAATGCTTCCAAGGGCATACGGTGTCGTACGGCTCCTGTGATATGATATTCGTATCCGCCGAACAAAATGATATAAAAAACACAGAGTAAAAGCACCGGTAGATGCTGACGGATAAGTGCTTTAAATCTCGAAAAAATCAATATCAACAAAAATATCAAAAATAGGCAATCTAGAAAAGGGACAAATGTCGACAATGGATCATGTTGCACGAAAATAGGGAAGGGACTGAACAGGAATTGAGCAATGATGAAGGGATAGTCTCGGGCCATGTCGGTATAGCTATCCCAATCAACGCGACCGTATCCCAATGGTCCGGCGTTATCAAGATTTACATTGCGCAATTGAGCCATTGTTTGCGGACTGAGTGGATGTTCAACCAATACATAGCGCACCACTAAAAATGCTGCTACTATTGTGCCCACGAGGATGGCGCTTTTCCAGATTTTATGGAGTGATGATTTGTAGACAACGAGTGCGCCTAAAACAGGCAGCACAAATACAAATAATTGCAGTCGAATAGCGCAAATGATGATGGAGCCGATAATCACAGAGCGCCATTTTCCTTTGTAGATGCAATCCATAAATCCGTTGAGGAACAATCCAAAACCGAACATAATAAATGCTTCCCTCAATGGAGTGGTGATATACAATGCTGCTGCAGGCCACAACAAAAAGAGCAGCGCTGCACTTGTTTCACTGTTAGTATTAAATGAGGGATCAGCTTTTTTCCATGCCTGAATAAATAACATCGCCCCAAGTGCATACAGAAAAATGCAGAAGAAGGTAAATATAACAGGATCGTTGAGACAGATGATGCTAAGAAAAATGGAGATATAATAAATTACAATCAGGTTTTCGGAACTGGTTTCAGGATATTGACCGCTGGAGATCATATAACTATACAATTCCGAATCCGGAAGGTAAGGAAGGTAATGAAACAGCGAATCTCCTATCACCAAAAGGAAATACACTTCAAATGCGATGAAGAACAACACTCTTGCTTGTTTGCCGATATTAAGTGCGATTTCGCCAACGCGACCCAACAGGTAGGCAAGCAGGCCATTGTAGACCAGATATATCAGGTAATCCCACCATTGGATATGTTCATAATAGGCTTTCTCCATACGAGATCGTATTAATGGTTTGTATTTGCTTTTCTACGCAGTTTTCGTCTTAAAAAGCGGAGGTATATGATCTGCCGTGCTTCCGGAAGATGTCGGGTGTAATAAACTTTCATCACCAATATAATCATGAAACTGACTAGTGTTGCTATGGCGGCACCCATGATGCTTAGTGGTGGTATGAGAATGAAGTTGAGTAATATATTGATCACGCTGGCATAAATGGTAGCCTTGATAATAGGGAAATCGTTTTTCCTCACATACAAGATGTAATGGAATATCAGGGAGATATTCAATACCATTTTTGATAATACCAGCAGTAGGAAAACATTATAATCTTCGATGTATTCTGATTCACCTAAAGAGCGCAGCAATGGTATTCCCAACAATGCCAGTGAAACCCCAACCAGCAAAGTAGCGCCTACCACCTGACGGGCGAAGGTGCCAAAGGTTTTGCGATATTGATAATTGTCTTTATGAAATGTCTCAATCAGCTTGGGAGAGAAAATAATGATCACCGCAGTATGCACAAAAGTTTCAACGATATTACATATACCGGCATAGAAGGTATAAACTCCGACATCCTCTTTGCTATGATAATAATCTACAAAATAACGGTCGGCAAATTCAATGATTTTGTATCCTACTGTTCCGACAAAAAATATGAGACTTACGCCAATACCTTGTTTTATCCATTTCCAGTCGATGGGAATATTTTTGACCGGTTTAAATTTTATTTTAGATATGAAGTAAATTGAAACTGCAGCAGCAGAGAGCCCTCCGGCCATCCAGAACAGGTAAACTGCTTTGAGGTTGCGCAATTCATCGAAGCCAATGAACCACATGAATAACAGTACAAATGGCCATAATCCGGTGCGCAGGAACAATACAATATTCGCAATGATGGGTTTGCTGAAAACTACGAATGTACGATACGTCTCCTGGGCTAAATGTTCAAGCAGGAGAATGGCGTAAAAGAAAATTGCAAATCGCCAATCTATTTCATTGAATACAAACAGCAATCCGAGAATTGGAAAAATCACGAGATAGCTGATAAAATAAAATACGAGCTGATCGCGCAACATAGGGCTGCGTTCTTCAACCGGATAATCGAGGATGCGGCGCGATGAATAAGTATAAAAATCGAGACCTACTACGTAGAGTGATAAGCTGATAGAAGTTTGAAAGATACCCCAAACACCATATTGCTCAACGGTAAGTGTTTTTGCGAGAAAATAAACCAGCAGGAATTTACCAATGATGGTAGCACCCCGAATGGCGAGGTTAATGGTTGTAGTCCAATTTCCGTTCAAGATCTTTTTGTAAAGCGACATTGTTCTTACCTATCGATCTTACTTCCGGCGATTGAAACAGTTATGCAGCGTTTCGGGCTGACATCCATACGGCGGTGGCATGTTTAGGGGGCTAAGATACGCACTTTTACGCTCCGTTAGCGCTGCTGACAACACGTTGAAATGGGATGCTAACAAGGTATGCACCTACCAGTAAAGCCACGGCAGCACTGATTCCAAAGGCCCATCCCGCTCCTGCAACACTCCAGATCAGTCCGGCGAGCGCTGATGCGAAGAAGGCTGCAATACTACTTAATCCTGTGTAGGTGCCTATAGCAGTTCCTGCCTCTTCCTTGGGTGTGATATTGGTGATCCATGCCTTGGCTATACCCTCTGTTGCAGCGGCATATATGCCATAGCAAGCAAATAGTATATAGTATGTGGTTGCAGATTCGGCGTATGCAAATCCGGTATAAACAACTGCGAAAATCAATAAGCCGGCGATGAAAATGTATTTGATGCTTACCTTATCAGCCAATATACCAATGGGAAATGCCAATAATGCATAAATGATATTATATCCGATATACATGGATATAATGGTCACGTCATCAATACCGATTTGTTTCATGCGCAAGAGTAATAACACATCGGAACTATTTACCAAGGCAAATGCCAATAGACCGATTACCAACTGACGATATGGTTTTTTTGCATTCGGTAAATAGGAGAGAAAAGAAAAAAATTTTACGCGTTCACCTCTTGCCGCTTTTTTTTCTTCCTTGAGTGACCAAGTAAATATTACCGCTATCAATCCGGGAATAAATGCCAGAAGAAATAAATTCTTATAATCTTGAGGATAGCATTGCAGATATATCAAGGCGAGTAAAGGTCCGACAATAGCACCAATGGTATCCATGGAGCGATGGAATCCGAATACGCTGGCTTTTGTTTCCTTCGACGCATTTGCATTCAACATCGCATCGCGCGGTGCCGAACGCAAACCTTTTCCAACGCGGTCGGTCGTTCTCGCAAAAAATATCCAAAGCGGATAGCTGAGTAATGCCATCATGGGTTTGGAAATGGCACTTAATGCATAACCTAATTGGACAAAGGGCAATCTTTTTTGTTGAATATCCGAGCGTTTGCCAAAATATCCTTTACTAAGTCCCGCTATCATTTCAGCAAGGCCTTCCAATAATCCTATCAGCAGTATGCTGAATCCTATGCTTTCAAGAAATGCAGGCATGACAGGATAAAGCATTTCACTCGCCATATCGGTAAAGAGACTAACAAGGCTCAGTACCAGAATTGGTCGTGTGATATATGGAAATAATTTTCTCATGCTATTCGAGGCTCAAGTATTCGTCGCCCGATTGATACTCCATGTATGTGAGGATCAATTGCAACATTTCGTTGGTAGTTTTCATCGAATCAAATCTATCGCCTCTGTCAATAATCACCTGTGGAGGATAATAAGGATTGTTGACATTATTCACGGTATTATCAAATACAGCTTCTACATGAATACGAGAGCCGCCGGGTATCACCACCACGCTTTTAAATGTATAAAAATACTGCCAGCGAAAATCCCATTTATTGATGCGTATTAATGGAATGGTATCTGATTGCGGCGTAACGGCATATGCTAAAAATGATTTCCCCAAAAGATGCATATGCGGATTTACGGTGAGCAAACTCATGGTTTCCTGTACTTGATAATCGATAGTAAAAGTTTTTACTTCATTTGGCGGAATTACCAATGCAGGGGTTACCGGAGCCACACCGAGTGAACCTAATAATATTTCATAGGTTGGTCGCACAGGTGGTTTGTCGTCGAAGAAAATATTAAAATGCGATGAAGTGTCTATTGCGTCTTTCGGAGTAGGTCCGAAATGGAAGTCGTTGATAAAAAATGTTCCTTGCTTTGTCATCCTGAAACCGCCTATGCCTTCCGGATACATTGCCGGAGAAACACCGGGGAGATAATTGCATACCAAAGGAACTAATACCGGATAGGTGCCATCATCATTTTTATTATCCATTTCAGTTTGCACTACATCGGCACTCTCAGCTAAATTTGTCGGAATAATTTTTTTACCATTGAATACTGTTTTCTTTTTTCCCGGTTGATATTCAATCAGGTTTGCATTCATGTGATGTGCAAGTTTCTTGTTTCCCGGGATGAACTCAATGGTTTTCACATATTTGTCTTCAGGTATTTCGAAAGGCACCTTCACCAAAAAGAAATGGTCTTTATTATTTCCTTCCAGTGTGAAATCCGGAAAATTGATCACCAGATCAGGTGTGCCTATTTGTGAACCTTCAGGATAATGTGGGACAGCAGGAATTTTCGCAACATCACCCACAGGGCAATCATCTTCCACCCATTTTTTTATCATCGCAATTTCTGTAACTGTTAAGATGCGTTCACCCTTGAAATTAGTGTAAGTAGGATCCGCAGGCCAAGGCGGCATGAAGCGCGATTGGGTTACTTTTGAAATTGTTTTTGCCTTTGCTTTTATTTCATCATACGTAGTAAATGGAAATGGACCTGCACTATGTGGGCGATGACACGGGGTGCAGTTTTCGAATATGATTGGTGCAATGTGTTCATTGAAAGTAACTACATCCGGCAATATTACTTTTTCTTCATCCGCCTGTTTTTTGTTTGAACCACTTTTATCGGCGCATGACGTCATCAACAATGCAAGAAAAGCAAATAGTATGAGATTGCGCATGTTCAATGATGTTGTTTTGCTTCTGTTTCAATAAAACATCCTACAGCTGTAGTTTTGGTATACGGAATTTCTTTATGTTGCAGCATGGCATTCAATACATCGCGAACATAAAACTCAGTGATTACCTGCCGCTTTTGTCCCAGGTCAACAGCCCAATTATCTATCGCTCCGCTATACACTAGTTTTCCATTCCTGTCGAACACAAATGATTCAGGTGTAATGGTTGCGTGCAATTCACGAACGAGATCAAAATCGGCATCTAATAAGCAATTCTGCATTACGTTGTAAGTATGCATAAAACTGTCGATAGCTTCCTTGCTATAAAATGTACCCGGAAAAATATTGATGAAATGCACATTACTTTTAAAAGTACTATCCAGGTCATTGATTGTCTTCGTGTAATTTTCACTCAATGGACATTCAGGTCCCAGAAATGTAATGACAGTTGCATCATAATTGTCAAAAGAAATTTGTTGTGCCTTATCGTTGCGATCGTAAAGGTCTATTTGTGATATACCATGGTCCTGATTGCATCCTATCGAGATACAAATTGCAATAAGAACGATGATATTTCGCAGATTAAGCATTTCCTTTCAACGCAATATTGCACATTTTATACAGCATACGTGCACCAACAATGGCATCCCATTCATCTTCTCCGGGGGCAACTTCCACGAGGTCAAATCCGATGATTGTCCGGCCAGACTCGACAATTGCATTTAATAAATAAACAGCCTGTTCAAATTCAAGTCCACCGGGAACAGGTGTGCCTGTATTCGGACAAAATGTTTGCAGTAAGCCATCGATATCGAAGCTGACATATACTTTTTTCGGAAGCTCTTCAACAATGCGGGAGCAAATATCGCCCCATGTCATTCCGTGATATGCTGCGCGTTTTATTTCATGATTAAAATAGGTTACAACGCGACGATCAGAATTATCGATAAGTTGTAATTCGGCATCACACAGATCGCGAATACCCACTTGCACGAGTTTTTTCATATTATCGATAGCGAGCGCATTGAACATGATGCTGGCATGTGAATAGGTAAATCCTTCATAAGCATCTCTAAGATCGGCGTGTGCATCAATTTGCAGAATGCCGAATCCGCCGTGATGTTCTGCGAGTGCTTTCATGAGTCCGAGTGGTGTGCTGTGATCACCTCCCACAAGCGCAGGAATTTTTCCGTCGGCAAGAATTTGTTTCGACTGCTGATAAACCTGATCAACCATTGTTGCACAGGCTTCATTTATCTTTTCAGGAATACCTGAAAGCGACATATCTTTTCCCTGTTCTAAAGCCTTGATATAAGTGCCTGCAATTTTTCGCAATTCTGTGTTGCGACGTTTTAGTGTTGGCGATGATTTGATGGTGAAAATCCCATTATGCCAGCCGTTTGGATTATCGTTGTCATAGAGATCGATCTGTGTGCTAGCCTTGAGCATGGCATCAGGTCCTTTGGCGGTGCCGGCGCGATAAGAGACTGTCACTTCCCATGGCACTGAGAATAACACCAATTGGCTTTCTTCGTAAGTAAATGGAAGTCCGAAAAATTGATTGTTGGCTACACCAACACCATTGGCATCAAAGGATGCTATCTTTTCCTGTTTTGATTGCATGTTGCAAAGATAGCAAGCCGCTGCTTACCACTGCAACCTGTGCGCCACATCATTTCTCGTAAACGGCATCAACAAACATGGCAATGCCGACCGGCACTTTTTTCCATTTCGATGCACTGTTTGTGCGATAGCGTATTCCGGCGCCAATAAATCCACCGCTGAACAATATTTTTTCCTCCTTGCCTTTAAGGTCGACAAGCCATTCAGCAGCCATCACAAAATCATCTTCTGCAACGATATCGTACTTCCTAAGATCAAGACGCACTTCAGATTGATTTTTGTATATCGTTACATAAATTGGTTCTTTATTGAGTAACATATCCGGTTCGTCATTCTGCAATTGATAAAAATTGATGCGCAAAACAGCACTATCCGGTGTAAATGCGGTCAGATTCATGCCGCAAGAATCGAGGAAATATTTCCTGCCGTCTTTTACTTTCATGATGGTTCCTAACTCAGCTCCGGGAGGGTTTACTTCCACGGTATCCTCTCCGCCGCCATTAAATCCAACTTGCACAGTCATGGTGTGATAATCATTGCCAAGTCGTACTTTTTTATAATCGTGTGGTCGCACAGTTACCTGATCAAGTTGAGTGGCTATCGGCGACAAAAAAACGTCTACCTGCGATTTTTTTCTCCAGGCACCTACAGTAGTTTTTTCCGTTGCATAGCCAATCATACTGATGCGAATGGTATCATTATCGCCTGCACCATCTGTGCGCAGAGAAAATTTCCCATCGGCTTGTGCTACTGTTCCCAAGCCATGTCCGGGAATACCAATAGTAACAAAAGGCAATGTTTCTCCGGTTTCTATATCGTGGACCGTGCCGGTAATTGTTTGTGCGCCGACTGACATACTGATAGTCAGCAAAAGTGTCATCACTCCAACATACTTCATAATCCTAAGGCGCATGAAAGCATAAAATGTTACAGATATGGTCGAAAATAAAAAACTCCTGCTTTGTGAGCAGGAGTCTTCTTTTCTATGCGGTCTCCGTCATGGGAAGATACCCATTGCCAGATAGTCGCTTGCAATTTTATTGATTGCTACAACGAAGGCAGCTGTGCGCAAATTGTTGCTTGCAGCATTTGATTTCCATTCGTTGCGGATGGCGTGATAAGAATTGATCATTGTTTCTTCCAGACCTGAGCGAACGAGGTCGATCTCATCCGGTCCTTTGATGATATTATCTACTTCTTTTTGTGATAATTTCTTTCCGGTCAATTCTTCAATAGTATCTACAATACGCATGTTGCTGCCTTGTTCGAAACGTTTTGTCAATCGTCCGAAACGCACGTGCGATAAGTTTTTCAACCATTCGAAGTAACTCACGGTAACACCACCGGCGTTGAGATACATATCAGGTATAATCATCACACCCATGCCATTGAGAATATCGTCAGCTTCAGTGGTAACAGGGCCGTTAGCAGCTTCACCGATAATTTTTGCTTTTATCTTTTTCGCATTGCCTTCGTGGATTACATTTTCCAATGCAGCAGGAATTAAGATATCGCAAGGTTGCTCAAGAATTTCGGCGGTATTAGCCATGTTTGTAGCACCCGGGAAATTGAGGATGCTGCCTGTAGATTTGCGGTGATTGAACACTGCATCTACATCGAGGCCATTTACATTATAAATAGCACCTTCATATTCGCCAATACCTACGATAGTAGCGCCACCATCCTGGAAGAATTTCGCAGAATAGTAACCTACGTTACCAAGACCTTGCACAATTACTTTTTTTCCTTCGAGGCCCGGTTTCAAACCGAGTTCTGCCATATCATCGGCAAATGAACAAGCTTCGCGCACGCCGAAGAAAACGCCGAGGCCTGTAGCTTCGCGGCGACCGTTAATACCGTGTTGTGTAACAGGTTTTCCGGTAACGCAACCGTAACCGTCAATACTACCCGGATTCAAAGCCATATAGGTATCTACGATCCAGCTCATTTCGCGTTCACCTGTTCCGTAATCGGGAGCAGGAACATCGAGGCCGGGACCTAACATATTCTTTTTGCAAAGTTCAGCTGCATAGCGACGTGTGATGCGCTCCAATTGATCAGATGAGAACTGTCGTGGATTGATGCGGATACCACCTTTTGCACCACCGAATGGTACATCTACGATGGCACATTTGTAAGTCATCAGACTCGCCAATGCCATTACTTCATCCTCATTCACCATGGCATCGTAGCGGATACCACCTTTGGTAGGAACGCGGTGGTGACTATGCTGCACGCGCCATGCTTCAATTACCTGGAATTCGCCGTCGATTTTCACGGGGAATTTCATGTGGTAAACGCTGTTACACACCCTGATTTGGTCGAGGAGGCCGCGAGGGTGACCTGTGATCTGCGCAGCTTTTTCAAAGTTTTTTTCTACGCTTTCAAAGAAACTGGTATTTGACATACTTATTGAGTTTGTAAGTTTAATTACAATAATGAATACTTGGTTATAAAAATGTTCAATGTTTATCGCCGTATTCTTTTTCCATCTTGCCCAGTTTGCGGTCAATGCTCACCAGGTAAAGAATCAAGCCTGAAAGAATGATAACGATAACGCCTACAACCACGTAAATGAGACCATTGCTGCGCAGCAGATTTTCGTTGCTATCGGCTGTGGTCGCATAACCTTGGTTTTGAGCACCCGCAAAGGTAATGTTTGCCAGCAAAAAAAGAAATGTGGCTATAAAACGGCTAAGAGAGGTCAGTTTTTTCATACGAGCGGAATGTCGTTTTTCTTGTAATGCAGAATGGTCATGCGGATGATGATACTGCTGATCCACAATCCCAGCAAGGTATATCCAAACACAGCAGGGTAGAATACCATGCGCAAGTTATTGTCGAGGTCGTAAACCGTAAAGGTGGCATTTCCTCCCGATCCGGGGTGCAGGCTGCTGGTCAGGCGAGGTACCACATTGATGGAAACGTTGAGCAGGATAAATGCGAAAATGCTGTATACGGCGGCTACTCTGGCACGTTTTTCTTCATCATCAATAGATCCTCTGAGGATGAAATAGGCAAAATATATCAAAAGCCCTATCGCAGCGCCTAAAATCTTAGTGTCGTTAGTGATCCAGCTTAGCAAATCACCCCAAATAAAATTGCCCCAAAGCATACCGGTCAGATATCCTAAAACGCCAAACACCATTGCTACTTTAAGCAGTGAAACCGCTATCACATCATGTATCATGCGTCCGGAACGCAAAAATTTAATGCTGTAAATCAGTGATATCAGCATTAATAACAGCATTGAAAACCAGCATGGCACATGGAAAAACAGGTTGCGGACAGTTTCATGCAATAAAGGCACGTCGGGTGTATGAATGAGAAGTCCTGCGGTAAAAGTGTAAACCAGAAAGGCGACACAAAGTATCTTCCACCAGCGGTTGTGCAATTGTTTGAGCATCTTGATTACCTCATTTCCACCCTCAGGTGGGGTAGCCTGCGAATTGGGTGCAAAGATAAGTAATAATTAACAAGGGTATTGCCATTTTAACCAAGTCAGACAAGGTCAAAAAATGTAGTATTCTGAAAATCTATAAGCGCTTTGCGGATGTCAATCGCGCCACAGATAAGGAAACAGGATCAAGGCCATAGCCAGGATCATCACGTCTAAGGCAGCCAAGTACATCAGGTCCTGAAGGTTAACTGCCAGATTGTTTTGTTGTATGGCGTTCAGCGAAATGCGAATGAGGATGATCAGTATTGGAATCAGTATCGGGAAGCTTAAAATCGCCATCATGGTGCCACTGTTCGATGCTTTAGAGGCGATGGCGGAAATCATGCTGAAGGTGGTGGCAAAAGCAATAGCACCTAGCACATTGGCAAGCAAAAACGAGGGACTATCAACAATCGGATAACCGGACGTAATGCTGTGCATCAAGAGAGCCAATGCCGACATCAATATCATCAAACCGATGTTGTACAGCATTTTGGCCAGGATGATGGCTTGGGGTGAGGCAATAGTGTAGTAATAGAGCAAACGCCCGGTGCTTTCCTGTAAAAAGCTTTTGGCGACGGCATTTACTGATGTAAACAGCATGATCAGCCAGAACAGTACCACCCAAACGGGACCGCGAACGCCCTGTCCGAAGGTCATGAAAATGATGAAAACGATGCAGAGCATATACAGCAGAATTCCGCTGATGGCATACTTCTGACGCATCTCAAGGATGAGATCTTTTTTCAACATTCCCCAAACGGAGGGCCAGAACTGCATGGGGCAAAGATAGATAAAGGAGAGAGGAGAAAGGAGAGAGGAGAGAGGAGTGGGTGAGTGGGTGAGTGGGTGAGTGGTGAGTGGGTGAGTGGGTCAGTGGGTCAGTGGGTGAGTGGTGAGTGTGTTGGTGAGATTTATCATTTGCGACTTTGCAGCTTTGCCACTTTGCGCGAACCAATCACATTCCCATTAATAGTGTGGAAGTGTGCAGGTGTGCGGGTGTGCAAGTGTGCAAGTATCGCTGAACGGGCTGTTACTGTACTCCATATGCAATTGTGCAGCCAAATTGAAGTAGCAATGAATTCCCACATGGAGCGCAGCGACATCCCGCCCAAGCGGGATTCCCAAATTCCCACATTCCATCCTTCTTGCAAAAACAAAACTCCTTCACCACCTTTGTTGCTATGAAGATCAACAAGATATTAGTGGCTAACAGGGGAGAGATTGCTTTGCGAGTTATGCGTACGGCGAGAGAGATGGGCATCAAAACAGTAGCTGTTTATTCAGAGGCAGATAGGAATGCGATACATACCCGATTTGCCGATGAAGCGTATTTTATCGGTCCGCCGCAATCGAATCAGAGTTATCTATTGATGGATAAGATTCTTGAAGTTGCAAAAATGAGCGGAGCAGATGCGATACATCCGGGGTATGGATTTTTGAGTGAGAATGCGGTATTCGCAGAAAAAGTTGCGGCAGCGGGAATTAAATTTATTGGTCCGAGTGCATACAGCATAAATATGATGGGTGATAAAATCTCTGCTAAGCAGGCAGCGAAAAACTATCATATTCCTATGGTTCCGGGAACCGATCATGCGATTACCGATATTGCGGAAGCAAAAGCAGTTGCTAAAAAAGCAGGTTATCCGATATTAATTAAGGCGAGTGCCGGCGGTGGTGGAAAAGGAATGCGTGTTGTAAATAATGAAGAGGAGCTTGAAGAACAAATGCATCGCGCTATGAGTGAAGCACTCTCTGCTTTTGGGAATGATGCAGTATTCATCGAAAAATTTGTCACCTCACCGCGACATATCGAAATTCAAGTGTTGGCTGATGATCATGGTAATGTGGTGTATTTATTTGAACGCGAATGTTCTATTCAACGTCGCCACCAGAAATTAGTGGAAGAAGCGCCAAGCGCAGTTGTTTCTCCCGAGATGCGGAAAGCAATGGGAGAAAGTGCTGTGATGGTTGCAAAAGCATGTAATTATTCAGGTGCAGGAACAGTAGAATTTCTTGTCGACGATCAGTTGAATTATTATTTTCTGGAAATGAACACACGCTTGCAGGTAGAGCATCCGGTAACAGAATTTATCACCGGTCTTGATCTTGTGCGCGAACAAATTCTCATCGCCGAAGGCAAAGCACTTTCATTCACACAAGATGATCTGCGCATTCATGGACATGCCATTGAATTGCGCGTAACGGCAGAAGATCCTACAAATAATTTCCTTCCTGATATCGGTAAACTCATCACTTATCGCCGACCTCAGGGACATGGCATTCGAGTTGACGACGGATATGAAGAGGGTATGGACATTCCTATTTATTATGACCCGTTGCTGGCGAAACTAATCGTGCATGCACAAACGCGTGAACTCGCATGTAAAAAAATGATTCGCGCCATTCAGGATTATCAGATATCAGGCGTTGCAACTACCTTACCTTTTGGTACTTTCGTGATGCAACATGAGGCATTTTTGAGTGGGAATTTCGATACTAAATTTATTGAACGATATTTTACACCCGAAGCATTGCAGCTTCACGATGAGGAAGCATCGGCGATTGCGGCATTTTTAGCTGCGCGATTGATGGAATCCGAAAAATCAGCAGAAACCCAAAGTGCCATCGCCACCCAAACCACTAAAAGCAAGTGGTTGGAACGCAAACGCATGTAATAGCTGATGATTTATTTTTCATGCGATATGTTATATTGCATGATAGACGACCTACCGGATTACGCACACAATTTTGAGGAGATTTTGTGCTCCTGTTGTACCCATTACTAAGTAATAAATGCGTTTTATGGTTATGAGATTCGTCGTATTAACACTTTTTGTGCTGCAAACAGCAATTGTCATAGGGCAGAATACTGAGCCAATTACGGTATCGTCGGATAACGACTCCGTGTATTTCACCATGAACGGAGAGCGAACGTCAATTGCCAATACTGATATGGCAGCCTATTATCTCGAAGATGGACTGGTTGCTGCGCATGCCGGAGATTTTGTCAGTGCTGAAAATAAATTTCGCGTGGGATTATTGTACGATCCTGAGAATGAACAATTATGGTATAATCTCGGATTGGCGCAATATTACCAGGGTGCTTATGAGGATGCCATTTATAGTTTCGATGCAGCTGTGGAGGTAGATCCTTCCAATCCTGAAAATTACAATCAACGTGGATTGTCAAAGGCTATGTTAGGGCGATACACCGATGCTGAAACAGACTTCCTGATTTTATTTAAATATGCTCCTGATCATCCGATGGGAAATTTCAACTATGGCATTTTAAAATTGCAAATGGGCGATCAGGCAACTGCGTGTACTTATTTGCATAAAGCCGATAGCCTGGGTTATGAAAATGCGCCGACCGTTATTTCAACGTATTGTGCTATGGAAGGAGAATAGAGAGGTAGAAAATTTACACCACAATTATTTCATACATTCTTTTTCATACAATTCTTTACAGAGTTCATTTCCCAACAAAGCGCCCTCACTCCAGTCGGTGCAAGCAGCTTCATCCTGCAATAAATTGTAGTATGCAAATCCGCGCTGATATAAAGCATCAACGGCATCAGATTCGAGTGTTATCACCTTTGTAAGTGCGCTTACAGCTTCCTCGAATTTTAATTGTTTATTGTAGATAAATCCAATGTAATACCAAGCATCCGGATCAGCAGCATTGCTTTCCACTACGCGTGAAAAATCTTGCAATGCAGAAGTGTAATCAGCGATAGCAATAAAGCACAATCCGCGATTAAACCATGCATCGCTGTTGCTGTGATCGATGGATAATACTTTATTAAAATCTTCTATCGCGTCAGCAAAATCGCCAAGCGTGTATCTGGTAAATGCGCGTTCAAAAAATGCTGCTACATAAGTAGGATCGTAATACAATGCCTTTGAATATGCATTCTCTGCTTCTTCATAATGACCGAGAGCAAATTGCGCATAACCTTTCCAATAATAGGCGCGTGCTTCACCCGGTTTTTGTAATATCACCTGATTAAAATCGAAGATCGCCGCGTCGTAATAGCCCATAAAATAATTGCAGAGCCCGCGATTGTAATATGCTTCCGGAAAATCCGGTGCCAACATAATGCATTCGGTATAATCGCTGATGGCACCTGCATAATCCTGTTGTTCATACTTTTCGTATCCGGTAGCAAACCACTGATCGGCAGTTTGCGCATGCAATGGCATATACAGAGTGAGCAGAAAGGCGAAAAAAAGAGTATGTTTTAACATTTGGCTGTTTGTTAACGGTGCAAAGGTAACAGCTATACAGCGAATAGCTTGCCAACTTATAATTTTTGAGTAATTTAGTGATGGATCCAACAACTAAACAAATGAAAAAAATTATCTACTCGCTCCTTTGTATCCTCCTCGTACAGTGGCATTCACGCGCTCAGGTTGTCGTTTTTTCCGATGATTTTGAGGGTGGTCTCGCCAACTGGACCTACACAGGATTATGGAACACTACCACGGCCTATGCCTACAGTCCAACGACCTGTTTTACAGACAGTCCGGATGGAAATTATCCCGACATGTTCAGCTCAGAAGCAGCCATGAATGTGAGTGCCGACCTCAGCACGGCCTTGGATGCAGACGTGCAATTTATGGCGCTCGTTGATCTGGAAACGGCATTTGATTATGTATATGTCGATGTATCAGATGATGCAGGCGCTTCCTGGATCAATGTTTATGTGCTGAATGGAGAAGGCATGTTTACATGGACAAATTACACCATACCGATAGGTGCCTTTGTGGGTAGTCCCGATGTGCGCGTAAGGTTTCGATTCGAGAGTGATGCCGCCTATAATGTCGACGGTCTTTATATTGATGATTTTAAAATCACGAAATATAATATCGACGTTTCGCCACCGCTCATTTTGCATACACCTACTAATTTGTATGAAGGGAATTTAGAGGAAACATCACTCACTGCCGAGATCATTGATGCTTCAGGAATTTCATCTGCAACTTTATATTATAATGTTGATGGAGGTGCCTTCACTGCAGTTCCCGGTGACCTCATCGGCGGAGATACCTATTCTTTCATCATACCTACCGAGGCGCCCGGTTCATGGATAGATTATTATATTGAGGCAATTGACGATTTCGGTGTGCCTAATACGGCAACAACCGAAACCTATCAGATCATTGCAGGAAATTATATTGGTTACGATGATGCCACAATCGATTTTGTTGCCGACATCGGGACACTCAGTCTTACGGGTTATGTTTCGGCGGCAGTAAAAGTGACATTAGCAGGTTCTACTGATGTGGTAACTGCCATCATTCAAAATTATACCGATTATATGCGTCCGAATAATGATATCCGATTCCACGTATGGGCTGATGACGGTGGTTTTCCGGGTGCTGATCTTGTGACACCATTTTATGTAACTCCTGAACCTACATTGGATGAACCGAATAAAGGAACACGCATCGATCTGCGCGGTGTGCCTGAGCTTGAAGGGATTTTTGGCGATGTATTTATCGGATATGATGTACCCGGAGGTGTGGCATGGATTTCGTACACTGGAACCGGTGTCATCAACAGAAGTTATGTGCAGACAGCTTTCGGATGGTCGGAGTTCTTTGGCGACTTCCATTTCCGTGTAGTTACTTCCGCGTTAACAGGAGCACCAATGGCAGATTTTTCGGTGGATTATCTCGCAACCCCTACATTGAATTTTACAGATGAAAGTACAGGTTCGCCGACAGAATGGTATTGGGATTTTGGCGATGGTGGCACATCGACATTAGAAAATCCTACACATACTTATTTAGTGAATGGAGTATATAATGTTTGTCTTACCGCAACAAATATGATCACCAGTGATACCTATTGTGAGGCAATTAGTATTAATGATTACGAAGTGCCGGTTGCTG
>JAIBBA010000062.1 GCA_019694895.1 Chitinophagales bacterium
ATTCCTGCAGTGCGGTATGAAAATGAGGATCGCTCAGTTTCTCTTTAAATGCAGATACCAACGGATGTGTAGCACGTGCAAATCCGCAGTCGAGCAATCGCATTTGTAAATTGCCAAAAGAAATTGGTGTGCTTACCACATTAATAGCATAAGGCGTAATGTGAATGGGTTGTTGCACATAACATACCAAAGGATCAAGACCGCTGCTTGTTGCGTGAAAAAAGTTCTCCATTGATGCAAGTGTATTGCGCAGTGCAATCAAATCAGATATCGGTAATTTTTCTTTTGCGTATCGGTCATAAACAGCAGCAACAACTGCACCTGAACTGCCAACTCCATAGCCGATAGGAATATTGGAATGCATGTCGAGGCCGTCTTCCAATTCTTGTAAAAAAGTGTCGGTATCTAATATGCTATCAAAGCCTTGTTCATAAAGCCATTTGGCAAATCGTTCGAGATGCGGACGATATGCTGAAGCTGTTTCAGGTTGTTCCACCCATTCGGCAAAAAAATCGGGCCAGGGAATAGCCAATCCTTCTCCACCTGCTATTACAGCGTATTCACCGAATAACATCAGCTTGGAAGGATATTGCATTTCTATCATCACAATAACATTGAAGGGCCATCGCCCATTTGATCATAGATCACTTTTTTCTTCACACAGAATTGCAGTAATTCTGATTGAATAAAATTACGCACTTCTTTTTTAGCGAAATATGGATACAGGATGTGTACGTTAGGTCCTGCATCAAGGGTAAAGCAAACAGGTATATTGGTTGTTGCCCTGAAAAATCTGATACGTTCAATAATGGCCAACGTATTTGGATGCATCAAAATAAATGATGGATCACTCGTCATCATGAGCGCATGTAATTCTAAGGCTTCCGTTTCAACTACTTTGCAAAATAATTGCCAGTCGGCATGCTTCAATGCATCCAATAATTGCTTTAATCTAGCATGGGCATTTTTATAACGTTGTGCCGCCATCGGATGATCGTTCATGAGTGCATGGCCGGCGCGACTGCTCACCGATTTTTCTCCGGCGTGCACAATGAGTATACTATCTTGTAATTCATTAAAATCGGCATGATAGTTTGCAGGAGCGATAATGGCGTGATCGTCGCTGCTGTTTTTTACCGAAGTGGTTTTTCCCCAAACCGTAAATCCGGGATACACACTGCGCGCTGCAGAACCACTACCTAATCTGGCGAGGCGACTTGCCATGCGCAAAAAAGTAGCGTCGTCTTCAGGTGTTTTTGTGAGCATGCGATTTGTCGACATCAGGCATAATGCCAATGCGCTCATAGATGATGCTGAGCTTGCGATACCTGCCGAATGCGGAAAGCTATTTTCACTGCGTAATACCAATCTGTTTTTTGTTAGCCATGGTAATTCCTGTGTTACAGAGGCAAGAAATGTTTCCAGCTTGGCTGCAAATTTATCATTGCGTTCACCTTCGAATAAGAAATCAATTTCAATATTTTTTTTCGACCGCTTTTTTTTCAAATCAAGCGACGTGGTGGTATTTGCCTCTCGAAGAGTGAGTGATAAGCTTGGATTATTGGGCAACTGTACACCATGCTTCCCCCAATATTTGATGAGGGCAATGTTTGACGGGCTTTTCCAGTTAATCTGCATTGTGTAGAATTGTTTAGGAATCATTATTTATGCATGCGCAGACAGCACCATATCCGCATAGGAAATAACGGTGTGCAATCCCTTTTCCTTGAAATAGGTATCGATGTCCGCACCATCCATATCGGCGGCAGCCAGCACAAAATCGCCACCCCAGGCGCCAAGAGATTTTACTACACCGGGGAAATCATTGAATCGTGCTGTTTTAATTTTTTCTTCCTGCAACACATATTGCATCATCTCTTCATGATCATCGAGGAGCTGCATGAAATCTGAAAAATCATCACAAAATAAAAGTGCTTCACTGATTTCTGAGATGGTTTCTATTTCATTGAACAATTTTTTATCTTTTGTTTCATCCAGAAATTGTTCAACTGCAATACGTGAATTTTGTTTTTCTCCGAGGTGCACAAATCGGAATTGCTCATGTTGTGGTGGGAAGAAATTTACCGAATCGAAAACCGGACCTTCGTCATCTATCCGAAATAAAATCGGTGCATTAGCTTGTGCGGTGGCGATGTCATAACCACTGCCTTTGAACACTTCTGCGTTCACAATCATGGCATCTGCGTTGGCATGCTTGCATAGATTAGTGAGCAAAGTGGCGCTGCTGCCCAATCCCCAATCATTTGGAAATTCGAGTTTCGTGCTGATATTAATATCGCCCTGCAATAAATATTGTGGTTGTTGCTTGCGAATGGCAATGATGATGTTGCGTAAAGTGTCGGCAATATTTTTGTCGCCGGTCAATGGGCCTTTTACTTGTAATGATTTAGCATCCATTGTTGCGTTGAACCATTTATTACCATTGTTATCGAAGCTTGTCCAATTGATAACATCGGCATTTTTCTGTTCGATGGTTGCAGATAGATGCTGACCATAAACAGTAGGTACGGCAAGTGCGAGAGCGCCTTTTAATACTAAGTATTCGCCGCTGATCAATAATTTACCATGAGCGTAAAAATCTCTTTGCATGACGGTAGTAAAGATACGTGAAGGAATGCGCTTTACTTACTGTGCGACATTATTTTTCTGTAGCCAGGTTGCGACTGTTATTCAGAAAATCGCGCACACTGCTGAAGGATACTGTTTTATCGGCGAAATAGGTTGTAGCCAGCTGAATTTCGGTATCCGTTGCGCCGAAATGACGAAGAATATTCGTGAGGTGCATTTTCATGTGCCCTTTCTGAATGCCGGAAGTAACGAGTGCTTTTACAGCGGAGAAATTTTGTGCAAGACCAACCGTTGCGATGATCATCATTAATTCCTTGGCACTAGGATTGCCCAGCATTTCGAGTGAGCGTTTAGCGAGCGGATGTAATTTTGTGAGTCCGCCAACAGTGCCCACTGCAAGCGGTAGGGTGATGGAAAAACGGAAAGTATCGCCAACAATTTCGCAGTCTGACAAGCTGCCGTACTGACCATTTTTAGAGGCATAAGCATGACCGCAAGCTTCGATGGCACGGAAATCGTTTCCGGTAGCAAGAACTACTGCATCAATGCCATTAAAAATTCCTTTGTTATGTGTTGTAGCGCGATATACATCGTGTTTGGCGATGCGGATGGCGGTACTGAATTTACGTGCAAATTGCTGTGCTGTGAGGTTAGCTTCCGGGAATCCGCCGAGATCGCTTACTTTACATTCAACCCAGGCTTTTACGAGACATTCCGGAGTGTAGTTACTGAGAATGCTCATCACTACTTCTGCATTTTTTTCTGCGCCGGAAAAATCTTTATAATGCTTTACTTCTTCGGTCAGACATTCGGCAAATGCTTCGAGAACAGAATTGATAAAATTCGCACCCATGGCATCCATGGTTTCGAAAGTTGCTTTCAGCTGAAAATATTCAGGTTCCAGCTCCGTGCAATCTATTAATTCGAGCGTACGCAAACCACCACCGCGCGATTCCATATTTGCAGTGAGGTGTTTCACTTCTGCCAATAAAGCTTCTTTGAGTTCTGTATCGAAAAAGTGGAATAGTTTTTCACTATCGCCGCGCCATAAAAAATGCACGTGGCCTACTTTAGTGGTGGAAATGACTTCAGCATTAAATCCACCGCGATCGCTCCAGAATTTTGCACCGGCGGCGGCTGCGGCCACCACAGAAGATTCTTCAATCACCATCGGCACCACATACGTGCGACCATTGATCACGAAATTCGGGGCAACGCCATAAGGGAGATAGAAATTGGTAAGCGTATTTTCAGAAATACCGTCGAACAGTTTCTGCATCTCGGCATTTGAGTGCATATAGCTCGAAAATTCGCGCGCAATATCCAAAGGATTGCTGGTCAGAAAGTGTTTCGCTAACCACGCGATCTTATCTGTTTTACTCAGTTTCGAAAATCCTTTGATCTTTTGCATTATTCCAAATTTAGAACCCCTGCAACTCTGCGGCTCTGCGTGAAAAAATTATCGCACCCGAAGGAATTGCTTACACAAAATTAACCCTTCCCGCTGACTAACGATATAGTTTTTCAACGCCCGGCTGTCCAGCTGTGCGAATTTCAGGAAAGCCGATCCTTGGGCATAGATGCCGGTGAGGGGTAATTTCTCCATACACCAGTATCCATCCAGGAAATTGCCGATACCTCCACTCACGATGATCTGCTTACACTGCACCTTTTCGCCCAGTTCCCAAACTGCTTCACTTACAAATCCCGTCATTTCAGCAGCCGTATGACCTATATACGCCAAATCTTCGTAAAGGGATGCATCCCCTGATCTGTTTCTTAACAATTCAAGCTTAGAAAAGTTTGTACCCCCAAAAGCCCCGAAATCCAGTGCATCGATAGGGAGCTGCAGGAGTGCCTTGATACTATTGGGCCCCATTCCCTGACCCACCTCTTTCACAATCACCTGATAATCAGCACTTTCAATAAATTCTTGTATCGTTTCAAGCGGCGAGCGCTTAAATCTGTCGCCCTCCGGTTGGAACCACTCCTGGAGGGGATTGATATGGATAATCAAGCCATCAGCCTGTAAACGGGCAATTAGGGCATGTATCTTATCTGTTTTTCGCTCCGCCAGAAGGCTTTCCACTTGTGCTATGCCCAGATTTGCGAAAAAGGGCAGTTCAGGACCTATCACCGGCCTCAGGTTAAAATCCTCAAACCAGGTGTTGTCGTCGAGCAGGCGTCTAGTGGAGCCGAGTCCCATACCGAGTCCGAATTCCGCACAAGCCTCAGCCAATCGCTTGTTGATGGTTCCAGCCTGTTCAGTGCCCCCGGTCATACTGCTGATCCACAGTGGCATTCCCAACGTTTTACCCAAGAAGCTGGTCTTCAGCGATACCTCTGCCCGATGAAACCCCATAACCGGCTCATAATAAAACCTGCGGTCGTTCTCAGCGGCTGCAGCCTGACTTTTAAAAGCTAGTTCGATATGGTCTTGCTTGCGCGATGCAGAATTTGGGTCGTTCACGGTTGTAAAGGTAAGCAAAGTAGGAATTAGCCGATTAGCCGATTGAGTAATGTGAGAAAAATTGTGCAATAAACTCTGCGGCTCTGCGCCTCTGCGTGAAATTTTGGGGATTCTAATGAAATGAATAAACGTGATTCACTTATTTGAATTAGTATTATTGAAAAATCTCTTTGAATTCTTCAATCATACTGAAACTTTTTTCTCCCAGGTTGGTAACCGTACCCTCGATAACAGTTTTCAGTTCGTTGTAATTTTTATGATAGAATTGAGAAAGCTTAACCACTTTCTTCCCGTTGGTCATTAGATATAAGTATTCATATTTATCATAATTCGAAGGTAAAATAGCAGTTTCAAACCCTTCGAATTGTGTGAGGTTGTACATTCTTTTTTTGCCTAGTCCAAAATAACTTGAAACCATTACGGCGTCATCCTTCAATTCAACGCGAATTACTTTCGTCCGCAGTTCTCCAAAAACAATCCATATCAAAAGAAAAATAAAAAACAGCATGAAAGCAAAAATTCCGATCGAAGGGGAAATTGAACCATCTATGAAACTACCTATAATAAATCCCAATAGTACCAACACAAAAAGCGTCATTGCGATTGGCATTGCTATCCGGAATTTGAATTTGGAGTGGAGGTGCATTAAGATTGGTTAATGAGTTTACAAGTTTGCGTGCAGCAGGCTTTTTCCATTGATGTTTATTCGAAGATACAAAGTTTCAAAAACCATCAGAAAACTGATCTCCAACACAGATAGTCTTCCTGCCGCGAGATATGTGGGACGGAGGGGAAGTTTTAAGCGCAGAGGTCCAGAGTGCGGAGTTGTAAACTTCAGCATTCCGTGAGCGCTTACCCCAATTGGCTAATCGGCACATTGGCTAATCGGCTAATTGGCTAATTAGCTAATTGATCGCCTCCTGTTATAGTAAAGATCTCATGCCATAGCGTCCATGCAATCCCATGTACCTTATCTTTGCCCCATGAAATTCTCCTCTTTTCCATACCATCGTCCCGATATGTCTGCGTTGCAAGCGCAGTTTGAAGTGGCGTTGGGAAAATTTGAACATGCGGCAAGTGCGGAAAATCAGTTGACTGCTATGCAGGAAATCAATGCCGTGCGCAGTGCATTTGATACAATGTATCAGATCTGTTCTATTCGTCACTCTATTGATACCAGAGATACATTTTATACAGAAGAACAGGCATATTTCGATGAGCATGGACCGGAGATGGAAGCGCTCATCAGTAAATATTATCAGGTATTAGTGAAAGCTCGTTTTCGTGAAGCAATTGAACAGAAATATGGCAAGCAATTATTTCGTATCGCGGAAATGCAGTTGCGCGCATTTCATCCGGATATTATCCCGGATCTGATCAACGAAAATAAATTGAATACGGCATATCAGGAATTGGTTGCATCTGCTTTGATTCCATTTGATGGTGCTGAACGAACCCTGGCTGAAATGGGGCCATACATGAAGAGTGTTGATCGCAACGTACGTGAACGTGCTGCGGCTGCACGCTGGCAATTTTTTGAGGATAACAGAGCGAAATTTGATACTATTTTCGACGACCTGGTGAAAACGCGTCATCGCATTGCAAAAACACTGGGCTTTGATAATTTTATTGCTGTCGGCTATCTGCGTATGCAACGCAGTGATTATAATGCAGAGATGGTAGATGTATTTCGCGAGCAAGTGCGTAAATATATTGTGCCGCTGGCTACCAACCTTCGCAATCAGCAAGCTTTACGTCTTGGAATATCGACATTGAAATATTACGACGAAGGATTGCAGTTTACATCAGGCAATGCAACACCAAAAGGATCACCGGAATTTATTATTGGAAAGGGTGGCGAAATGTATCGTGAAATGTCGCCGGAAACGGCAAAGTTCTTTCATGAAATGCTTGACAATGAATTAATGGACCTGGTGGCAAAAAAAGGAAAAGCCGGTGGTGGCTATTGTACTTATATCAGCGGACATCGCGCGCCGTTTATTTTTTCGAATTTCAATGGTACGAGTGCCGATATAGATGTGCTTACACATGAGGTGGGACATGCATTTCAGGTATTTATGAGCAGGGGTTTTGATACGCCGGAATATTTTTGGCCAACGAGTGATGCTGCTGAGATACATAGTATGAGCATGGAATATTTTGCTTATCCGTGGATGGATCAGTTCTTTAATGGTGAAGCAGATAAATATCGCTATGCACATTTGGTTGAGTCGCTGCAGTTCTTACCGTATGGCGTGGCAGTTGATGAATTTCAACATCGCATGTATGCAGAGCCGGAGCTGACGCCATTGCAACGTAAAAATATATGGCGCGAGATTGAAAAGAAATATTTGCCGCATCGCAATTATGATGGAAATATATTTTTAGAGGAAGGTGGCTTCTGGCAAACGCAGGCGCATATTTACCAGTCGCCGTTTTATTATATCGACTATACCTTAGCGCAGATGTGTGCTTTTCAATTTTGGATGATGGCACAGGAAGATACAACAAAAGCATTCAACAATTATGTGGAATTATGCAAGGCAGGTGGAAGCAAATCATTCCTGGAATTGGTTGCCTATGCAAAACTAAAATCGCCATTCGATCCACAAGCCTTCGCAGATACCATCGGTCATATCGACAACTACCTGAAAGGGGTTGATGATTTACAGTTGAATTAACTTTTTTTTCACGCAGAGGCGCAGAGGCGCAGAGCCTAAACTGCATTTCTCTGCGCCTCCGCCTCTGCGTGAACCAAACCGTCTAAAATCCCTATTGCAGACTACTAACCCTTTCCAACCACCAGAAGTAATTGAAATTATTGTAAAGTCTTTTTTCTTCAGGTTGTTGCGACAATGCTTGTAATTGTTGATGAAGTTTTTGCTTGAGTGGTTTTAGCGGTGAGCGCATATGTTGTTTTAGTGCGCGCAAAACAGTAGCATAGGTAGATGCTTTTAATTTTCTGGATTCAAGATGGCGGTTGAAACTGACGATTAGGGAATCGATGAGTAGGATATTCCCTAATTCAAAGTGACAAAGTATTTGCATCATTCTGCTATCGGTGAACAAGTCGATTACTGTTTCTGCATCCTTCATATCCATTAGCGTTTGCAGCGCATCAAGGCATTGATCGAATTGTTTATTGCAGAATAGAACGTAAGCGCATAAATAATACAAGGTGATCAAATTTGGACGAGCGATAAATGGTGCAACATTTGTAATTTGAGCAAGCACGGCAGTTGCTACGGATAATGCGTGCACAAAGTCTTCTAATCCGACGTAATAATTCAATTCTAATAAATAACTCATTCTGAATACCTGGGCATCAAGATGTTGCATGTGCCGGAAGGCATCTTCTTCCGGTAGTTTACGCAAGGTCTGTATACCTGCAATCAGCGCTTCATGTTTTTGAAGAATGAGGCAGTCGATCAGATAATTATTCAATGTAGCAAAATACCGATCGGCATATTGTTGTCGCAAGTATGGCTGATCATCCATCAATTGCAGGAAGGCATTATTATAGTCGAATGCCGTTTCCGTTTGTTGTTCGGCGAAAGCGTATAATGCCAGCACCTGCATGCGATCGAGACGCGCACGGAAAGTAGTAGCTGAGCTTGCATCTGCAAACAATGGTGATGCTGCGAGCGACTTCAATGCGTGGTTATCGCGACCCGGACCGAGTTTTTTCTCGATATGCATTTTATAGATGGCAGCAGAGTTTATCCAATATTCCGAGGTAATCTTTATTTGTTCAAGACAATGCAATTCTTCGCGATGTAAAGCTGCAAGGCCGTTGTGATTATAGTCGGTGTATTGTGTGCGTGCGGCTAACCGTTTTTCTATCGCAATAAGCGCAATCACCTCTTCAAATTTTTCAAAGGCATATCCCTTTGCCTTATATTTCTTTATTTGCTTAGCACAAGCAGCATATAGTCCACGATTTAATAACAAGGAGCAATAATGCACGCCGAGCGTTAGTTTGTGCACTTCATCATCATAGGCTTCAAAACGATGTAATGCCTCCAGAAGGGCATCGTAAAGTTGTTTTTTCAGCACCGGAAAGTATGATGCCGACTTACCGGTAGCGAACTGTTTTGTTAAAGTTTGTTCCCGGTACTTGTCCTGAGCATCGATAGCTTCATAAAGGCGATGGTAAGTGCTATCTTTCGGGAAATGTCGGGTGGCAAAAAGCTTGAAATAGCGCTTTTCAGCCATCGACATGGATTTTATCAGGTCAAAAAGGGAAGTATCTTGTTTTTTCACAGACCTCTAATGAAATTTGGCTTGAAATGCTTGATAATATTGATACAAATACCAAAAATGTCCTATCAGACCTCTAATATAAGAAAGATATTTGATTTCCGTGGAAACAACGGTTGGCGGAGATTTGTATCCGTAAACAGAACGTTATGAAGAAAATGTATACCATCATCGCGGCGATACTCCTCTCGACCGCAGTTTTGCCTCTGGGTGCTCAATCGTGGGTAAACTATAGCAATCTCAGCTATGTTACCGATGCCGAGCCGTCTGGCACAGATATCTGGATCACTGCTAAAGGAGGTGTGCAGTTATTCAATACCCTAACCGGCACTTCAAAGTTTTTCAGAAAGGGTGATGCGGGGCTACCATCCTCATCAGTTGAACAGGTTGCTAAAAGCAATGCCACCGGTGTGATCTGGGTGGGAACTTATGATGCCGGAGTAGTTGAGTGGGATGGCGATTCGTGGTTGACATATCCATTTCCTTCTGCAATGTTGCTCTATCGCATGAAATTCGATGGATTCGGAAATCTGTGGTTGCAGACTGATGCAGGCTTATTTCATTTCAATACCACTGATCACGTTTACACTTTTGTGAACTCAACAGGTGGTGCAGGATGGGATTTTAATGCATGGGATTTTGATATCACCCCCGATAATAAAGTAATCATATTTACAGGCACCAATTGTCAGGTAATAGATGCTGCTACTTTGGCAGCAATCGATTCATTCCCCAATTCAGATTCACCAAATGTGCTGGCATGCTCCCCTTCAAATGTGCGCGTGTATAATGTAGATGAAGAAACGTATTTAATTAATAACGGCTTCGCGATAGAATTTGAATTTAAAGACAACACTTTCACTCCCGCAACAGACGGTTTGCCTGAATTCGCTTTCGTGCAAAATATTATTCGCGGAACCGATGGAGCATTATATGCTTATGTAAATAATGCATCTGTTTATCGCCTCGATGGTCTGACATGGACATATGTTGATAATGCAGCTGTTTATTTCCCTGAATTTTTAGTGTATACCGATGGTGTGGAATTTTATTTCAGCAGTAATAATTATGCATCTACTCCCGGAGTAATCCATATGTCGGAAACAGATTATGTGAAAATATCTTCACTGGAATATGCATTTACAAGTAATGCCATAAAAGGTTTAACTGAAGATGCAGACGGCAATATCTTTATACTTAGTGGTTCGGGACAATATCAATACAACGAGCTAACCGACGATTTTTCGCTGTTCGGAAATGTGCCTTCTATTTATGGTACTATTTATGATCTCCGTTCTGTAAATGGTATATTTTATTGCGTGAATTATGGCGACCTGCTTGAATACAATAACGGTACTTCATGGGTAAATATTCCTTATGCCGACGGATATACATCGCCATACATCTTCGACTATGATGTTACTTCAGATGGTACTATTTATTTTGTAAATGACGATGGTGCATTCAAATATAAAGACGGAGAAACAACCTGTTTGTTCCCAACACCATCATTGTACGATTGGGGATTATCTGTAACCTATGATGCCACACGCAATTTATTGTGGATAGGTCGCATGGATGGTATTTTGAAATACGACTTCGTAACACAAGAACTTATCGATGCCATGGATGTGCCGGCAATGAGTGATGGTATGGCCATTCAGGAAATTAAAGTGGCACCAAATGGTGACGTATGGTTCGGAGCAAATAATAATAAAGCATATATGTATGATGGCACTGAGTGGACTGATTACAATGTTGGCACGGGTATGGGATTTGTGACTTCATTTGATTTTGAAGGAGCCAACATTTATTTCGGTATCACCGATGGGAATGGTGGTGTGCATGTATGGGATACCAGCAATGATAATTGGTCATGGTTAAGTTCTGCAACCGATCCAACTTTAGTATCTGATGAAGTCAGCTACATGACAGTAACTACAGGTGGCGACTTATGGATAGCGCATGTAAACGCAGGTGTAAGCAGATTGGACGGCACTCCATCTGTTGGTATAGATGAGGTTACAGCAAATAATGCAATCATTTATCCAAATCCTGTTGCGCAGACATTATTTGTATCAGGTTTGGAAGATGGAAATTATCAGTATGTAATTAGTGATCTTTCAGGAAAACAATTATGGTCATCTAGCCAAGCGACTCATTCCATTAATGTATCGCAATTTCCTTCCGGTATTTATTTGTTGCAAGTGCGTGCCGGAGATAAATCGGTATTTAACGGAACATTTATTGTGCCGACCAAATAGCCACATCAACTCCTCAATAAAAAAGCCCGATGTATTTCTGCATCGGGCTTTTGTTTTAATATTATTAACCCCTAAATAAACCGTGTGAGGAGGTTTGAGGAATTAAATGTTCGCGGTTTCTTCGGCATTCAGTCGAAATCCGTTGCCATGAATATTTACGATTTCGAGCGTTGGATCATCTTTCAGATATTTGCGCAATTTCGTTACGAAAACATCCATGCTTCGTGCGGTAAAATAGTCATCGCGGCCCCAGATCTGTTTGAGGGCTTCTTCGCGATAAACGATATCATTTACTTTCATGCAAAACAGTCGCAATAACTCCGCCTCTTTAGGTGAAAGTTTGGCCTCGCTATCACCATTTTTGAGCATGCGTGTTTTGTAGTTGAAATGATATTTTCCAACATTGAATTCTTTCTGCTGATTGTTGGTTCTGGCTTTGCCTCCGCGTTTTAATACGGCGGCAATGCGATAGAGCAGTTCTTCGCTGTTGAACGGTTTGGTGATGTAATCATCGGCGCCGGTTTTGAATCCTTCCAGTACATCATCCTGTAATGTTTTCGCAGTGAGGAAAATTACAGGTTGATCCGGATTAACGCGTTTGATTTGTGCGGCGAGTGAAAAACCGTCTTTTTTGGGCATCATCACGTCGAGGACGCAAAGATTAAATTCTTCCTTAAAAAACAGATCTTCTCCTTTTTCGCCATCGGTGGCCAGACGTACTTCGTAACCATTCATGGTCAGGTAGTCTTTTAGTACGGCCCCGAAATTAGGGTCGTCTTCCACCAACAGAATTTTGGTTTTGATCTCTTCCATAGTAGTAGTATGCTTGTTTTATTGATGCGGTAAAAAAATCCTGAATTGTGAACCTTTCTTTAATTGACTTTTCACCTCAATGGAACCTTTGTGTGCCTCAACAACAGTTTTCACATAGGTTAATCCGAGGCCAAAGCCTTTGATATTATGTACGTTTCCGGTGGGGACTCTGTAAAACTTCTCAAAAATCATGCTCATATCATCATTGCTCATACCAATGCCGTTATCCTCTACGGTGATATAAATGCCCTTATTGTCGCTGCGTGTGCGAACAACAATATGTGGATGTTCAGGCGTGTATTTATTGGCATTGTCGAGCAGGTTTGAGATTACATTACTCAAATGTACTTCATCGCCGGTAATTTCAAATCTATCGGCAAGTAATTCTGTTTCCACAGTGCCGCCCTTTTCTTCCACAAGCAGGCTGATATTTTCCACAGCACGATAAATTATCTCATGAATGTCAACATCATCATTGCTGATACTCACCTGATGTTTATCAAGCAGTGCCATTTGCAATACTTTTTCGACCTGTGCATTCATCCGTTTATTTTCATCGCGAATAATGCCGGTATAGTATTTCACCTTTTGCTGATCTTGCAATATCATAGGGTTATTTACGGCATCCACGGCTAAAGAGATTGTTGCCAACGGAGTTTTAAACTCGTGGGTCATATTATTGATGAAATCATTTTTGATTTCCGACATTTTTTTCTGTTTTACAAGAATAAATATCGTGTAGGTGAATACGGCAACAATAATGGTAGTGAATAATAAGGAACCTAATAGCAAGGACCAGATACTGCTCAGGATAAAGCTTTTTTGATGGGGGAAGCTTACCAGCAGAACATCGTTGTTAAATACAATATCGTCGGGGAACAGACTTACTTTGTGCGATGATGCTGCAAGTTTCTCGAGGCCGAAATTATCTTCGGCATTGCTGATAAAGAATTTATCATGCATGAGTACACCAAAATTAAAATCGGTGGTGATACCGCGATTATTCAGCTCGTGATATAAACTGTTTTTAAGAAAATTCGTGTCGATTGTTTGCTCGGGAGTGATACCACGTTGTACCATGCGTATCATCATTTGTTCCATTGCCTTTTTTATGCGACCTGAATTTAATTGTAATTGCCTGTCGATGTCGGACAATATTTGAGATACCAGTGCATCATTGGGTGATGAATTATCGCCGATTAATTCCAGCGGCTCCAGAATCATGGTAGGCTTTTGAGAACCCGGCATTCCTTGCAAGGCATCGGCAAAAGGCTCTATTGTTGTATATTCCGGATCATTATAATATGCCTGATTGGAGCGAAGCGATTCCAGCATACCTGCCATGGTGCTGTCGCTCAACACATTTTCATAAGTAGTCAAAGAATCGCCTGTGCCCATCCAGTAGGTGGAGTCGGAAAAAAACAAATTCATCTGACTGCTGAGCACCGAGGCTGCAATATTTGTCTCTACCTTGTCGGCAACCCGATTAAGTGCCTCATTTACATGGTAATTGAAGATTTGTTCCTTCTGTTCAATAGTGTTTTGAATCCAGTATACCTGCACCAGGATGATGCCCAGCAGCGCCGTGCTCATCGAAATTACAATCCACCATATCCGGTTTCTTAACATTCCTTACAAAACTACATTTGTTAAAATTGCTGCGGCGACGTTTAACGATACATTAACATCTTTTATCAGGCTCTTAACCCCAACGGCACTTGTTTCAGATTACATTTGTCATCGTATCGTCCGGAAATGACCCCGGAGCAGTAATACAACACAAACCAATACAAGTATGCAACGGTTCCTTTTTAGTATCACTACGCTCATAATACCGGCCATGTTGTTTGCGCAACAGCCTGATAATCAGATACATCTGCGCATTGATGCCAATGTTGACGGCCAGCAGGTTAAAATTGACACCTTCATAGAATCGCTTGGCGACCTCAATCTGGACGAGTTCTTACAGGGTTTGGGACTGGAGAATGAGCTCAATCAGCTGAACATTGACATCAACAGTGGTTTCGGCGTCATGCCGAGTTTTGATGAGGAGGCTATGCAAGAGATGTTGAAGAGCTTGAGTGAGTTGGAAATGCCTGAGATGCCTGAATTACCTGAGTTACCGGGAATTGATATGGGGGAAGCCATGTCGTTTGGGTATGCGGGAGAAAATAGAGCATTTTTGGGCGTATACACAAATAAGGTAACTGAGGGTGCGCAGATAAGTGATATTGTTGAAGGAAGTGCTGCGGAATCTGCAGGATTGATGGAAGGTGACATCATAACGCATATTGATGCAAGAAGTATAGAATCACCGGCAAACCTTATGGAAGTATTAGCCTTGTATTATCCCGGTGATGAAGTAACGGTAACTTATATCCGTGCAGGTAAAACAGATAAAGTAAAACTTACCCTACAGGAAAATACAAATGCATCAAGCACATGGGGCTCGCAGAACTACAATTTTAATTTTGATTTCCCTGATTCAATTTTTATGGGCCAGGGTAATTATTTAATAGAAACACCGGCGCATGGTTATTTAGGCGTTTATCTGGAAGATGCTGATGGCAAAGTTTTGGTTACAGGAATTGAAGGCGGATCTGCTGCAGAAAAAGCCGGTTTGAAAGCTGATGATATTCTTCTTGAAATAAAAGGCAACAAAGTGCAATCGTATGATGAAGTGTTAGAGATCATGCAAGAAACAAAACCTGATGAGAAAATTCACATTATTTATGAACGCGGTGGTAAACGCAAAGAAACAGATGCAACATTAAAATCGGCAGGCGGCGGAGCATATTATTTCAATTTTAATAATGATGAAGGATACAATAATGATATTCGCATAGCGCCATGTTTGCCAACGCCACCCGGTAGTTCATACAGCTATTATTCACGCGATAGCTCAAAAACAATAAATATTTGCATCACCGGAGCGTATGCGGGTGATTATGGCGATAGCACCGGAGGATTTTTGCCGGATCAGGCACATCCACTTATGGATCCTAACAATCTCGCTGTATATGCCAATCCGAGCGATGGCACTTTCCGCATCCATGTAGACCTTCCTGAGGAAGGAGATACAAAAGTTGTCATTACTGATATGGCAGGGAAAGAAGTTTATAATGAATTGCTCCCGAATTTCTCAGGCACTTTTGATCGCACAGTCACATTATCGAATGCATCAAAAGGCACTTATTTTGTGAAGGTGACGCAGAACGGTTATTCAAGTACAAGAACTGTAGTTATTCAATAAAAGGTTTAAGGGTTTAAAACAAAAAGCGCATCAAAATAATGGTGCGCTTTCTTTTTGTGATCATTTTTCCGGTAATCATTTTTTTGTTTTCGCCTCATTCACTTTAATGCGATGTTTTACTATGCGCGTGATGAGTGTTTTTGGAAGGGGTTTATCATAAGGGAATTGAATGGTACCTTTTGATGTCTTATAGTCTTTTAATTCCTCTGCAAATTCTGCAACACCTTCTCCCGTTGGGAAAAAGCCAATATGTTGTTTGAAACCTCCAAAATAAACAAGCGGGCCATTCAATTTATATCCGGGCATGCCATAGCTGATGCCTTCCTCGGCTTTAGGTGCTGTTTTTTTTATTAGCGCACGGATTTCCATGAGTTTTAATTGGATGTCCTTAGGAAAATCGGCAATGTAGCCTTCAACAGATGTTGCTTTTTTCATTTTCATGATAGCAGATTATATATACAAATATACACGTTGTATTAATTTTCCTGTAAGCATTTATTAAAGTCCAATGAGAATTTTTCAGGTTTAAAGTCAGAATTATTTACTTTTGAACAGGCAATCAAAGAAAAACATGAAGAAAAAAAATATTATTTATTGGGTAGTGACGGGGATCGTTGCAGCTTATATGGTATTCAGCGCACTTCCTGATGCACTTTTGCAGGACAAGGCGGTTGAATTTATGCAAGGACTGGGTTACCCCGATTATTTTACCCGCTTCATCGGCATCGCTAAATTGTTGGGAGTTGCCGGAATATTATTGCCGCTTCCATTACGACTAAAAGATTGGGCTTATGCAGGTTTGGTTTTCGATCTGGTTGGGGCCTT
>JAIBBA010000181.1 GCA_019694895.1 Chitinophagales bacterium
GGAAATATCTTTTCATATTGAGGTGCGTAAGTATAATCACCTGAAATATCGCGTAATAAAATGAATGGTCGCCATGCACCTCTGTCAAAAATAAACAGGTCCATCAACCCATCCTGATTCACATCTATATCTGAAAATTGCGGAGCGGTAACACCTCCCATAAACGCCAGATCAAGGTTGCTGCCATATTGAGATGCCGTAATAGTGGTATTCGGTTTGAACTGCGCTGATAATACTACAACAGAGCAAAATAAAACAATGGTGAAAGATAGTTTTCTTATCATTGTTTGATCAATAATTGTGAAGAAATATTTGCTTCCTGTCTTGTAGTTATATGCAATACATAAACCCCACTTGCAATATCACTGAGCGATAATTGAACCGGCATATTACCGGATGAAACCATCGTTGATTTCACTTCCTTACCGTCGATACTGCAAACACTAATTAATATCGGACCGGTTATTTTTTGCAATCCATCAATGTAAATATTATCAGTAGACGGGTTGGGGAATATTAAAGGAGAAACAGCTTCATGATTAGCAATACCGGTTGATCTGTCATCTCTGAAAAGTGTAACGCCTCCGCGTTTGTTACCACAAATGATATCCGGGTAATCATCATTATTTATTTCATTGATATTGACACTGCTGAAAGCGCCACAATCTATATCGCTGAAATGATCGGTAACTTCAATAAATGGAGCTGTGATATCTGCTGCAGGTTGATATTGGAATATGGTACCTTCTTCGCATCCAACATACAAGGTCATATCGCCTTCAGGAGAACGATACATACATGGCGCTGAATAGCCGGTTAGCACGCCTGTACTGCGCACATCCACATTTCCCCAGAATTCACTTATCAGTGTGAAAACAGGTGTGGTTGCCGTACCTGTATTTTCGAAATAATTAATATTGCCATTGCGCTCACCTAAAATGAGATCGAGTAGTCCATCATCATTTACGTCAAACAATTGTGGTGTGGCATTTTGCCCTTTATCTATACCTTGATAATTACCTGTGAAGAAAATAAATTCGGCAGGTCCTTCAGGTGGTCCGATGTTTTTAAATAAATGCAAAAAACCTTCTTCTTCACCAATTAACATATCCTGATCGCCGTCGCCATCAAGATCGCCAAAGGTAGGGGCTATGGCATGAAACCCGAAATCGGCAATATTTCCGAGGTTGCGTGTAATGAGTGTATATGCTGGCGCATCGGCAGTGCCGGTATTTTGTAACAATGCTATTTTCCCAATTTGATCGCCATCGTCGAAATATTCATAATTGCCTACTATGAGGTCTAATAGTCCATCATAATTATAATCGAAAAACACAGGAAAAGCGCCATCACCAAAATCAAGCATAGTGCTCACCATCAACGTATCTTGTCTATAATCGAAAACATAAGTATCATCGGTAGAAATATTTTGATAATACCATACATTTTTAAAATTCTCTGAACTATTGATATTATTTGGTGCTACAACCATATCTTTCGCTCCATCATTATTGATATCAATTAGAAATGGTGCCGGAAATGCGGGTAAATCATATGGCTTGTCGTAGCTTGGAAAGGTGGTATCCTGATCAGTAATATATGCCAATTCACTATCACCGCCGTTTGTTAATTTATTTAATACATCAAATGCAAGATCGCCAAGTACAACATCCATGTCGTTATCAGCATCTTCATCGAATATCATAAATGTAGATCCTGCGTGCAGACCATCGGCAGTGCGCACAATTCCTTTGCAATCGTAATTAAGATCAACACCGTAGGTGATTCCGCTTTCATAAAAATTTCCCCAGCAGGAATTGATATGTTCCAATGCCCAAGTGCCGCATGGTAAACCATCTTCCACGGCTTGATTGTCATAATGATCAACAATGCCGCCGATCATATTAAAAGTGATCACATCGATATCACCATCCTGATCGATATCTGCAAAACCGGGAATGTCTATATAACCAACAGGAAGATCAAAGAAAAATCCTGCTTCCGTGAATTGCAATTTACTCGCATCTTCCGTAAAATTTATACTACCTCCATCTGATGCAGCAAGATATGTTTTTATTCCATTATCATAGCCGCATATAATATCTTCTAATCCATCGCAATTATAATCCAGCAAAATTGCCCAATCTCGCATAGCAGGAAATCGTGAAGCGTATTCAGCGCGATATTCATAATTGATTTCGCCTGTGCCACCTCGGTTGATGAATATCATGGGTATATTTCCACTCCTGTCGAAAAGAAACAAATCCTTTTTTCCATCCTGATTTATGTCTATGGATGAAAATTGCGGGTTATTCAATCCACCTGCAAAGGGATTCTGATAATTTGTTGTCCCTTGCAATACCGGAACATTGTAGTTATACATATAATGCTGGGCTACAGCACTGCTATAAACCAAAATGCTTACTGCTAAAGGGAAAAGGAGCTTTTTTAACATGCGCACAGAATGAATGATAAAGATACAACAAGCATGTTGTTTTGTTGCTAGCATCAGCGTTTTTGACACAGCGGTGATAGGGGTTTGTAAAGTTTGGCACGGAATTCTATTTATGGATAGTAACATGCTATTACATCACAATAAAAAAGCGAGCTATGAAAGCGAAAAATGTGCAACTTATCGCAGGCGCAGAGGGCTCGCAAAACAAAGGGCCCGAGCGCAAAGCAGCTGTTCCTGATCCAGAGCAAGTGGGCAGGCAGCGCGAAATGATTACTATTTGCAAACCTGCTCCGGAAGTGCGCAACACCCGATCCGTTAAAACGGATATCCAATAGCCAGATTGATTGCAACTTTTTTCGAAGGAACGGTAAAACCGGCAGCTTCATATGCGCCTAATACCTCTTCTCGATACGGACCATCTAATGCCGGATCATACAAGGGATAAGCGGCATCAACACGTATCACGAAGTAACCGAAATCCAGTCGCAATCCGGCTCCCGGTCCAACAGCCAGCAGTTTGTAGAAATCAGTGAAATGAAACTGTGCATGTGGTCGGAATGGGTCATCTTTTAACGTAAACGTGTTACCGATATCACAAAATACTGCCCCTTCCAGCATGGAGATGATATCGAAACGGTATTCGAGATTGGCCTCGAGCTTAATATCAGCAACCTGATCTACGCGCTGGAAATTTGTCGTATCGTAATCAACATAGGCACCGGGACCAAGCTTGCGCACAGTAAACGCTCTGACACTGTAAGCCCCTCCGGTGAAAAACTGTTTTACGTAAGGAATTACTTCTGTGTTGAACATGGCATCGGGATTTTTACCTGCAAGCGGAATAGCTACACCTGAGGTTGCTCTGAACACGATATTGTTGGAAGTATTGATATTCAGATAGGTACGAAAATCCGCGTCTACTTTGATAAAATCACTGAATGGTGTATTGAATTCGGCACTCGTGCGGAGGTAGTAATCGAGCACATGCTTGCCTGTCGGCTGGGTATTTAAAATCAGTGTATATCCGTATCCAAGGATGAGCTGCTCTTCAAATGATTGACGCAATAATGGATTTGCATTCAATTCCTCACGAAAGGCATCGCTGATATTTGGTACGCGCACGATATTCAGTGTAGGAATCGGCATTTTGAAAATATGCTGCTTCTGAGCACGATCGTTTTTGGAATTCTCGTAAATGGAAACATTATATTCGATCGTGGTATTAAATAAAGTGAAATCATTGATCTGATCAATATAATTGAAATTTACTCGCCAGTCTGTCTTTGGAAAATAGCGTTTCGGCACTTGTATCGGTATCGGCCACATAAATTCAGGTAGCGTGAGACTCAAGCCGGCATTGAGTTCCGAGGTGTTGATATAGGTGACATCACCACCTAATTGCGTTTCAATACCTCCTTTTAAACTCAGTTTCAGTTGATCCATTCTATGAAATAGATTTTTCTGGTTGTAACCGAAATTAATGGCGTTTCCTAATAAGTAATCTGAAGTGGTGTTGGCATTAAATTCATACGATACCGTGCGAATTTGCAATGGATCTAATCGCACAATCAAATCTATGCTTTGCTGATAACTGGTAGAATCCCAAATTTCCAAGGCCTGCACCGTAATGTATTTAAATACGCCAACCGACGAAAAAGAAGCAACTGTGCGCTGAATTAATGAATCGGAATAATAGCCGTTGGGGTTTATGAAAATATTATCCGCAATGGCCTTCGGACTATAATTATCCAGCGAATTGATCAAATAATAATCCGTTCTGGTCTTATACAATTTTACAGGCTGTAAATCACCGGCTGCCGTTAGGGTATAATATTTCCTCGATGATGAATCTTTATTGATATAGTACTTCAAGGCATCCTTTTTGTTTACCTTGCCTTTTAAATAGTCACTATACATACTTGCAGAAGCAAGTGTGGTGTCTCTGCTTGCGTATTGTGCAATCAATTTCTTTTTAGATGGTCTGGAAACTTTTGTGCTATCGGTATAGTGAAAAGTATTAGTTGGTGTCACACCATCCACATAGTCGATAGAGGCATTCGGATAAACGTAAATATTCCTGATGCGAAAAGGGTGGTGAACGGTATCACTCACCGGATTTGAAACGCGCACATAAATATCCAGACTGTCAAACCCGGAAGCAGTATCTACCTCAAAATAGATGTATTCCTTTTGAAACCGGTAATAACCTACATTACGCAGATAGTCGTTAATGCGGGTGCGCTCGGCTTTCAACAAATCAACATCTATCGGTTCACCGGGTGCCAGACTGCTTTTTTGAGGAATTTGATTTATTTTATTCAACAAGCCTTTATCGGCAATTTCATAATAAACATTCCGCATGCGATATAACTTGCCGGCATCAACTTCATATATCACTTTACC
>JAIBBA010000006.1 GCA_019694895.1 Chitinophagales bacterium
CTTCTATTAGGTGCCTGTAAGTCAAAATTGGAGAAGAAAGACCAATCATTAGACGAGATGCAGGAAGATGCAGGTAAGCAGGAAAACTATGTTCCGGTTCTTGAGAGTGCCGATGCAACACCTGTTTACAAGAAGATCGGAGATTCTGTTGAAATGCATCTGAATATTTACTATCCTAAAAAACATGACAAACAAGCTGCAACACCTGTAATTATTTACTTCTTTGGCGGCGCATTCATTCATGGTAGCCCGGGACAATACGAAGACCATTGTAAATATTTTGCAAGCCGCGGAATTGTCGCCATAACTGCTGACTACCGTGTAATTTCCAGAAACAAAGGCAATGCCATTAATTGTGTTGTTGATGCAAAGAGCGCAGTTCGGTATGTGCGTGAACATGCGAAGGAATTGAACATAGATCCGAATAAAGTAATTGTCTCCGGTGGTTCTGCCGGAGCATTTTTAGCCTTGACTTGTAATATGAATGATCCGAAATGGCAAGATTCAACAGACAACGCTCAAGTGTCATGTGCACCAAATGCGATGATACTGCTCAATCCTGTGGTGAATTCTATGGAGCATAAATTTCGTATTCAAAAATTTAAGGATGATGCTAAGCAACCTGATAGCGAATCGCATGCAGCCGAAATCAATCCATTGACATCGATAAGAGCAGGAATGCCACCTACCATAATTTTTCATGGAACAAAAGATAAAATTTCAGGATATCAGTTTGTAAAACAGTTTGCCGATGACTATGAAAAAGCCGGTAATCGCTGTGAGTTGGTTACTTATGAAGGACAAAAACATGGATTTACTGCCATTAAATTTGAAGACGGAAAATATTATCGCGATGCGCTAAAAAAATCGGATGAGTTTCTCATTTCACTGGGCTATTTGAGCGGTAAACCCACGGTTGAATAAAACTTGAAAAGCCGGCGCTCAATGCCGGCTTTTTTTAGCATTAACATGAATTAACTTTTGCAATTGCGATCTTAAGCTTCGCAACGTGTATTATTGTATGAAAACCCACCGGATGCGAATTTTTGTTAGCCTGTTTATTTCTGGTTTACTTGTTACAAGTGTAAATGCACAAACCATTATTAAGCGTGAACACAGCGCTGTACCTATCAATGAAAATATACATATCGATGGTGTGTTGAATGAGGCATCATGGAACCAGGCACCAATTGCCGATAATTTCACTCAATTTCAATTTAAATACAATATGGCCTCTGCCTATAAAACTGAGGTGCGCGTATTGTACGATAACACCGCAATTTACATCGGCGCAACCATGTATGATCCTGCGCCGGATAGCATTCAAGTGGGTATGACACAGCGCGATGAATTCGCGACGGCCGATTTTTTTGGGATAATTCTTGACCCCTACCTTGATGGTAATAATGCCCTTGAATTTTTTGTTTCTGCCGCAGGCGTGCAAGGCGATGCCAAAGCTTATGCAGGTGCAGGAAATTTTGGTGAGGATTTTAATTGGGATGCCGTTTGGGCCAGTGATGTTAAGATTTCTGAAATAGGATGGGTTGCTGAAATGCGTATTCCATATTCTGCGATAAGATTTCCAAATGTGGATGTACAAACCTGGGGTGTTAATTATATCCGGGAAGTGAAACGAAATCGCGATAAGAGTTCTTGGAATAATTTCGATCCTCAGATTGATGGCTTTGTGAAACAATGCGGGTTGTTGAAAGGCATCGAACATATTGAACCTCCAATTCGCTTGTCAATTTCACCTTATTTTTCGTCATACTATGATTTGTACAGCGACAAAATAAATGACATCAGCTCAACAGCATGGTCGTTTAACGGAGGGGCAGATTTGAAGTATGGATTGAATGACGCATTTACACTTGATATGACCTTGATCCCTGATTTCGGTCAAGTGCAAAGTGATAACCAGGTGCTTAACCTCACACCATTCGAAACATACTATGTAGAACAGCGACAGTTTTTTACCGAGGGAACTGAGTTGTTTAATAAAGGCGATCTGTTTTATACAAGAAGAATTGGAGGTACTCCATATGGATATTATGATGTGTACTACGGACTTGATACCTCGGAATCTGTAATCGATAATCCCATTCAAGCTCACTTATTAAATGCGGCAAAAGTTTCCGGTAGAACAAGCAAAGGTTTGGGAATAGGTGTATTTAATGCCGTTGAAGGTGAAACGTACGCAACGATTGAAAATAGCGAAGGTGAAAAACGCTCTGAACTTACAGGCCCGCGTGCGAATTATAATGTATTGGTTTTCGATCAGCAATTAAAAAATAACTCTTACGTAAGCCTCATCAATACCAATACCTTGCGTGATGGCAATTATCAGGATGCCAATGTTACCGGCATGGAATTTCTGGTAAATAATAAGTCTAATATTTGGGGTGTTGAAGGAGGCGCTGCATATAGCAGTATTTTTGATGCTGATGCAGAACCTACCACAGGTATTCATCATAGAATCCGTGGCGGTAAAACCGGTGGTAAGCGCAGATTTATTCTCGGGTACGATTATATCGGATCAACATACAATATAAATGATCTCGGTTATCTTCCTATCAACAATCAATTGAATTTTTCATTTAATACAAGCTATAATAGCTACGAACCGCTATGGCATCTCAATCAGATACATATGGTGTTTGAAACAAATTATCTGCGTCTGGTAGATCCGGAAGCATTTCAAAATTTCAGCATTTACGGAGAGACCTATGGAAGCTTTAGAAATTACATGTACGCCGGAGTTTTCTTTTACACCGAGCCTGTCACAACATACGACTACTTTGAACCTCGCGTGCCCGGTAGATTCTATACTTATCCTGTGAATTATAATTTCGGAGGATGGCTTTCTACTGATTATGGCAAGCGTTGGGCGATAGACATCAACAGCAACTATCGTGTATTTGATGATGAAGGTCGATATCGCTGGAATGTGAGCATGTCGCCCAGATGGCGTGCTACAGACAGAATATTAATCATATTAGATGCGGGTCGATATTACTGGCCCGGTGATGTGGGTTTTGTGAATTTAATGGGTGACAGTATTATCATGGGAAGAAGAAAAAATGTCACTATGGAAGGCGTATTGAGTGTAAATTACGCACCATTGGTCAGCATGAATTTTAATATGCGCTTGCGCCATTACTGGAGTTTTGCCGAATACAGTGATTTTTACAATCTCGGTGAAAATGGAGAGTTATTGGCTACAACTTATAATTCATTTCTTCCGGATGGCACAAGTTCCGATGACGTCAATTTTAATGCCTTTAATGTCGATTTGGTATATACCTGGTATTTCGCACCGGGAAGTGAATTAAATGTGGTGTGGAAAAATGCTATTTATCAATTTGGAACATTATTACCTGAAAACTATGTAGATGACCTTAATCAGGTGTTCGATTCGCCTACCAATAATAACTTCTCAATTAAGGTGCTGTATTACCTCGATTACCTCTATCTGCAAAAGCGAAAAGCTTAAGCTAACTTTGTGCTATGCTTAGGCATTTATTATCGCTTGCTGTATGCTTATTAGGTTTTGGTATTATTAATGCCCAAACACCGGCAATTGATGTGCATTTCGGCGATATACATTCAATCAATCGAGGCTCTTCCTCTGTATTGGATGATGCAGGCGGCGTTTGGTTTGCAGGAACCATTTCGAATGGTGCAGAGGGATCAGATGACATAGCCATTTATCGTATCAAACAATCCGGCGAAATTCTTTGGTGGCATGCTTATGGCGATGCCAGAAACGAATATGTAAATACGATCGCTGCCGGAGGTGATGGAATTTTGTATGCATGCGGTGATGTCCGCGATCCTGAAACGGAAGATTTAAATGCATTCATCATGGCTTTAGACACGGCAGGAAATGTAATTTGGAATCAGGAATATGGAGAGGCAGCCACGAATGAGGAATTCTATCAATTAGCTATTGCCCCTGACGCAACGATTTTGTTAACAGGATTTCATTCCGCTCTCACAGGCACAGGAAATGATGTATTGCTCGCAAGATATGCTCCTGATGGCGCCTTGTTGGAGGATACTGTATTCGGCACCGATAGAAATGAAGTGGGTATGAGTATTGTTGCGCTACCCGGAGGAAATATTTTTGTCTCCGGTGACAGGCAAACAATTGATGGATATTATAATCCGATCTTCATTAAATTATCGTCAGACTTTAATGTCATTAATGATATTGATTTGACTTCGCCACATAATAGCGGTTGTAAATCTATGCACCTTAATTTTCAGGGTGATTTATATATTTCAGGAGAAACAGCATCTTTCGCCACACCTGAATTTGATGTGTTATTTATTGTGGTTGATACGCTTGGAAATCTGGTAACTCAAACCGGCATTCCTTCGGCTGGCCCCGATGCAGGATACGACATCGTGCAGCTGCCTGATTCAACATATGCGGTTACAGGATTTGCTTACAATCCGGCGAAAGGTGAAAATGATATGTTATTAATGCATATCGATTCTTCCGGGAATGAAATAGACCGTCTTTTTTTTGGTGAAACCGGTGCAGATATGGGATATGATATCAAAGTTGATGCTATTGGTAATTGCCGGCTATCCGGTTTTCATACCAATGCTGATACGACATTTTTCTCATTGGTGATTGCAGGTTTTCCTGCGCAAACGGAGACTGAAAATATAGCCTCGCCCGAAAGGTTCTTGTCAATAAATCCAAATCCAATAACCGAATCTATTTGTGTGCAAACTGAGTTGGAAGTTGACCGTGTAATTGTTTATGACAACTTAGGGAGAAGAGTAGGGGATTTGCCTAAAACATCAGGGCAATGTTTTGAATGGAATACTTTATTGCCAAAAGGCATTTATTATATACAGATGTATACATCTGTAGGTAATTTCACTAAAAAAATAATAGCCGGATGATCAGTATCACCCGGCTATCAAAATCTATATTCAGTTAGTTATTGAATATTCATTTTTTTCTTCACCAGTGGAAGAATATCATCGCCTTCAGGTGCCATAATGACTACCGACAAAGAATTATCTATCACATGTGTGTAGCCGTTTTCTTTGGCAACAGTTTTAATGATTTCAGTAGTGTTTTTGATGATAGGTTCAAAAAGTTCCTGCTTTTTAGCATCAAGCTTTTGCTGTGTTTCTTTCTCGTATGAAGTAATGCGGTCTTCAAGCATTACGGCATCCTGGATTTTTGCTTCACGAGCAACTTCACTCAGGTTTGGGTTCCCCTGTATATCATTCACCAACATTTGATATTCCTGCACATAATCCTGATATAGAGAATCGAATTCACGAGCATATGCAACAAGCTTGTCGTTAGCCGCTTTTGCCTCAGGCATTGACGAAAGTAATTCCTGTGAGTTGATGTATGCGATTTTTACCTGCTGAGCTGAAGCTATTGAGCTATAAGCCATTACAGCTACTACCAGCATCCATTTGATTTGTTTCATGATATAATAACAGTTTATTTATAAAAATTGAGCGCCAAAGATACAGAAACGGTTCTGCCCCTGCAATCATCTGTCGGCCATACCTAGCACCACTAAAGCTGCAACCGGAACAGGAACATACCCTTCAACCACCCATTCTTCCGCATCATTGAACCTCCACATCGGTCGCCAAACGCCTTCATCAAAGGTCCACTGAAGATCAGGATTGCTGTCCCAGTAAGGCTTCAACATAGCATCATCCCACAACCATTGCTTGTCGACACCCGATTCCCAAAACGGTTTCAGCACCTTTCCATCCCAAACCCACTCCGTCTGCGGATCAGCGCTCCATGCGGGTTTAAGGTACTTTCCGTCAAAGACCCATTCATCTTCCGGCCGATAGCCCCACAATGGTTTTAACGTCTGGCCATCCCAAACCCACTCATAATAGGGTCCCATATCCAATTTAGGATGAATGAAGCTTTTCCCGTCTGTGACAATATCTACCGAAAACTGTGCCATTCTTGCCCTGACACTGTCGTCGAGCGAAAAATGACGAATATATTGATGTGCAACAGCAGTGACTTGCGATTGCGAAGTCAATTTCCCCTCAATTACACCAATCAAGAGATCGCTTATTCCACTGTATACTTCTGTGAGCGAATCGTTAATTACTTCAAAATGCAACAGTTCTTCATTGTCTTTGTCGATGGGATGATCGCCGAGGTAGAAACTATTTTGCATGGCGATATATTGAACCGTGCTGCCATCGGCTTGTAAAATGACACCGGATTTGCGATGTAACATGTCCTTTGCATTCACCAGAAATAATATCTGTTCCTTCGAAGTGCTATCACCAACATAAACAGTATTTCCACTGAGTGTATACGCCACTTCCGAAGGGCCGGTAAAAAGTTTATTGTCGGAAATTTTTCCGATTATTGTATTGGAATCAATAAACAGATAAATATCCGTTGATTGTGCAAACGATATGCTGTTGAAGCATATGAGGATAGTGCATATTCCGGAAATAATGTTACGCATAAATGCTGATTAAAGGTACGCAATTTCGAACGATATGGCTGCATCCGGATGATGAGAACTGTGTGCAATTGATCGACCAACGATGGCTTCCGCATGAGGTTCGTATTGCTGATATTCGCACAGTTGATGAAATGTGCACTGCCATTGCCGACATGTGGGTGCGTGGTGCTCCTTTGATAGGTGCCGCTGCTGCCTGGGGCATGTATCTTGCTGCATGCGAAGTGCCCGCCAGTTGTGCCAGAGATTTCTTTTTTGAAGAGGCATATGGCAAATTATTAAAAACGAGGCCTACAGCAGTAAATTTAAAATGGGCTTTGGATGAAATGCTGACTGCGATTACCGGTAATGATTCAATAATCGAATCAAAATGGTATGCACGAAATCGCGCTAAATGGATTGCAGATGATGATGTAAAAGTGAACACTGCTATTGGTGAATATGGTTTATCATTGTTATCGGCTATTGCAGAAAAAAAATCCGGTGAACCGGTACAAATTCTTACACATTGTAATGCCGGCTGGCTTGCAACAGTTGACAGAGGAACGATAACTGCTCCGATTTATTTGGCTGCGGAAAAAAATATTCCCATTCACGTATATGTAAGTGAAACTCGTCCGCGTAATCAGGGCGCGCAACTGACAGCATGGGAATTGGGTGAAAATAATATCCCGCATACTTTGATTGCAGATAATGCCGCCGGGTATCTAATGCAGCAAGGTAAAATTGATATCGTATTAGTTGGTACCGACAGAACATCTGCACGCGGTGATGTGATCAATAAAATAGGTACATATTTGAAAGCATTGGCCGCGCATGAACATCAGGTTCCATTCTTTGTTGCAGCACCTTCATCAAGTATTGATTTTACCATGAAAGATGCTTTTACAGAAGCAAAAATCGAAGAGCGTAACGCCGATGAAGTTACCTATGTTCAAGGAAGAGCAGATGGCAAAATTATTTCAGTGCGCATATCACCTGAATCTACAACTGCCATAAATCCTGCATTTGATATTACACCTGCCAAATATGTCACAGGCTTGATCACTGAAAAAGGAATTTGTAGCGCCTCATTTGAAGGGCTCAAAAAATTATTTCCTGAGAAATTTAGTTTTTGATCATTCCATTTTTACAGTAACCAACTCAATTATTGGCCCAACCATACAAATAGACACACTGTTTACTTCAGTATAAGTAAATGATATGGGTGCATAATCCACCAGTTCTAAACCAAAGTCTCCGAGATTTATTGGTTCCATTGCCTGATTGTCGGCATTGATAATTACCCATCCACAACCATCTAACCCGGTATAGTTTCTGAGATATCCTGTATCCAATTGCAACGCATTTGCAGGTGGATCCGTTTCGCAGGAACTAAATAGGGCAGTCGCTATAATCAAGCCTATCAGATATCTTGTCATTGTGAAAATTTGATACTCAAAGTTAGTCTCAAATAGGGTGTTTCACAAGTATTTTATTTCGAATTAAAGCTTCATTCCATTACTTTTGACGAGATCATGACGCATGACGGTTATATAAAATATGAGCAGCATTGGGAAATAGCTAAGCCTTTGACAGATATCGAACCGCTGGTTTTGATGCGTAATCAATTGGCTGCATTGCAATGGATTGGGGTGTATCCTGATGGTGTCGGGTATGGAAATATCAGTTTGAGACTTGAGGGCGCCGACCAATTCTTAATTAGCGGAACGCAGACCGGAAACATGCTAATTGCAGATGCATCGCATTTTTGTATGGTTGAAAAGGCTGATATCAACAAAAATATCTTGTGGTGCAAAGGACCGATAAAAGCTTCATCAGAGGCGCTGACACATGCGGCGTTTTATCAGAGCGATCGCAACATTTGTGCAGTTATACATATACATGATGCAGCCGCATGGAAAAGATTATTGTTTGCAATTCCTACAGTAAGTAAAGAAATTGAATATGGAACTCCGGAAATGGCTTTTGCTATGCAAGCGCTCATTCATTCGCAACAAAATAAATTGTGTGGAGTGATTGTAACCGCCGGACATGCAGATGGCATTTTTGCCTATGGTGATTCGCTGAATAGCGCATTTTCGGTATTAGAATCCGCCATGCATCACTCACCAACAAATAATGGATAACGCAAACTGCCAATAATTTTTTTCTCCAGCGCAACATGATATAGTTGTTCAACAGCAGATTTGCCTTCAACTCCCAGGTCGACACTGAAATCGTTGACATATAATGCAATATGTTGTTGCATCACTTCAGGCGACATTTCCTGTGCATGGGCACAAACATAATCCTTCGACATTTCGGGATGTGCCAACGCATAGGCAACGCTTCTTTGTATGACGCGATTAACCTTTTCCTGAATTTCTATTGGAAGCTCACGACTTACGGCAATTCCACCTAATGGAATAGGCATATGATATTTTGATTCCCACCATTCCCCTAAATCAACTATTTTTCGAAGTCCTTTTTGTTGATAGGTAAATCTGTTTTCATGTATGATCAAACCAATATCGATGCCGCCCATCAACAAGGATTGTTCTATGTCTGAAAATACCATCTCCTTCTTCGTTGCTGCTTCCGGAAATGCAAGTGTACATAGGAAGTTGGCAGTTGTAAGTCGACCCGGAATTCCTATCAAACAAAATTCAATTTTTGACTTTGGAATTTCATCTTTCGAAATCAATAATGGGCCGCAACCTCTTCCTAGTGCTGCTCCTGATGTAAGCAACTTATATTGGTGACTCACATAGGCAAAGGCATGAAAGCTCAATTTACTTACGTGATGTTTTTCTTCCAGTGCTTGTTGATTGAGTGATTCAACATCAGCAAGGTGGATGTCAAATGTGAGTCCTTCGGTGTCTATTCGCCCATGTGCAATAGCATCGAACATAAAGGTGTCGTTGGGACATGGGGAATATGCAAGCGATAATTTCATGTATGTATTGAAGGCAATGATTGTATTAAAAAAGTGTTGAGTTGTTCAACAGCAAGCGGAATATTCCAGTTCGCTTTATTTCGTCTTTCAACATAATTTGAGACACTTCTGATCTGTATAGCCGGTGCATTCAATTTTCCGCAGACATAATAAAATCCTGCTCCTTCCATGCTTTCAGTTTGTGGATGAAGTCGATTTCTTATTTTCTCGATGTTTTGCTCATTTCCACCCCCGGTTTCTGAAGTGCTCCCTGAAACTTTGCGCAGTGTCTGAAAGTTACCTGAAAGTTTATCAGTGCACCACAATTTACCGTCAACAAAGGGTTTTTCATTGTGTGCTGTTAGTCCAAGGTCAAATACATCAATGAAGTCATCACCATCCTCAGCTCCCAACTGAGCGAAGCAATCACTCTGAACGAGCACCACCTCTCCTTTGCTGAGACTAGGGTCAAATGCGCCGCAAATGCCTACTTGAATGGCGAGGTCGAACTTTTTCTTCATAAGCATTTCGGTCAGGTGAAACACGGTAGCAGCAGTTCCGACACCTGCAATTAAAATTTCGATATCCGGGAATCCCGGCACCACCAATTTGAAGGAATTTGACCCTGTGGAAGTCGTTGAACCCTTGTCAATCAAAGGTTTTAGCTCAAATTGAGTGGCTGCTGTAAGCAAGATGCTCATACTGCGAAGGTAAGCTGATTTCCTGTTTTCGTGGTTTTCAAGGCTCTGAAATCAATGGAAATTGCGAACTTTGCCGGGTTATTAGCACATATTACCATGAAATATTACATTATACTTATCTGCATATCTTTTTCATTTGTTTCCCTTAAAGCACAAGGGCAGATGAAAGCGGATTCAATTTTCGAATTTAAGGATAGTCGTGATGGCAAAACTTATTCAGCCTTCACCATCAATGGTGTTGCCTGGATGAGCGAAAATCTGCGTTACAATTCGAAAGGCAGTTGGTGCTACGAATCTGACGGCAAATCTTGTAAGGAATTTGGACGCTTATACAATTGGAATGATGCAATACTTGTTTGTCCCAACGGATGGCACTTGCCAAACAGGGCTGAATGGGATTCTCTTATCGTATGGACAGGTGGAGAGTTAAAAGCCGGTCATAATTTAGCATATAACGACAGTCTTCCCTTCAATATCGTTTTTGGCTATCCGCCGAATGTAAACGGACGATATTCCGGTGGCGGCATACAGGCGAGTTTCTGGTCGGCCGACGAATATAACTCCTCCACTGCATGGGTGTATTATTTTTTGAAGGAAAAATTGCCGCTTACCTTCAGCAATTACTTCTCTAAAAACTATGGCATGATGTGTCGATGCGTTAAAACCATAGCGGATTCTTCTTCAGAAACTAATTAATTATTGTTTTTATCTGTTGACAAATATCAGATATCACAATAGTGATATGTGTTTACTATGTGATTGACAGAGGTCATACTACTTACGCAAAGTTTAGGTGACTTTTGATTAGCTAAACTATGAGTTATGAAAAAGATGACAGGATTTCTCCTCGGATTTCTGGTATGGAGTTTAGGAGTATTTGCTCAAACAAGTGGTGGTTTGTTTTCCTACGGACCTGACATGAATTCTACACGCATTTTCCCTTACGTTTCACAAAAGCCTGATGGAGATGTCATGGTTTTTGGCGGCAGGTCAAACGGATTTATAAGTTCTGCATATGCCGATTTATATAGCATAGAAACCAATACATTCACTAATCTTAATATGTTATATACGCATGATAATACGGTCATGGTGAAATTGAATGATGGTCGTGTATTGCTGGCAGGTGGCGGTTTTGATTATGGGGTGCCTGCGCATCAGTATGCAGAAATTTACAATCCTAATGATAATTCTTTTACTGCAGCTGGAACTATGGCTTATGCACGAATGCAAGGTTCAGGAGCATTGCTTACTGATGGCAAAGTGTTGATCGTAGGTGGTTGGTATAGTCCGGAGGCTGCTGCCAACGCAGAGTTGTATGACCCTGTATTAATGACCTCATCATATGCCGGTGGGTTACTTAACCCTCGATCCAATGCATTGGTTTTGCCTTGCAATGATGGTGGAGCGCTTGTAATTGGAGGGTATCCAACTTATGGCGGCACAACATTTAATGCCGTAGAATATTATAATCGGGAGACAAGTTCATTCGAATTATTTTCTGATGAAATTATTTCCGGAGAAACCGGCTGGACTACTACGCTTGATCCTTTCTACAGGAAAACAACAGATATGTATATCTTGGAAAATGGAAAGTATTTGTTGATGCTCTATAGAAGTGTTCCAACATTGGAATACACTTTGGCACTGTTTGACCCTGAAAATAAATCTTTTGAGAAAGTGAATACAGATTACCCACTAATGGGTGCGTACAGCGATGGTGGAATTATTGATTATGCGTTGAATAAAGAAGAGTCATTGGTATATATGCTGGGTGTGGATAATGAATCAGGCAGTACCGGATATTGCATAGTGACAACAGATTTATCAACAGGAAAAACTTATCAACCTGATGAATCCTATACCATGCCTTCCGGCGAATATTTAATATTCACCACACTTTCCTATATCCCTGAAACCGGAATGTTACTTGCTCCGGGTGTTTCAACTTCAAATACCGATTATTTTAATGCTACAGCTAAGAGTTTTCTTATTGAGCCTGAATTAAAAGTTGATATTCCTATACAAGAAGATCTTATTGTTTTACAAGTATATCCAAATCCGGTTAAAGACATGCTGATGCTCATACTTCCTTCAAATATCGGAGGTCAGGCAATAGTGGATATCTGTGATATGCGTGGACAAATATTATACAGAACAAATGCCTTCGGAGGAGAAAAATTAGTAATACCTGTTAATTACCTGCCAACCGGAAATTATTTCCTGCGAGTAAGAAATGGAAATTGTAACCTATCGGCAAGTTTTATACGGGCGGGAAATTAATGTTTTGATGTATAGAGGCACTTTTATTCGCTAGCTGCACACAGCGAGGAGAATTGCGTTCTTCATTTGACTGAGAAGTCAACAAACAAAAAAACCGACGTTATTGAAAACGCCGGTTTTTTTTGAGGTCGGAAGCGGATTCGAACCGCTGTAAAAGCTTTTGCAGAGCCTTGCCTAGCCACTCGGCCATCCGACCATGAGCGGCAAAATTACACAGAAAATTGAGATTCCATAATGATTGAACCCCTTTCAACCCTCCATTTCAACAGAAACACTATGCATGTCGCCACCTACAGGAGGATTGAGTTTGGCAACCCGCACACGAACAACATTAATATCAAAATTCAGTTCCCTGATGCGCTTTATAATTTCCTGCACTGCCGTTTCCAACAATAAATAGCGCTCGGCCATCACACCCTCAGCAATGCGGTAAACGCGCACGTAATCCAGTGTATCCTCCAATTGATCATGCGTGCTGGTTATCTTTTCACTGGTAATGGTAATATCTACTAAAAAATCATTCCCGTGCGCCTGCTCATCGGCATAAACGCCAATAAATGAGCGAAACCGCATACCCTCCAATTTAATGCTTGCCATCCTGTAAAAGTAGTCATTTGCAATCTTTCAAGCCCCCCATGAATATTGTGTATGCAGCCAAATCCGTAACTTTGCGGAAATTTTCACTTTATGCCCAATGATCTTTTTGAAGGAGTGGATTATTACCAACTCGATGATTTGCTGACTACCGAACATAAACTCATTCGCGATACTGTTCGGGAATATGTAAAAAAAGAAGTATCACCCATCATTGAAGAATACGCTCAACGTGCCGAAACACCTAAGCATCTGATCAAAGGCCTTGCCGAGATAGGCGCATTTGGTCCCACAATTCCTGAGGAATACGGCGGCGGCGGTCTCGATAACATTTCCTACGGATTGATCATGCAAGAGATAGAGCGTGGCGACAGCGGTCTGCGCTCCTTAGTAAGCGTTCAGGGAAGCCTGGTGATGTATCCTATCTACACCTTCGGATCTGAAGAGCAAAGGCGCAAATACCTCCCTAAATTGGGTAGCGGTGAAATGATAGGATGTTTTGGACTTACAGAGCCGGATCATGGATCTAACCCCGGCGGCATGATCACCAATATCAAGGATATGGGTGACCATTATCTGCTCAATGGCGCTAAAATGTGGATTTCAAATGCGCCGTTTGCTGATATCGCCGTTGTTTGGGCTAAGGATGAAACAGGTAAGATCAGAGGACTTGTGGTTGAACGAGGCATGGAAGGATTTACAACGCCGGAAACTCACGGAAAATGGAGTTTGCGTGCATCTGCTACAGGCGAATTGGTGTTCGATAACGTGCGTGTACCAAAAGAAAATATTTTCCCTGAAATTAAAGGATTGAAGGGTCCATTGATGTGTTTGTCTACTGCCCGCTATGGCATCAGCTGGGGTGTAATTGGTGCGGCTATGGATTGCTATGATACAGCATTGCGCTACAGCAAACAACGCGTGCAGTTCGGCAAACCTATCGGTGGATTTCAATTGACACAAAAGAAATTGGCTGAAATGGTTACCGAGATCACTAAAGCACAATTACTTGCATGGCGATTAGGTGTGCTCAAAAATGAAGGAAAAGCTACACCTGAACAAATATCTATGGCTAAGCGCAATAATGTGAAAATGGCTATCGATATCGCGCGTGAAGCACGACAAATATTAGGAGGAATGGGTATCACCGGCGAATATTCAATTATGCGTCACATGATGAATCTTGAGTCTGTAATTACATATGAAGGAACACATGATATTCACCTGCTCATTACCGGCGCACATGTTACCGGTCTCGATGCATTCAAATAAAACAATTAATATTTCGCACCTGCGTATTTCATTTAGTTAAAATCTTGCAAAGCACACTTATCATTATGATTTGTGCGCTTTTTTGTCGATATTCACCGATATGCATCCATTCTTAGCGAAATTGCTTGCTGACAAAGCCAAGAAAGAAAAGAAAAGTGAAGTATTATCCAATTATATTCTTGCACGTGAATTTGCGAAATTCAGATTGCGCGTACGTCGAATCGTCGCTGCAGTAGCATTGCTTGCTTTCGGGGTGAGTGCGGCAGCTTTCGGGTTACTCGGATTTTTATTACCAAATCATTTTGTAGATGGCGGAGCTGTTGGCGTAGCGATGTTAAGTGCCCAGGTTTCAGGACTTGATTTTTCAGTATTGTTGGTGGTGATAAGCATTCCATTTATCATATTAGGTTATCGAACTATTGGATTGCAGTTTGCTATCCGTGCCTCCATCGGAATCGTGGCATTGGCATTAGCAGTTGAATTTATTGACATACCTATTATTACCGAAGATAAACTGCTCGTAGCTGTTTTCGGTGGATTTTTTCTCGGCCTAGGTACGGGAATGACCATGCGGGCAGGAGGTGTTATCGATGGCACTGAAATTATGGCACTTCAACTCAGCAAGAAATTGGGCGTAACTGTTGGCGATGTAATCCTGATTATTAATATTATTATTTTTTCTATTGCAGCCTGGTTACTTTCACTCGAAATAGCATTGTATTCAACTCTTACCTATCTCGCAGCCGGACGTACGGTTGATTTTATACTCGAAGGTATAGAAGAATATACGGGAGTGACAATTATTTCGCCAAAATCGGAAGACATCAGATTGATGATCACAGAAAAATTACGTCGCGGGGTTACTATCTATAAAGGAAAACGTGGTTTCGGATCGCATGGGCATCGACAAGCAGAAATTGATATTGTATATACTGTGATTACTCGGTTGGAAATAAACAGATTAAGTGCTGAAATCGAGCAAATTGATCCGGAGGCATTTATTGTAATGCAAAGTGTGAAGGATACCCGCGGTGGCATGATCAAGAAACGGGCGCACAAACATTAGTACCTGATCACTGATTGATACTTGTCACCAATCATGGTAATTTCAGGCACAAATCACCGTTTCTCCCGGCAATACCTTTGTCTTGTATTAAAAGATGATGTATGCGACAAATTATAGTAATCGCATTGCTACTGCTTACGCTGAGCAGTCGTGCGCAGGTCATGGTTGATATCCCAACAATGATGCAAGAGGAGCAACTCGCCAGAGATGTTTATCAATTAGCGAATGAAAAATACCAAATGCATGTGTTCGAATGCAAGATAAATGCTGAAACAAACCATTGGACCATGCTGCGGAGTTATTCTGAAACTCCAAATCTGGAAATGCCGGCTTACGGTAGCTTGAGTGACTCAATCTTCAAAGCTGCCTTTTCAGATTATCAGACTATGGTTACCACAAGTGCCACAGAGGCATTAAAGGCAGGTGCTATGATAGAGGAAACTGATATTTTCGTTCTGGAAGTGAATAGAATTAAAGCCGAAGACGAACAGTTGAAAGCTTTGCACGACAACCTTATCACTGCTTCAGAGCAGCATCTGAGCAGTTTTCTTACAGCACTGAAGGCCGATGGCGTCACTTATACACCAAGCCTGCTATCGGAAGAACGCATTCAGCGACTGATGAACGAGGGCAATTGTAAGCCGGGAGCTGCCTGCAAAGGCAATTCCTCCTGTTCGCACTAATCGCAATGTGGATAATTGGTGGGAAAATTCTTTTTATTGTTGTAAATTACAATGAAATCAGGCTTTTCATACGTTGTTAAATAACGTTTGGATGTGCATTTATTTTTCCTGAAAATTGTTGTGTTACAAGCGGTAGGGTGACTACTTTTGGCACCCCGCTGACAGCAACAAACCGACACCAACCACTCAGCGAACGTGAACTATGGCAGAATTTGATAACAGCACCTCTAATTTTCAGAAACGCAATGAGCGCCGTCGCCCACAGGCCGATCTTTCTTCGGTAGTGTATGGCAAAGTGCCTCCGCAAGCCGGCGACCTGGAGGAAGCGGTATTGGGAGCATTCATGATAGACAGAGATGCTGTTACGAACGCTATTGAAATTTTGCGCGCGGATAGCTTTTATGATGACAGACATCGCCTCATTTTTACTGCTATCCGTCGTCTGTTTGAAAAAACGCAACCCATCGATTTGCTTACGGTAACAGAGGAACTGCGTCGTATGGGTCAGTTGGAGGAAGCAGGAGGAGCTTTCTATATCACTTCGCTCACAAACCGCGTTGCCTCGGCTGCACATATTGAATATCATGCACGTATTGTTGCTCAGAAATTCATTCAGCGTGAGTTGATTCGTATCTCATCCGAAATTGTGCATGATGCATATGAAGATACTACTGATGTCTTCGAGTTATTGGATAAAGCAGAGCAAAACCTGTTCAACATAGCAGATAAAAACTTACGCACCAGCTTTAGCGATATCAATAATCTCTTGAGTATGACCATCAAAGAGATCGAAGAGGCCAGGAAGCATGAAGATATGCTCACCGGATGCCCTTCCGGATTTAGTGCGCTCGATCGTGTTACCGGCGGATGGCAAAAATCAGATCTGATCATTGTGGCAGCTCGCCCGGCGATGGGTAAGACTGCATTTACTTTATCGCTTGCCAGAAATGCAGCGGTGGAATTTAAAAAAGGTGTTGCAGTTTTCTCATTGGAAATGAGTTCACAGCAGATCGTGAAACGTTTGATCTCCGCTGAAACAGAAATTCCCGCCGAGAAAATTATTAAAGGAAATCTTGCCGAACATGAAATGGTGCAGTTGGTGAAATTGTCAGGGCGACTCAGCGAAGCGCCGATTTTCATCGACGATACACCTGCCATCAATATATTCGAGCTCCGCGCAAAATGCCGTCGTTTGAAAATGCAACATGACATTCAGTTGGTTGTCATCGATTACTTACAACTCATGACGGCAGGAGATTCTTCAAAAGGTGGTAACCGTGAACAGGAAATCAGTCAGATATCACGATCACTGAAATCGATTGCCAAAGAATTGAATATTCCGATCATCGCCCTTTCACAGTTAAGTCGTAAAGTTGAAGACCGTGGCGGCACTAAGCGCCCTATGTTGTCCGACTTGCGCGAATCCGGTGCCATTGAGCAGGATGCGGATTTGGTATGTTTCTTGTATCGTCCTGAATATTACGGACTTGATGTGGATGAAAATGGCAATCCTACCAAAGGTATTGCAGAGGTGATTATTGCTAAGCACAGAAATGGTGCACTTGAAAATGTACGTGTCCGCTTCGTTGATAAATACATCAAATTCGTTGATCTCGATGAAATGTATACACCGCAAAATCTAACACCGTTAGCAAATATTCTTCCTGAAAATAAAGCTACGATCACACGCAAATCAAAAATGGATGATTTGAATGATCTTGATATGCAGGAAGAACCGCCATTCTGATAATAGTGGTTTAATAAACGCTTCTATTTCGAAGCTCGTTTGACCAGGAAAACTGCAATCAGTGCAAAAACAATATTGGGGATATTGGTGCCAATAATTGGGTGAAGACTGCTATTGATGGAGAATGAAGAAGTAAATTGAAGGAAGAAAATATAACCCGCACTCAAAGCTACGCCTGCGATAAAATTAAACCAGTTTCCACCCCTTATTTTTCGCGATCCGAGAGCTGCACCCATGATGACTAAGATGAGCGCAGAAATTGCGGATGATGCTCTTCGATATTGCTCTACACGGAAATATTCCAATTCGCCCGTGCCTTCACTTTCTTTTTCTTTAATGTAATCCTCCATTTCCTGATAGGTGAGAACATCCTTCACACGAATATCAGCATCAAAATCGCCCGGTACAAGATTGAGAATTGTGTCCATTTGACGTCCCTCTTTGTATGATTCGCTTTGGCCATTGATATACCAGGCTTTATAATCGACAAACTGCCATGTATTGTTTTCTTTGTATACAATTTTGCTCGCGTTGATCTTACGTGAAAGTGTCTTTTTTGCTCCAGTTCCTGAGAATACTTCTAATGAACAGTTATATCCTTCATTGCTCTTGAATTTAAATCGCTCTAGTGAAATGATACTGTTTTTATCCAGCTTCAGATGTAAATTATTGCCGTAGTTTTTAGGCATATGAATATACTTATCTTCAAATTCCAATTTGCGTTTATTGGTATTTGGAACAAGCCAATAATTGGAGTAAAGAAGAAATCCAACAGCAAACAAGCCGCAAATGAAATAAGGTCTTAAAAATCGCCTGAAGGTCATGCCACTGTTAAGCATGGCAATAATCTCGCTGTTATAGGCAAGTCGCGATGTAAAAAATATCACCGCTAGAAATGTCAGCAACGGCGCAAGTATTGAAGCGATAAAGGGAATGAAATCAATATAATATTGCACCACTTCTGCAGTAGGTGCATTGCGCTCTCCAAATTTATCCGACTTTTCAGAGAGGTCGATTACAATGGCGATGCTGATGATTATGAGATGGAAAAAAAGCGTCGACACAATGAATTTCTTCATCACGTACCTGTCTAGCAGTGTAAACGGGCGCCTTATTTTTTCTGACAATCGACTCACAATCGTGAACTTACTTTTTGCACCATTAAATTCTTCCATCCGGCGAAGGTGCCTGCTTCAATATGCATCCTCGCTTCGCGCACCAACCACAAATAAAAGGCCAGATTGTGAATACTTGCAATTTGTGGCCCTAATCTTTCTCCTGAAGCAAACAAATGTCGCAAAAAAGCTTTGCTGTGGCGCCTACTCACAGAAGACGTGCTATTGATGTCAATTGGACTAAAATCCTGTTCCCACTTTTTATTCCGAATATTGATGATGCCATCAGCGGTGAATAACATACCATTCCTGCCATTGCGCGTTGGCATCACACAATCAAACATATCAATTCCCAAAGCAATGCATTCAAGAATATTTGCAGGCGTGCCCACACCCATTAAATAACGCGGTTTATCTTGCGGAAGTATATTGCAAACTAAATCCGTCATGGCATACATATCTTCATGCGGTTCGCCAACACTTAATCCGCCGATGGCATTTCCTTCGGCACCTTTTGAAGCAATATATTCTGCAGATATTTTTCTTAAATCCGGATATACGCTGCCCTGAACTATAGGAAAGAAAAATTGCTTATGTTGATATTTTGGTGCTGTAGCTTCAAAGTGCGCTATACCCCTGTCAAGCCAACGATGTGTCAATCCCATACTTTTTTGTGCATAAGATCTTTCGCAGGGGTAGGGAGTGCACTCATCCAGAGCCATAATAATGTCAGCACCAATACTACGTTGTATATCTACAACATTTTCCGGCGAGAAAAAATGTTTAGAGCCATCAATATGCGATTGAAATGTTACGCCTTCTTCTTTAATCTTTCTGATCTGTGCCAATGAATGCACCTGAAAGCCACCGCTATCGGTCAATATTGGTTTCTTCCAGGAATTAAATGCATGCAATCCTCCGGCTTTTTCAATTGTGTCGATTCCCGGCCTTAGATATAAATGATAAGTATTACCCAGAATGATGGCAGCCTGAATATCATCCTCCAATTCCTGGAAATGCACGCCTTTTACAGTACCAATCGTACCAACCGGCATGAAGATAGGTGTGGGGATGCTTCCATGATCGGTTTGCAACACTCCTGCGCGGGCAGATGAATGCAGGTCTTTGGCTGTCAATTTGAAAAACACAGGGCAAAAATAGGTAATTGTGGAAAGCTTGTGCATATGTGAAGTGCTAATAACATCACAAACGCCTTGCAATGCCTTGAAACTCTAACTTTGCGGCAGCACAATTATGGGCGACTCAATTATCCTCGACAGTATATTTTACTTGTTTTGTGGTGCTGCGGCGGTGCAGTTATTCTACATATTGTTTTTTTATTTGCGTTTGGCAAGATATCAGCAGAAATCTGTCATGCAGGATCATGCATTGCCACCCGTAAGCATCATTATTTGCGCAAGGAATGAAGATTCTAATCTAAAGAAAAATCTTCCACGCATTTTATCACAGGATTATCCTGAATTTGAGGTAATTGTTGTGGATGATAATTCAGAGGATAGTACTACAGAATACTTATTTTTTCTTTCTCAAAAAGAACCAAGACTGAAGCGCACCAGTACACGCAACAGTAATCGAATGATGGCAGGAAAAAAATTCCCGCTTACATTGGGATTGAAAGCTGCGTCGCATGAAATAGTTTTGTTGACAGATGCCGATTGCTATCCTGCATCAGATAAATGGCTGCGCGAAATGATGAATGGTTATGGTTCGGGAGCAGAGATCGTGCTGGGTTATGGCGCATATGAAAAACAAACCGGCAGGCTTAACCGACGTATTCGCTATGAAACGGTTTCTTCAGCAATCAATTACCTGAGCTTCGCATTAGCAGGTTTACCGTACATGGGTGTTGGAAGAAATCTATCTTATAAAAAACACCTCTTCTTTAATTCGAATGGATTTTTCGATCATCGTCATTTGCCTAGTGGCGATGATGACTTGTTCATAAATATGGTGGCACGTAAGAAAAATACTGCTATCATTATTAATAATGATGCTTTTACCTATTCAGAACCTAAGGAGACTTGGGATGACTGGCGAGAACAAAAAACAAGGCACCTTTCAACAGCACGGTATTATAGGTTTAAGCATAAATTTTGGCTCGGATTGCAACCTATAACACATATCTTATTTTGGCTTTCCGGTATTGCTTCATTGTCACTCTTATACCCATGGTGGTATATAGTTGCGGGAACAATCATACTCCGCTGGTTGTTATTGCGTTATACTTTGGGTAAGTCGATGCAAAAGCTGGATGAAAAAGACCTGAAAGCCTATATCGAATGGTATGATATCTTGCAGATATTCTATTATTTCCGCTTTGCTAAAGCTGCCCTTGTGAAAACAAAATATAGATGGGATTAAACGACAATTTATCAGACCGCGCAAAGGAAGATCTCGCACTTGTAGAAAGTGCACGCAGAGGTGATCAACGCGCGTACGGTGAATTAATGTCGCGCTACAAGGATACCATTCATTATATGGTACTCAAAATGGTGCACAATCGCGACGATGCCGAGGACCTTACCATTGAAGCTTTTGGCAAAGCCTTCTTGCACCTCGAGCGCTATACGCCTGATTTCGCTTTCAGCACCTGGTTGTTTAAAATCGCCGTAAATAATGCTATCGATTTCATTCGCAAAAAACGATTGCATACACTCAGCCTCGATGATGAACAAGATGAATTCACACGATCGGCATTTACTAATATCCGAACCAACAATCCCGATCCGGAAGAGAAGTTTATTAAGGAACAACGCGCTAATATCATGCGCACCATCCTCGATGAATTAAATCCAAAATATAAAGCACTGGTTGAAATGCGCTATTTCGACGAACTATCTTATGAGGAAATTTCAGAAGCACTAAACATGCCTCTCGGGACCGTAAAAGCTCAACTCTTCCGCGCAAGAAACCTACTTGCTGAAATTTTGGCGGATAGAAGGGCTAAAATGTGATGGGGAGGAGAAAGGAGAGAGGAGAGAGGAGAAGGGTGAGTGGTGAGTGGTGAGTGGGTGAGTGGGTGAGTTTACCTCGCCGAGCAGGCGGGTGAAATACAATTCCCAATGCACCAATTTCACGATTCACGATTCACGACTCACGACTCACGATTCACGATTCACCGGTAACATAATCTCGTAAATATTCGAAATGCTTATTCAGATTGCCATTTTTGCAGATGGTAGCTTCATCAAGCATACGGGAGTTATCTTGAAATAATTCATTCCAAACCGTTGAAATTAATTGCTGTCCAAATTCTTCACTTGCACTTCGCGGTAATTCATTTGGTAAATTATCAATTGCCATAATATCGATGCTTTCCGGAATGTAGGGAGCAATCTCCATGTCTGTAGCTACATCATAGCCAAATACAGGCTCATTTATGGTTGTAGACCTGATAGTAGCAGGAATACCGCCTTTCACATCGCAGCTGACATCAGCAATCACCTTTATTTTCCAATCAGTGGCATCCATTTCATTTTTGTGAAATAATGAAGGTGCCGCAGGATTCCAGAAAATGCAATTGATCAATACGTCACAAACCTTTGTGTATGGAGAAAAAGTGCAATGATATAATTCCGGATGGCTGTGAAATTCATTGCGGTCATATTTGCCATCGGACTTGCGGGAATACAAATCATCGCTGTCGAGTACACAAAACACTGCTTCGGAAAATGTTTCGTTGAGCAGAGCCTCTTTGGTAACCTCTCTGACACCAATCTTTCTCAGAAATTCAATCGCGCCTTTGCCAACTCTTCCTGTACCTGTAACGATCATTTTAATAACAGGCATCGTCAGTCCGCGGTATTGATATTTTAATTCATAATAATCCCTGCAATCTCTGGCTCGTTTTAAGTGTTGTTCACCTAATCGTTGCGCATAGGTCCAAATGGCATTATGTGCACCGATAATTCCGGCCCACCTGCCAAAAGCGATCACACGATTTCCTTCAGTATTTTTAAGGCACTCGTAATCGATCATGCGCACGTTTTTTTGCATCAGCACTTGCAACAACTTTTTATTGTGAGGCTGTTTTTTGATGGTGTGACTGAAGAAAAAATATGTTTTTCCCGGAATTAAAAGGTCATAAGGCACCTCCTTCACACCAAAGAGAATATCACAGTCGTGCAAATCTTCCTGTAATGTCACATCCAGATCTGTGTATTCATAATCAGCATAGCACCGGCCTTTGCTGGGCTGAACTACAATTTCAATATTGGGAAACTGTTGGCGAAGTTGTTGTACCTGAGCAGGGATAAGCGGTACACGCGCATCAGGGGGGAATTTAGCCTCACGGATAATGCCTACTTTGAACTGTTGCATAAGCCGCAAAGATAGCTTACCAAATCGCCAAAGCCGATGATTTTAATTTTTCAGGAAGGTAGATTGCACCCGTTTAATTCCATTAAACGACACAAAAACATATAATCCGGGTGCCAGGTCTGCTATGGCAATTTTCTCTGAAATGCCTGCCGGTATTGACTTTTCGGTCATTTTATATACAGTTTTGCCGTCTGCACCATAGATGATATATCCTTCAGCGTTAAAATTTGATGTTGCTGTGATTACATCACCCGCCGGATTCGGGTAGAGTTGCAACAACAAGTCTGTTTCTGCTATTTGTTGAATCAGTGTATCCGTAGTATCCTCAGGTTCCTCAGGAATGATATAGCTGAACGAGAATTCGGCAAACATTGGAATATGGTCACTCGTGAAATACAAAGCATCAGCCATTTCTTCAGAAACTGAGGTATTCACAGGATCGTTGATCTCATTATCGAACCTGTTTCCGTCGTTGCCAACAGGATACATACTTCCCGGGATATAGCCCATTCCGGCTGTATCTACTAACGACGGCGACATCAATATCATGTCAAAACGATCGTCCATACCACCGGTCGATCCACCCCCAAAAGCAGCAATTCTTGTGCTTTGTGTAAGGTAATCGGTGTTGGCAATATTATTCCAGGTGCTCGTCAAACTATCCTGCCAGATATCTATCACATAGCCCGGATCGGTAGGATCCAGCAGGTGCAGGTAAGCTTCCTCATAACTGCCATAAATATTAAAATCGCCGCAAACCAAGATATGTGCCGTGTCAGGAAGAGCCAAAGTTGCCTTGCGAAGGCTATCTACCTCGCGCTGCCGTTGTGCCGCATTTGTGCCGCCGCTGCTCGCCTTCAGATGAAGAGAGTAAACATAAAAGTCGATGCCGCTTGCAATATGCCGCATTTCGAATTGATTGATATCGCGCAATTCTGTAGTCACAACGGTATTCGATAAAAAGGCATATTTATCCTTGCGGTAATACAAACCATTGTCGGTATCATAACTATTGATGAATTCCGCCATGGCATAGTTGGTATCCACCTGCAACATGACCGAATCTCTGAATCGTGCAGCCCCGCTGTCGTCTATCAGTTCCTGCACAACCATAATATCAGGATGGATTTCGGATACAATAGTGCGCAGATAATTCTCCTTGAAATTGCCTGTATAATCGAAATTCAACACATTATACGTCATAAACCTACAGGTATCATGTGCCTGCATTTGCGCTTCTGCCTGAAAAACGGAGGCAATAGCCACCAATACCAACAAATATGCCTTCTTCACGTGGACAAAGATGCGAAATCGGGGCGAAATGCCTCCTTCCATTTTCGTAATTTTGCAGCGCTATGGAGATTTCCAAAACGTATGATCCCGCGTCGATCGAGAAGAAATGGTATGCACACTGGTTAGCAAACAGGTATTTTCATTCAAAACCCGATAACCGTGAGCCTTTTACTATCGTCATTCCACCGCCGAATGTAACAGGCGTGCTGCATATGGGTCACGTGCTGAATAACACGATTCAGGATGTCCTCATCCGCCGTGCTCGTATGCAAGGAAAAAATGCCTGCTGGGTGCCAGGAACCGATCATGCTTCCATTGCTACTGAGGCAAAGGTGGTTAAGATGCTGCGTGAACAGGGAATTAAAAAGTCGTCATTATCTCGTGAAGATTTTTTGAAGCATGCATGGGAATGGAAAGAGAAATATGGAGGCATCATCCTTCAACAATTAAAAGAACTGGGTTGCAGCTGCGATTGGGATCGTACCCGATTCACAATGGATGATCTTTATTATGACGATGTGATTGATACATTCATCGATCTTTATAATAAAGGATATATCTATCGCGGCCTCAGAATGGTTAACTGGGATCCGGAAGCTCGCACCGCTTTAAGTAATGAAGAGGTAATCTATCAGGATGTTACTTCGCGTTTGCATTATGTGAAATATCAAATCAAGGGCGATAATGTTTATCTGACTGTTGCAACAACACGCCCTGAAACCATTTTAGGAGATACTGCCATTTGTGTGCATCCTGATGATGAACGATATAAAGAATTTATTGGCAAAACTGTGTTAGTGCCGCTCATCAAAAGAGAAATTCCGGTTATCGCAGATACCTATGTTGATATGGAATTTGGAACGGGTGCACTAAAAATTACACCTGCTCACGATCCTAACGATTATGAAATAGGCTTGCGTTATAATCTGCCGGTTATCGACATCATGAATGAAGATGGCACGCTCAGTGAAAAAGCAGAAATACTGATCGGTGAAGATCGCATGGTAGCGCGCAAGAAAATGGTAGCGATGCTTGAAGAGGAAGGCTATCTTGTGAAAATTGAAGAGCTGAAAAATAGTGTAGGTTTCTCAGAGCGCACAAATGCCATGATCGAACCTAGATTAAGTATGCAGTGGTTCATCAGCATGAAAGAGATCAGCAAACCTGCCCTTGAACATGTGATGAATGGCGATATTAATTTACATCCCGAGAAATTCATCAACACCTATCGACACTGGATGGAAAATGTGAAAGATTGGTGTATCAGTCGTCAATTGTGGTGGGGACAGCGCATTCCTGCATGGTATAATGCAAGTGGTGAATTTGTTGTTGCCAAAACAGAGGCAGAAGCAAAAGCCATTTTTACATCTAAAGGTTTGTCGCTCGACGGTTTCCGTCAGGATGAAGATGTATTGGATACCTGGGCATCAAGCTGGTTGTGGCCGATTTCGGTTTTCAATGGCATGAAGGATCCGAAGAGCGCCGATATTGAATATTATTATCCGACACAAGTGCTTGTTACTGCACCGGAGATTTTATTCTTTTGGGTGGCGCGTATGATCATTGCCGGTTATGAATATCGCAACGAGAAACCTTTCAGCGATGTATATCTGACAGGTATTGTTCGTGATAAATTGCGCCGTAAAATGAGCAAGAGCCTTGGCAATTCGCCTGATCCGCTCGACCTCATTGCTCAATATGGTGCAGATGCTATCCGCATGGGAATTTTATTGTGCTCTCCTGCCGGAAATGACATCATCTATGATGATAAATTAATAGAGCAAGGTCGAAATTTCAATAATAAATTGTGGAACGTACTGCGACTCATCAAAGGATGGGAAGTGACCGAAACGTCGCAAACGAAAAATGAAGCCGCTATTCAATGGTTTGATTCAAAGCTAAATGATACTATAAACACCATCAACGATCATTTTGAACAGTTTCGGATCAGCGATGCCTTGATGTGTTTATACAATTTCATTTGGGACGATTTCTGTTCATGGTACCTCGAATTTATTAAACCGGAATTTGGTCAGCCTATTGATAGTATTACCTATGAAAAAACAATAGATTTCTTTGAAGGTTGCCTGAAGTTGTTGCATCCTTACATGCCCTTTATCACTGAAGAAATTTGGCATTTGCTGCGTGATAGAAAAGCCGGAGATGATATTGTAATCACACAATTGAATGACGCGGGTAATATCAATAACAATATTCTTGCATCAGGCAACGAAGCGAAGGAATTAATCAGCAGGATACGAGATATCCGCGCTAAGAATAATGTGAGTCCAAAGGTTGCTGCAAGTTTGTATGCTGAAGGCGATATCACCAGCATGCAAGCCTTCCGCGCTGTCATCATGAAAATGGCAAACCTCGAAGTGTTTGAATCTGTGACCGGCGATGTAAAAAATGCAGTCACTTTCCTTGTGGGAACGCAAAAGTTTTTTGTTGTTGTGCAGATGGAAATTAATATCGAAGATGAGCGCAAAAAACTGGAAGAACAAATTGCCTATCAAAAGGGATTCCTCCTTTCCATTGACAAAAAACTCAGCAATGAGAAATTTGTTGGCAGCGCACCTGCTGCTGTTGTAGATTTGGAGCGTCGCAAAAAAGCTGATGCTGAAGAAAAAATCCGCATATTGGAAGAAAGCTTACGTAACCTCGGAAATTGATTTTACCAATAACAATATCTTTAATTTAAACCTCAACCATAACAAAATGAAAAAAGGATTCCTCGTCATTCTGGCAATCGCCTCAATGGCAACTTTAAATTCTTGCGGCAAAAAGAAAGGCCCAAGCGCAGAAACAAAACAGGCAATGGCAACATTCGAATCTGAATGGAAAGCCCTCGGCGATCAAATCGCTGCTTGGGAAACTACTATGAACACAGCAATGGATGGCATGACACAAATGATGACTGCCACCAGAAGCATGGACATTACTAAATTGTCCGGTGAATCAAAATCCATGGCAGAAATGAACCTGATGATGTGCAGCAAAATTGATGAGCAAATGGTCGCTATGAAAACCGGATTTGCAAAAGCAAAAACCGATTTCGCTGCAGCAACTGACGAGTATGGTGCATGGAAGAAAAAGGGACAGGAAGAGCACCTTGATGATGCAACTATTACCTCAGAACTCGCAAACTGGACGACAAAACTAACTGAGTGGAAAACTACAGTTGAAGGCTTGAATCAACAACTCAGCGGCATGCAGGATGCTTGTAAGCAAAGTTGTGATGCCATCACTGCCATGGTGCCGGCAAAGTAATTTTTAATTGATTTTATTGAAAGGCTGCCTTTTTTGGCGGCCTTTTTTGTGCCAAGAATGTTCCAAAACCTGTTGTTAGTAGCTTCAGAGGCCCTAGGGTATTCATTGTAAGCATTTGCGAAAATCAATAATCACTTTGTCGGAATGTGCATATTTTGCCTGTTGGCTCAAAGGCATAGGGTTATATTTGAGTGTTAAACCCATATTCATGCGCAATTTTCTGCTTATTTGCTTGCTTTTATCAACGATAAGTCTAACCGCACAATCGCCGGGTCAAACCGTCCGAGGCACTATTACCGACGCAGCATCGAAGTATCCGCTTATCGGCGCTACTGTCCTTTTGTATGCAGACTCAACCATGCTTGGTGGTGCTACCACCGATGAACAAGGTGATTATCGCATTACCAATGCTCCGGTAGGGCGTGTTACCCTGCGATTTACATATGTTGGTTATGAGGACATCACCATGAGCAATGTAATAGTTACCGGCGGGAAGGAAGTGATTATCAATGTTGAATTGGAAGAAGGTGCCGAAGCACTTGATGCAGTTGTTGTTACGGCCAAATCGGACAAGGGTGAGGTAAATAATGAAATGGCAATCAATAGCGTGCGCACCTTCAGTGTTGAAGAAACAGATCGCTATGCAGGCAGTCGCGGAGACCCTGCTCGCATGGCATCAAATTTTGCCGGTGTGCAAGGTGCTGATGATTCACGTAATGATATTGTTGTGCGCGGAAATTCACCAATCGGCGTGTTGTGGCGATTGGAGGGTATCGACATTCCAAATCCAAGTCATTTTGCAATTGCCGGTACTACCGGCGGTCCGGTATCAATTATCAATAATAAATACCTCAGTAACTCCGACTTTTTTACAGGTGCTTTTCCTGCAGAATATGGCAATGCTATCGCCGGTGTTTTCGATTTGAATATGCGAAGAGGCAATGATGAACAACATGAGTTCAGTGGACAGCTTGGATTTCTTGGAACAGAATTGTTTGCCGAAGGGCCTATCAATAAATCGAAAGGTTCATCTTATTTGGCGAGCTATCGATATTCAACTTTACAATTATTTCAATTCATGCACATTCCGATAGGAACTACCGCTGTGCCAAATTATATGGACGGAGCATTTAAACTTTCTTTTCCAAAAGGTAATGCCATGTGGAATGTATTTGCCATCGGCGGAAAAAGTAAGATAGATATTTTGGTAAGTGAATACACTAAAGAGGAAACTGAATTATACGGAGATAGCGACAGAGATCAATACTTTGGTACAGCTATGTCGGTTGCAGGTGTTTCATATGCCAGGCAATACAATCCATCAGCATATGGTAAATGGGTTGCTGCATATAGTGTACAGGAAAATCATGCTAATCATGCTTTCGTATTCAGAGATGTGAATTTCGATATAGATTCCATAGTGCCGAATATGAATTATTCTTTCCTCGATCAAAAAGCATCGCTGATATATTCATTGAATAAAAAAGTCAACAGTCGCCATAGTTTTAAAACAGGAGCAAGCTTTGAATCAATATGGTATAATCATATCGATTCTAATAGAAATGTGTATACCTGGACTTGGGATAACCGCTATGATTTTGAAGGGAATAATTATTTGGCACAAGCTTACTTTCAATGGAAATATAAATACAATGAACGCCTGTTGTTTACCGGTGGCTTGCATGCCCAGATATTTACCATCAACAGCAATTCAAAATCCCTGGAACCCAGAGCCGGTATGCAATGGCGTGTGGATGACAGGTCTTCGTTAAGCCTGGGTTTGGGATTGCACAGCCAGATGTTGCCAAGCTATCAGTATACCTATATGCATTATCAGGCAGATGGAAGCGCATTGCTCATCAATGAAGATGTCGGATTTATCCGTAGTGCACATATGATACTCGGTTATGATAGAAAGCTCTCCGATAATCTGCGAGTTAAATCGGAAGTATATTATCAATATCTCTATGATGTGCCGGTTGAAGTTGCACCAAGCGCATTTTCATTGGCAAACGAAGGGAGTGGGTTCTCAAGATTTTTCCCTGACTCATTACAGAATACAGGAACAGGTAAAAACTATGGTGCCGAACTTACCATCGAGAAATTTTTCAGCAATCATTTCTTTTTCCTGATAACCGGATCATTATACGATTCCCGATATGTTGGGTCAGATGGCATTGAACGCAAAACCGATTTTAATGGCACCTATGCCGGTAATATGCTCGGCGGTTATGAATTCACTATCAGCGACCGCAATGTGCTTACCGTTGGCATTAAAACAACCTATGCGGGAGGTAAACTCACTACGCCCGTCGACACAGCAGCTACTATTGCAGCAAAGGAACTGATCTATATTGATTCTCTGACAAATACGATACAACTCAAAGATTATTTTCGTTTTGATGTGAAGCTTGCTTATCGAATAAATTCCGGTAAGCGTAGTGTCACGCACGAAATCGCTCTGGATCTTGTGAATGTATTGAATATTCAAAACGTGTTGGGATTAACTTATGCGCCAAACCCTGCAGATCCAACGGCCAGTCCGGTGAAAGAAGAGTATCAGTTAGGCTTTTTACCTTTGTTCTATTACAAAATTGATTTTTGAGGCATGACATACTCAACCATCCTTTATACTATAGCCGATAAAGTAGGCACCATCACCCTTAATCGTCCGGATAAGCGAAATGCATTCAATGCGGATGTGGTAGCTGAATTAACTGAGGCATTTACCGATGCTCAGGAAAATGAATCTGTGAAAGTGATTGTGCTCGCTGCTTCAGGGGAGGTATTTAGTGCAGGTGCGGATCTGGGATATCTGCAATCGCTGCAACAGAATTCTTTTGAAGAAAACGTAGCCGATTCTCAAAAATTAATGGCCTTGTATAAATTGATGTATACCTTATCGAAACCCATCATCGCAAAAATTGAAGGTCATGCCATTGCAGGTGGTTGCGGATTGGCGAGTGTATGTGATTTTAGTTTTGCTGTTCCGGAAGCACAGTTTGGATATACAGAAGTGAAGATTGGATTTATTCCTGCTATTGTGATGGTATTTCTGCTGCGTAAAATTAATGAGCGACATGCAAAAGAATTATTGCTCACCGGCAAATTAATAACTGCTGAAACTGCTGAAAAATATGGTCTCATCAATGCAGTGATTCCCAAAAATAAAATTGACGAAGCTGTATCCGGTTTATGTGTTGAGTTGATAGCTCAGACGAGTAGGGTAGCAGTGGCCACTACAAAATCGATGATAGCGGCGGTGCAGGAAATGGGATTGGATGAAGCATTGCAATATGCGGCAGAAATGAATGCAAAGGCCAGGGCAACTGATGATTGTCAATATGGTATTCGCTCCTTCCTGGAGAAGAAAAAACCTGAATGGAAATAATTATTGTAATGTCTTTCCTTCGGCTAACAATGCCAATGCATCTAAAATGGCATTATACACTTCATCCAATGCTTCGTTGGTGATACAATATGGCGGCATGATATAGATGGTGTTTCCTAATGGTCGCAGAAGCACACCTCGTTTCATGAAAAAATGATAGAGCATGTCGCGTATGCTGTTAAAATATCCGGTATCGTTGGAAGTAACAAAATCCATTGCTAACACTGTTCCGCATTGTCTGATATTTTTTACCACAGGTATATCACTGTGACTGTACACTTGTAATGCGGCTGTAAAATGTTGATGACGTGAAGCTATGGTTGTGAGTGCATGATCAAAACCGGGCTGCAAACATAAATCGACACTTGCATTTGCGGCAGCACAAGCCAAAGGATTTGCCGTATAGCTATGCCCGTGATAAAGGGCCTTCATTTTATCTTCACTATAGAATGCCATGAAAATTGCTTGCGTGCATATAGTAACGCCGAGTGCCATTGATCCACCGGTGATACCTTTACTTAAGCATATAATATCCGGCTGATGATTGGCATAATGTCCCGCAAGGAATTTTCCGGTTCGGTAAAATCCTGTCATTACTTCATCGGCAATACATAGTACTCCATGTTGTTTGGCGGTGTATATCATTGTATCTAAAGCCATACCGGTATACATGAGCATTCCTCCGGCTCCCATGATAAGTGGTTCGTAAATAAATGCGGCCACATCTCCTTCCGACAACGCTGCTTCTAATTCTTGCATACAAATGTCTTCATTTCCCGGAAGGGGAGGGGTGATATAGGTGACGTCAAATAATTTATCGTGAAAAGCGGCAGTAAAAGCACCACGCGCACTGACACTCATACTGCCAAATGTATCGCCATGGTAGCTGCCCTCCAATGCAATAATGCGATGTTTTTTTGCTCCAAGATTTTGGTGATATTGCAAAGCCATTTTAAGTGCCACTTCAACGGCGGTACTTCCGTTATCGGAGAAAAACATTTTAGTATAATCGCTGCCGCACATTGCTGTTACACGAGAAGCAAGATGCATTGCCGGAGCGTGTGTAAACCCTGCAAAAATTACGTGTTCCAGTTGTCCGAACTGCTCATGAACTTTTTGTCGGATATAGGGATGTGCATGACCGTGAATATTCGTCCACCAACTGGAAACGGCATCAATAATAGTATTGCCATCAGCAGTAAATAACAGTGCACCTTTCCCTGAAACGATTTGTACAGGTTCGGGGGCTAATTGCATTTGGGTGAATGGATACCATATAGGACCATCATCACGCATATCAGGATATTTTTAATTGCTGCATGCGCTTGCGAATGAATTCGGCATGCTTTTTTATAAATGGTTTGTCCAGAACGTCAGTATGTGCTACGCGGCCAATAACCGGGATGTCGGAATATTGAGTGATGAATTGTTCGCTGGAAACATTTTCCATACCATTGAAAATAATTCCTGCAACCGGTATTTGTTTTGCTCGCAACACAGCGCAGGTTAACAGTGTGTGGTTGATGCTTCCGAGATAGTTCTTTGAAACGACAATCACAGACGCTTCCCATTTTGCGATCATATCCAACATCAAGGTGGAGTTGTTGATCGGCACCATTAATCCGCCGGCGCCTTCTATCACTAATGTGTTTGATGTTTCAGGAACGACAATATTATCTAAATCTATTTCCACACCATCTAAAGCAGCGGCAGCATGTGGCGACATGGGTTGCTTCAATAAGAATGCCTCTTTATGAAATTGACTTTTTGGATTGGAAATAAGATTCTGCACGCGTTGTGTATCCGTATAATCCAAACCACCACTTTGCACCGGTTTCCAATAGTCGGCAAATAATGCCTCCACTACCACTGCCGAAACAACGGTCTTCCCTATATCGGTCCCTATTCCTGTTATAAATATTTTTTTCATTTGGTTGGGGTGATTAGCATGTGGTATCCGGTATTGAAAATATTAGGATGATTTTAATTGCTAAATTAATGTGCAACTTCCAATTATCATGGATATTTAACTATGGTGTTCAAGTCCTGCTTTGGCGGAATGTCGCTGCGCTCCATGAGCAAAATCGCAACCGATCCACTCAACTTCAAAGTACATTCTTCCAAGCCTCAAAAAATCCTCTCTCCCGTTTCCTCTCTCCTTTCTCCTCTCTCCTCTCTCCTCTCTCCTCTCTCCTTTCTCCTTTCTCCTTTCTCCTTTCTCCTTCAATAGAACATCATTTTCAAACAGAACACTGATCCTCCGCTTTTCATAAATTCGGTGGTATCGGTTTCGATTACGGGGTTTGCACTTTGTTGGATGATGTTCAAAGAAACGGGATTGCCTCGTTGAATTACAGCTGCCGATGAATTTTTATTGGTGCCATAAATAATATGTGCATTGCAAGCAAATCCGTCGATGGCTTCATCTTCCGGTATTTCATACACACCTTCAAACATGCGGCGAATAATGGCCAGTGATTCCGGTGTGAATGCATCAGGGGCAATAAGTACTTCGGTGTGATTTAATGGGAGAAAGCAAGTATCTAAATGGTAGTGATGCTCATTGATAAGTTCGAGAGTGATAATAGGCGCATCAACAATGCGGGAAATTTCATCGTAAACTGCTTTTTCACTGCGAAACCCATATGCTCCATATAAAACACGTTTTCCGGGATGAGCAATCAAATCGCCCATGCCTTCAAAATGATATTTGCTTTGCAGCTCCACAATTTTATATCCGTGGTCCTGATAAAAATCTTCGATATATGGAATTTCATTTTGTCGGTTTTCATGGCGCATGCGGCTCATGATGGCAATTTTCTCGCCATTCCACATCACCCAAGGAAAACTCTGGTTTGCACAAAAAACCATATCCTCCATGCCTTCCACACCATTGATGACAACAACATCATCAAGGAATTTCTGGTTTTTCAATGCGAGATAAGAATTGCGGATATTATCCCATTGAATATTTGCACGCTCCTTGTTGATATTGCCTTTTTGATGTTGCATGTATACATTTTTCACATCAACAACATTATAGTAGTCGGGCGTGCACATCATTACCTTGCGTGGTTCATTGCGATTGTCGCAATCTTCAATCTGGAAATGTACTTCTGAAGGGGAATATGCTTTGGCAAAAACCGGTGTCATGTATGTATTATTGATAGCTATTAATGAATGGGCATCAAGATTTGTGTAGATGCTTAAATTGTTTTTTTTAAATTACTTATTAAATCGTGGTGACACAACGAGGTCTTTATTTCCTGCCGTATAAGCATAAAATCCTTCACCTGATTTAGCACCAAGGTAACCTGCAGTAACCATATTTACCAGTAGCGGACATGGTGCATATTTCGGATTGCCAAAACCGTCGTGTAACACATTGAGGATGCTAAGGCAAACGTCAAGTCCGATAAAATCAGCCAGTTGCAGCGGTCCCATAGGATGAGCCATGCCGAGTTTCATAACGGTATCGATTTCATATACGCCCGCCACGCCTTCATATAAAGTATAAATGGCTTCGTTTATCATTGGCATTAATATGCGGTTGGCAACAAATCCGGGATAATCATTTACTTCTACAGGCACTTTATCCAATGCTGCAGATAATTCCATTATAGTTTTGGCTGTTTCATCGGAGGTTGCATAGCCGCGGATTACCTCCACCAGTTTCATCACCGGAACCGGATTCATAAAGTGCATGCCGATAACTCGATCAGCACGTTTTGTTGCTGCTGCAATTTTAGTGATGGAAATTGATGAGGTATTGCTGGCAAGTATGGTATGTGCTGCACATATTTGATCCAGTTCAGTAAATATTTTTAATTTAAGATCAACGCGTTCTGTAGCAGCCTCAACAACCAGGTCGGCATTAGTGCTGTGATCAAAATTTGCATAAGTGGTAATATTGGAAAGTGTTGCTGCTTTTTCATCTGCAGTGATTTTTTCCTTGGCCACCATGCGATCGAGGTTATTGGTGATGGTAGCAACCGCTTTTTGCAAGGCAGGTTCAGAAACATCAACAAGTGTGACCTTGTGGCCTTTCATGGCAAATACGTGTGCGATGCCGTTTCCCATTGTGCCGGCACCAATCACAGTTACATTTTTCATAGCGCAAAAGAATTTGCGCAATATTAGTGCATAATCAACACCTTTTCGGCCGCAATCCGCTCAGAACGGGCGTTTTCAACACAAAGTTGATAAGTTCCGGCGGGGAGGTTTTGTGTGGGGATGCTCATGGAAAGATTATCTATCCTTCCTGTCCATATTTTACGCATCGAAGTGTCGTAAAGCGATAACTGCATACCCATCAATTGCTGATCAACAGTTGCAACAATTAGTTGATTGGCGGGTATAGGATATACTGTAAGCGAGTTATCGCTTAAATTCTCAATTGCCCCATTAAATGAACAATCTGTTTCCGGAATGTATAATGGTTGATCCGGTATGGATGCATCATATATTCCAATGCAAAAATCTCCTGATGTTACGGCAGATAATTCGAAAGCACCGCGCTTGTCATTGGCACTTCCCCAAGTATTTAATGTGTAATCTGGATAGATTATCCAGTCACCTTGCGGGCCGTTTCTGTATAGTAGTACAAGGCTATCTTCAGAATTTGTAATGAAATCATTATCTAAATAACCGCTGCCTATGGTAGCTTGTCCGTTGTATAGAAATTTAGCCGTGGCATCACCGTTAACCGGAATATTAGTTGTTATTCTCCAAAAGCGATCAGTGCTTACATGTAATCCCGGATGTGCGGCAATATAATTATTCGGTGCAGCCCAAAAATGTTGCGCATAAATGAAACCCGGTTCTGTTACGGATGTAATTTCAATATCCATCATGGCATTATCAAGCGAATACGTGCCGGGTTCGGTAAAATGCACTTCATCGGATGTTACGGCATCATTTAGTTTATTCCTGTAATCAAGTATTGTATATACGATTGAGCCTGGATTTGGTACTTCAATGGTAGTTAATTGTCTGTCGCCCGACATTACTATATCAACAGAGTCGAACAGATTAAAATTATAATCGAAAAAATAGGCAGTGAGCGGAACATTATTACCATAATGTGTTGCATGAGACAAATACTGCTGAATATGTAAACAAGTAATCGTTCCTTTATTGCCACCTGTACTCAACACATCAAAGGCAAGCGAACCGGGTTGATACACCCAATCATCAAAAAAGTCGGACATATCCATGCCACTGCATGCTGTTAAATGATCGCGCAGGTTGGCAGCACTTACAGGCTGGAATTGATATGTTTCCATAAAGCTTGTAATGCAACTGAAAAATGCGTCATCACCCATATAGCCTCTAAGTGTATGAATAACGCTGGCGCCTTTGTTGTAGGTGGTTGCGCCATAGGTATATGATTCAGGAACAACGGATATCGCGAAATAATTATTGCCATCGCGCGGAGCGGCATTATGTAATACATCGAGTTGATTGGCTTTTACGGCATCCATATAGGCTTGGTCACCATATAATGATTCCTGAAATAAATGTTCTGAAAATACGGCCCATCCTTCGTTCATCCACATTTCTTGCGGAGTTGAACAGGTGGTAAGATCGCCCCACCAATGGTGACTTAATTCATGTGCATATAAATTTTCCCAGAGCGTAGTGCCGTTGACTGCAAAGAGGGGATAAGCAATATTCATAGCATGTTCCATCGCGCCTCCGCTAAATGGCACAACCGCATACCCAACGCGATCCCAACGAAAAGGACCATAATGATTTTCGAAAGTGCTAAGTGCATCATGCAAATGAATAAATGAATTTTTCATGTCGGTGGTATCCTCAGCCTTGCATGCCAGCTGAATAGGGATATCTCCCGCAATGCCTGCATAAACATCGTTGATGGTGGCATATTTACTCACAGCCACGCTCGCCAGGTAACTCGGAATTTGCTGAACACATTCCCAATGCCAGGAAATAGTGCCATCACCATTATCAACCGAGTCGATTAATAAACCACCGCAAAAAGCCTTTTTATCATTTGTTGTTTTTATGTCATAGCTAAAAGTTGAGCGTTCAATAAAGTTATCGAAACATGGGAACCAGGCTCTGCCATAATTATGCGGAATTGCATCAAATCCCACACCTAATTGATAACTATAATCACCACTCCAGTACCAGCCACCCCAAGAGCCATCTTGTGCGGGATCACCGGAGTATTGGATGATGATATTTGCAGAATCGCCAATATTTAGCGGTGTAAATAATGTGATGATCAATGAAGGCTCATCGTACGTAAATGAAAGTGCATTGCCATTGCCATCTGTAATGCCATCAACATCAAGTGAAAGCAAGTCGAGTGGGAGGGTGGTAATGCCATCAACCAGTGCAGCGATATGTAAGGTAGTGGAACCATTTATAGTCTGACCTGCATAATCTGTGATATCAAGATTGATATCGTAATGTCGTATATCAATTGAGTCGCTGATAGTTGGTGTAGCAGCATATGCCTGCTGCATGCAAGCCGTCAAAATCAGGAGGAACCATTTTTCTCGAAGCATAAAATGTTAATTTTACACGGATGATCTGTAAAGTTACAAAATGCTTGGTGTTACTCCTGGTGGTATTTGGTATACAGCAGTTGAAAGCTCAGGTTGAAACGAGCCCTGTTCAGATCATAACCGTTGATTCATTTGTTGTTCATGCCGTTCGGGATGGCCTGAATGTGCAGGATTTTGTGCAAATGATACAGGAGGATACTACATTTTATCGTGCATTTCAAAACCTTCGACGCATTGAATATGATGGCAGTGCAACCGTACGTATGTTTAACGAAGACCATCTTTCCATTGCATCTTACAGCAATAGGATGTCGCAATTCCTGGATGGCAAATGCAGGTGGATGCAATTTCCTTTTGAAGTTAACACCGGTGATTTTTTTGATAAACACAAGCAATTAAATTATTACACTGCCGGTGTATTCAGTTATATTTTTTTGTATCGAGATACCATCTGTGGTAACATCGTAGAAACAGACAACAATGCGGGTAGCGACGATAAATTGGAATTGCGCAAAGAACAACTCAAAACACTTATTTTCAACCCTGGACGTCCGGTAAACGGCATTCCATTAATAGGCGATAAAATGGAAATATTCAGCCCGGAGATGCAACAGTATTACGACTATACCATCGCGCGCGAGAAATTTGCAACGGGTGTTGATTGTTTTGTTTTCACCATCAAGAAAAAACCGGAAGCTGAAAAAGGTAAAGATGTCGTGATTAATGAACTCACTACTTGGTTTGATGTTGACAGCAAGGAGATTGTAGCTCGAAATTATCAATTAAGTTATTTCACTTCGCTATTTGATTTTGATGTGAGCATGAAGGTGCGTATGGGCACCATTGATGGATATCGTGTTCCTGTATCCATAAAGTATTCAGGCTACTGGGACATCCCATTCCGCGATCCTGAAATTGGAAATATCGATATATCGGTTTGGGGGAGATAGGTGAGTGGGTCAGTGGGTGAGTGGATGAGTGTTTCGTGAATCGTGACTCGTGAATGGTGAGTAGTGACTGATCCTTTGACTCCGCTAACTCCGCAAACTCCGCGATTGAACAAGGGTGTATCGTGAATCATCATTTATCATCCAACACATTCTTTAAAACCCATTTAACCGCTAAGGCCACGGAGAGGAACACAGAGTTGAGAAAATTCAAACTCACCCACTGACCCACCCACGATATTTGTATCTGGGATTGGTATCAGGTATCAAGTATCAAGTATCAGGTATCAAGTATCAGGTAAAAAAATCACGATTCACGATTCACGATTCACGACTCACGACTCACCACTCACGATTCACCACTCACCACTCACCACTCACCACTCACCCCTCAATACTCCTCCATATCATTAGGAAAATCATTCGACTTCACATCGGCGATATATTGGCTGACACCTTTTTTGATATCGTCATATAGATTGAGGTATCTGCGTAAAAATCGGGGTTTGAATTCTTTGGTGATACCGAGCATATCGTGCATTACTAAAACCTGACCGTCAACACCACCGCCAGCGCCAATTCCTATAACCGGGATATGAAGTTTGGCTGCAACTTTTTCACCAAGGGAGGCAGGGATTTTTTCTAATACAAGAGAGAAACAGCCCAATTGCTCCAGTAACTGCGCATCTTCATACAGTTTTTGAGCTTCCATTTCTTCAGTAGCCCTAACCGTATATGTCCCGAATTTGTAGATGGATTGCGGTGTAAGTCCAAGGTGACCCATTACAGGAATACCGGCAGAGAGTATCCTTTCGATAGACTCTTTCACCTCACGTCCACCTTCCAGTTTCACTGCATGCGCCCCTGATTCTTTCATAATGCGGATGGTTGAATCAAGCGCCACTTTTGAATTCCCTTGATAGGAGCCGAATGGCAGGTCTACAACCACCAGACACCTGTCAATGGCACGCACTACGCTGGCAGCATGGTAAATCATCTGGTCCAAGGTGATGGGCAGGGTAGTCTCGTGACCGGCCATAACGTTAGAAGCACTGTCGCCCACTAAAAGCACGTCAACCCCGGCATCATCAAGGATGCGAGCCATGGAGAAGTCGTAGGCTGTAAGCATAGAAATCTTCACCCCGTGCTCCTTCATTTCCTGAAGGGTGTGGACGGTTACACGCTTTACTTTGTTGAAATCAGGCTGGGCAGACGACATGACACTAGATTTTTCGGGGGAAAGATACACCATATTTTGCATGAACCTTTGTGTATCAGGGGGTTTCGCACATTAAAACTTTTCTTAAACATGCCCTTCCAGGGTTAAAACACAGTACCTTTGCACAAAATTTCACCCCTTATGCGCAGCACCTCCTTAGTATTGTTTAGCAGCCTGTCACTAGTCATACTATTTTCTGCCGGATGCGGTAAAGACAAAAAGCAACGAGAATTTGCTCAGAATACGGTTGTTTATGATGCAAATCTCCCTTCAAATGAGGCAATGGCCAAATACCTGGCTGAATGCAACGAGAAGTATTTTAAGAATACACATAATCGCTTTGCAAGCACAACACGCGCATTGGATTTTGAAAGCAAACCTGCGCCGAAAGAAGCGAAAAAATTTGTTGAATGGAAAAAAGCAATTGGTGATGAATGGTTGTTTGCAGGCGACACAAAAAAATCGCTTGCCGCTTATGAAGAGGCTATGAAAAAAGTGCAGGATGAAGGCATGAAAGGTAAGCTTGTAGATGATATTCGTTATATGCAAGCAGTTGCTTATATGCGTCTTGGAGAGCAATTAAATTGCATTGCCAATCACGTATCTGAATCTTGTATTTTACCTATCGCACAGCCGGCTTGGTATGTTGAAAAAGATCCTACCATTAAAGCGGTTGCCATTTGGGAAGAAATTCTTAAACAACACCCTGATGATTTATCTGCAAAATTTCTGTTGAATATCGCCTATATGAATTTGGGAAAATATCCCGATGGCATGCCAACAGAATATCGCATCGACCCGAATGAATTTAAATCGGAATATCCATTGCAGCGATTCCCGAATATTGCTGCAAACCTCGGAGTAGATTTTATTACCAAATCAGGTGGTGTTGTTGTTGAAGATTTTAATAATGACGGTTTATTAGATATTGCTGCTTCAGGTTGGTTCCTTGACGAGCAACTTAAAATAATGATCAATAACGGTGATGGCACTTTTACAGATAATACTGAAGTAAGTAAACTAAAAGGCATTACCGGCGGACTTGATCTTAAGTGTGCGGATTATAACAATGATGGATTCATGGACATCCTGATTCCTCGTGGCGCTTGGTGGAACGATTTCGGAAAATTACCCGCTTCTCTGCTGAAAAACAATGGCGACGGCACTTTCACGGATGTGACATATGAAACAGGATTGATGAAACATCTTCGTCCTACGCAGTCTGCAGTGTTTGCCGATTTCAATAATGACGGTTGGCTGGATATTTATTTCGGCAACGAATCCCGACGAGATTCAGAACCGTATTACAATGAATTATTCCTTAGTGACGGGAAGGGTAAATTTACAGAAGTCGGAAAAGAAGCAGGAGTTGATGTAATTTGTTTTTCCAAAGGAGTAGTGTCCGGCGATTACAATAATGATGGCTGGATGGATATTGCCATTTCAAGTCAGGGTACAGAAAATTATTTATTTAGAAACGATACCGGCAAAAATGGCGGTAAGGTTAAATTTACTGATGTAACTAAAGAAGCCGGTGTGAGTAAACCTATTAAAAGCTTCCCGATCGCATTTTTAGATTATAACAATGATGGCTGGGAAGATTTATTTGTGTGCACTTATGATGCAGATAATTGCGATTACGACAACGCGGCAGAATATTTCAACGGCACACCTAAAGGTGAATATTCTATCCTTTACAAAAATAATGGTAATGGCACATTTACAAATGTCACAAAGGATATGAATTTACAAGTAGCCATGACAGTAATGGGATTGAATTACGGCGATTTAGATAATGATGGTTGGTTGGATATTTATTGTGGCACCGGAACTCCAAATTACACTTCACTTGTACCTAAACGGATGTTTCGAAATAATGGTGGGGTTGGATTTCAGGATGTAACAACTGCAGGAGGTTTTGGTCACGTACAAAAAGGACATGGTATCGGTTTCGGCGATGTAGATAATGACGGCGATCAGGATGTTTATGAAGACATGGGCGGTGGTTATGAAGGTGATGGTTTCCAGGGAGCATTTTATGAGAACCCGGGCAATACAGGGAATAACTGGATAACATTACAGCTAGTGGGGACAAAAGCCAATCAATGTGCCATAGGCTCAAAAGTTAAGATTACCGTTGAAGAAGGAGGCAAAACCAGGGATATATATCAGGTAGTATCTTCCGGCGCAAGTTTTGGCGTAAACTCCATACGTTTGGAAACCGGTTTAGGCAAGGCAACGGCAATTAAGCAGATCGAGGTGACCTGGCAAGGACCTAATACAAAACAGGTATTTACCAATGTACCTATGAATAACTTCGTAAAACTGACCGAAGGAGTGGATGCTTTTGAGTTGCAAACCTTACAGCCCTTCAAGTTCAGCTTGGATAATCACTCTACAATGGATCACTCGAAAATGATGTAAATCCCTGAAATTGAGTTAAACTGTTAAAGAAATATTTTAATACCGTTTACAAAATTTTTGAGCAAACCGGCGGCTAATAAGCGATTGGTGCCCGCTAAAATCAGAACTTTGCACCATCACACTTAACCTCAATATTTCAATTTTTATGAGCAAAAAGACAAAACGTATTCTATTGATCACTGTTGGTGTTTTGGTACTACTTGCAGGAGCATCATACGCCATGAAAGGTAAGATCAAGAATATGGTTAAAGGAAAAGACAACAAACGCGTTGCTGCCCAACAATCTGCCGACATTAAGGAAGTTGCATGGGATGATTCTAAAACAGGTAACGAAGCCATGATTGAATACCTGTCAAAAGTTTATGATCAGGTAAATAAGCCGGGTTTGCGCTTTATGAATACAGCCATTCTAAACAGTTTATTGGCTCAGCCTATTCCTCAAGATCCGGTAGGTATGTACACCTGGTATTTCGATGTTTGTAACCAGATGCTGAATGCCGGAAAAGTGAATGAGGCTGTTGAAAAAACAAAAGAATTTGAAGCAAAACCACAATTCGCTAAACTTTCACCAAAAGAGTTGGGTGGTTGGTATTATACAAAAGGACTTGTTGCTTTACGATTTGGTGAAGTAGAAAATTGTATAGGCTTGCATAATTCTGAATCTTGTATTTGGCCACTTTCACAAGCTGCCCAAAGTGCAAAAAAGGATGGTCCGAATATGGCAGTTGAAGCCTTCACAAAATGTCTGCAATATGATAAGGAGAATTTGTCTGCAATGTGGCTGATGAATGTTGCTTATATGCAATTGGGTACTTATCCGGATGCAGTGCCATCTCAATGGTTGATAAAACCGGAGTCAATTAAATCAGAATATGACGTTCCTAAATTTAAAAACATTGCTATCGACCTCGGCGTGGATAATCCAAATATGTGCGGCGGCGTAATTCTCGACGATTTCAATAACGACGATCTTATAGATATATTCACTTGTGGATGGGGTCTGAAAGAAAGAAGCTTCCTTTTATTGAATAAAGGTGATGGCACTTTTGATGATATTTCTACAAAAGCAGGTTTGGATAGATATCCGGGAGGATTGATGATCCAACAAACCGATTATAACAATGATGGTAACCTCGATGTTTGGGTTTCACGCGGCGCCTGGTACAGCAATTTTGGTATCTTGCCAAGTTCATTATTACGTAATAATGGAGACTCTACATTTACTGATGTAACCCGTGAAGTTGGTATTTGGACAACACGTCCTTCTCAAGCAGCAACATGGGCTGATTTTAATAATGATGGTTGGTTGGATTTATTTATCGGAAATGAGGCATCGCGAAAAGGAGATAAAATTAACGACTGCCAATTATGGATCAACGAAAAAGGCAAATTCCACAACATCGCCAAAGAAGCAGGTGTAGATGTAAATTCATTTGTAAAAGGAGTGAGCAGCGGTGATTATGATAATGATGGCGATCCTGATTTGTATATATCAGCAAATGGCTTTAAAAACTACCTTTTCCGCAACGACACTAAAAAGGGTAGTGCAAAAATGAAATTTACCAATGTTACAAAAGAAGCCGGTGTTGTAGGTCCTGAATCAAGCTTCCCATGTTGGTTTTTTGATTATAACAATGATGGTTGGTTGGATATTATGAACTTTAGCTATAGCGCAGGCATTTCAGATAATGATATTCCGGCTGAATATATGGGCAAACCAACTGAAAGTGATAAAACTGCCCTCTACCGCAATAATGGTGATGGCACGTTTACAAACGTGAATGAAGAAACAGGCCTTGCAAAACGCACCTTCCTGGTAATGGGATCAAGCTATGGTGATTTTGATATGGACGGATGGATCGATTTCTATGTTGGTACCGGTAAACCGGATATGCGTTCGCTTACACCAAATCGTATGTTCCGCAATGCTGAAGGAAAATACTTCCAGGATGTATCTACATCTGCAGGAATTGGTGTTTTGCAAAAGGGACATGAGATATCTTTTGCCGATTTGAACAATGACGGTTATCCGGAGATTTTTGCACAAATGGGCGGCGCTTATGAAGCATCAGGTTTCTATGATTGCTTATTTGAAAACCCGGCATCGTTTGGCAATAACTGGATTTCAATTGATTTGACCGGAACAACAACAAATAAATGCGCTCGCGGTGCACGAATTAAAATCACAACTATTGAAAATGGCAAAGAACGCAATATCTACGAATGGGTAACGCAAGGCTCCAGCTTTGGCGCAAACAGCCTTCGTCAGGAAATAGGTATCGGTAAGGCTACAGCCATCAAATCTATAGAGATCTCGTGGCCAACCAGCGGTAAAAAAACGATTTTGAAAGATGTACCAATGAATCAATTTATTGCTGTTACTGAAGGTACAGAAGGATTTACGAAAATCAATCTCACACCTTTTGTATTCCAAAGCACTCCTGAAAAATCATTTACACACAAAATGATGGAGACTATGAACATGGGTAACGACCGCTACATGAATATGCAGCACGACATGGGACATTGATTTCTATACAGTTTAGCATATTGAAAACGCCTGTCTAAATTGACGGGCGTTTTTGTTTTATTCGCGTAATTTTTTCGCCGAAGGTGGCAATCAATTACAATTAATAGTACTTTTGAATATGCGACGCCTGCTTGGGATCATAGCCTTTTGTATCCTGCCATTCTTCCAATGGCGTTGCGATAACACACTGCAGATCAATGGAAATTATGAAGAGAAAGTTGTTGTTTACGGTTTATTGAATTATGGTCAGGATACCAATTATATCCGCATACAAAAAACGTTTCTTGGTGAAAATACAAGTGCTCTTAACCTTGCATCTCAGGCAGGGGAGAATTATTACAGTGCCGGTGAATTAGAAGTAAAACTGGAACAATGGAAATTTGGTGCACTGGTAAATACAACATTTTGCGACTATGTTGATGGAGATACTTTAGGCATTGAAAAGGACTCCGGAGTATTCGCTTCTTCGCCAAATATATTATACCGGATTTGCATGCCTCTCGATAGCTCTTCTACTTACAAATTGCACATTTTGCGACTAGAGGACAGCTCAATTTTCACTGCCGAAACCAATCTCGTTCAAAGTTTTTATTTATTCTCTCCAACAAAGCCGAATGCATACATCAGTTTTGCTGATACAGGCAATATCACGTACACCTGTAAGCAAGCTGTTAACGGCATGATCTATGACCTGGTGATGACTTTCAGATATGCAGAAGTGCGTCACATAAATGGTGATTCTACAATTCATTCCATTGACTGGGTGATTTTTGATAACAAGGAAGGAACGGGAACCATAGGTATTAGTAATTTAAATTATACATTGAGTCGACATGCTTTTTATTCGTTCATTGCGAGTTCTTTAGAAGTTGATACCGCCGTCACCCGATATGCTATAAATATCAATTATGCCTGGTATGCAGGAGGAATTGAATTATATGACCAGTATTTGAATCTATTGGCAAACCTTGGTTTGAACGAAGATTATATCTCACCTGAATACACCAATGTCAATGGTGGTCTTGGTATTTTTTCTTCGCGATATATTGAAGCGGCTAACAACCTCATATTAGATGATATATCGCTGGATTCACTGTCGTGCGGAGCGATTACACGTCAATTGAGATTTGTAGGAAGTGCCTCAAATCATGATTATCCGGCCTGTTGGGAACAGTGATCTTGTGAAGCGCGAATTGGTTTTCAGCATTTATGGCAATTAGCCAATCAACCCAATCACTGGCAATAAGGAAACCCGAAAGTGCTGCCGTCCGGTGCAAAATTGAGTCCGCTTGTAACACTACTACAGGCAATTGAATCTCTTGTTTGAATTGCAAAAGGATAAATTAGTCCTTCTTTATGATAGCGGCTGCTCAATATTCCAAGACCACCGAATACATTTGTATACGCCGGTGTTATTTGACCTTCAGTAATGCCAAGTGTAGCATTGTTATATTCGAAGTAATTGAACAACTCTTCGCCACCGCCGTCAATGAAAAATTGCACAGAATCTGCAATGCGAATAAAATTATTGTCGGCTACAGGTTCGAAACTGTCTTTAATGAAATTGTAAAATGTTTCTCCCGGAACATCATAAGTAAGAATTAATCCGCCATCAGTAGATTCAGCGGTGTAATTCGTTTCCATTTTCCAATCCTTATACCCTGAGAATGTATAATGAACGCTATCACCGTCCTCGTAGTAAATACCTTCACGATAATGAAAGCGCATGGTAAGGTCATAGATTTTTGCATCTTGTGATGATCTCCAGCGCAACTGGTATACGGTTTGAGGTGCCAATGAAATTGCTTGTGGAAAAACACTTTCATCGTCCGGACGAATGATTGCAAAGCTGTCGACCAACTGTGTAGTAGCTTCTACAGATTTTGTTGTTTCATTATTGATTGCAAATAATTTGTAGGTATGGGTATAATCCAAATCTGCAATAAAACGATACAAAATATTCGGATGATTGGCGAAAATGCCATCTGCCTTCGGCAAGCCTAAGGTATCGCCATCTACACGTTCAAGAATGTAAGTATGCAATAATGTTCCGCCCGAGTATTCCTCGATTCTTGCTTCTAATTCATCGCCATAATAGATAGCCTCAGGATCAGCAGCCATTGTAAGACCGTCGATCTCATCGCTCAAATAGGCGCGGTTGATGCGAATAAATTGAGTATCGGAAGACGCATCCAATAAACCATAAATCACAGGCGTTTCAATAAAATCTGCATTAAGGTCAAAATCTGTTGAACAACTGTTTGTAAGGGCGGCTAATGCCAAGCCTCCCGCTACCATCCACTTTTGCATAGAACGCAAAGATAGCTGATTTGGAGAAGGGATTGTAAGCCCTCTGTCAGGAATCATGCTATTAAAAAAGGCCCTGCAGCCATGCAGAGCCTTTTATCCTATATACCAGGCGCCATTATTTGGCAACACTCAAAAACTTAGTGCCAACTACTACGCCGTCAGCCACCAGCGTATAGGTGTAGTTACCTGCAGAAAGCGCACCGGCAGTCAATTGTATGGTACCGTCGCCAATAGTATTGATATCAATCGATTTGATCTCCTTGCCTGTCATATCAGAAATGATCAGTTTGGCAGATGATGTGTACTCAGGAATAAAGTAACCGATCGCAGTTGTGCCTTCAAATGGGTTAGGAGTATTTTGCTCTAAACGGGCATTATTGCCATCAATCACCGCCTCAATATTGCTGTTTTGCTTCGTTTCAAGCTTGCTAACACGTGCAACGAGGTCGGCGATTACAGCTTCTTGCGTTTTGATTACATTAGCCTGTTCGTTTATCATCGCCTGTTGCTCTTGAATACCTTTTGTAAGCACAGGTATCAAGCCAACGTAATTCACCGCCAGGAACTCAAATGGCTCAGTTTTACTGGGTTGTCCTCCCATAGTGTATGGATCAACCGGAGATACGCATGATTTTACCAATTCAGGAAATACCTCCTGCACTTCTTGAGCTATAAATCCCATTTCATCATTTCTACCAAATGTCAAACCTCCAAATTCGTCGGCCTTCATATCATAAGATTTCGGCTGCAATTGGTTGATTCTGCTCAGGGCATTATCTAAATCTTTAATATTAGTTTTGAATTGCCTGTCACTCACATCAAAAATAGAACCGGTGTATTCAATATCTCCATCAAAAAATCCCGCCGCACCCGGACCACCAAGTTCATCAACAGCTAAGAGGGCGTAATTACCAAAGAATGATCCTCCGGCATAAGCTGCAACGCCATAATTATATGCAGAGGCATCACTTGGGGCTGTGCCATAAACGCCATAGTTAATGATATCATCACCTTCCGCAAGCCCTTTTACACCTACAGCTAAATCATCGCCTGTAAAAGAAGCTCCCGTACCATATCCAAAAAAACCATATTTCCCCTTGCCATAGGCTCCATACAGATCACCTTCAAAATAGCCGCCATATCCCCAGTCGTTATTATTATTCGATTTTCCATAAATAGCAACGGTTGGACTATTAAATGTAGCAGTAGCATTACCTGTTACCTCAGCAAAAATGCCCCTAGTCATAGTGTAGGTTGCGGTAGGAACCGGTGCTGTGATTTTTACTGATAATCTGTCATTCACACCCAGTGTAGTGATGCCCATTCCGATGTTGCCCTTATTGTTGATCTTCATCCTTACGGTATTATTGGTAACGATGTCGAGCGACTTGTTGTTGGTAGAGCCGAATTTCTCAGTCCCGGTAAGCGTGTTTCCGGCCGTAAGCCAGGATTGAGCTGCAGCGTTTGTGGTGATGGCTACTATCGCCAGCGATAAGAATAGTACTTTTCTCATGGTTTTGTTTGTTGTTTTTGGGTTAAAGTTTGGGTTTGCTTGAATTGAAGTTACAAAGCTATTTGCAACCTATGCGTCCGGCAAGACAACATTTAGTTGAATATTCTATATCAGAGCATTAAATATACACTTAAAATATTGATAATCAATAATATGTGTAAATTCTAGTAAATCAAATTCGTCAGTAAATTTGCCTTGTTTTGGACAAAATGTATTAGAATTCAATGCCAAATCTGTCATGCTGTCAGTTATTTCAAGATGGTATAAAAATTGACCTGAACGCTTAGAATAAACTGAAAATAACCGATAAACATGGGAAAGATCATAGGTATAGACTTAGGAACAACTAACAGCTGCGTATCTGTAATGGAAGGAAACGAGCCTGTTGTTATCCCGAACGATGAAGGCCGCAGAACAACGCCATCCATCGTTGCATTTCTTGAGAATGGCGAACGCAAAGTAGGAGATCCTGCAAAGCGTCAGGCCATCACAAATCCTCGTAAAACAATTCAATCTATCAAGCGATTCATGGGTCACCGCTATAGCGAAGTGAGCAATGAACTCAGCATGATCAGCTACGAAGTAACGCGTGGTGATAATGATACCGCACGAGTAAAAATTGGCGACAGGCTTTATACTCCGCAGGAAATTTCTGCCATGGTGTTGCAGAAAATGAAAAAGACTGCTGAAGATTATTTGGGTACCGAAGTTACAGAAGCTGTTATCACAGTTCCGGCATACTTCAACGACTCTCAGCGTCAGGCTACCAAAGAAGCAGGTGAAATCGCCGGTTTGAAAGTAAAACGTATTATCAATGAACCTACTGCCGCAGCGTTAGCTTACGGTTTAGACAAGCGTCATAAAGACATGAAGATCGCAGTATTCGATCTTGGTGGTGGTACTTTTGATATCTCTATTCTTGAATTAGGTGAAGGCGTGTTTGAAGTGAAATCTACCAATGGTGATACACACCTTGGTGGCGACGACTTCGATAAAAAGATCATGGACTGGCTTGCTGATGAATTCAAAAAAGATGAGCCTACTGTAGATCTCCGCAAAGACCCTATGGCTTTACAACGCTTGAAAGAGGCAGCTGAAAAAGCAAAGATCGAATTATCTTCTTCACAAGAAACTGAAATCAACTTACCATATATCACAGCGATTGACGGCGTGCCTAAACACCTTGTGAAAAAAATCAGCCGTTCGAAATTTGAACAGTTGAGCGATGATTTGATTCAACGCACACTGCGTCCTTGTGAAGCTGCATTGCGCGATGCCGGATACAATAAAAGTGATATCGATGAAGTGATCCTTGTTGGTGGATCTACACGTATCCCTAAAATTCAGGAAGTAGTAGAACAATTCTTCGGCAAAAAACCGAATCGCGGTGTGAACCCCGATGAAGTGGTTGCCGTTGGAGCTGCAATTCAAGGTGGTGTGTTGACCGGTGAAGTGAAGGATGTGCTGTTGCTCGACGTTACTCCATTGTCGCTCGGAATTGAAACGCTTGGTGGTGTATTTACACGATTGATTGAATCAAATACTACCATTCCTTCTAAGAAAAGCGAAGTGTTCTCTACAGCTGCTGACAACCAAAATCAAGTAGAAATACACATCCTTCAGGGTGAACGTTCTATGGCGAAAGATAATCGTACTATCGGAAGATTTATTCTCGATGGTATACCACCTGCACGTCGCGGAACGCCACAAATCGAAGTGATTTTCGATATCGATGCCAATGGTATTTTGCATGTAACTGCTAAAGATAAAGGCACCGGTAAAGAACAAAGTATTCGCATCGAAGCATCAACCGGTTTGAGCGATGATGAAATCAAACGCATGCGCGATGAAGCAAAAGCTAATGAAGATGCCGATAAACAATCACGCGAGCGTATCGAAAAACTGAATCGTGCCGATGGTATGATCTTCGAAACTGAAAAGCAGTTGAATGAGTACGGCAGCAAATTAAGCGATGCCACCAAAGCACCTATCGAAGCCGCTCTCAATAAACTGCGAGAAGCACATAAAGCACAAGATCCGGAAGGTTGTGAAGTAGCAACTAACGAATTGAATGCTGCATGGCAAAATGCCAGCCAGGAAATTTACGCTGCTCAACAAAACGCCGGCGCAAACCCTGATCCTTCTGCAGGAGCAGCAGATAATGCCGACAATGTCAACAAAACCGACGATGTTGAATTTGAAGAAGTGAAGTAATTGTTCGCATAAAGTATACATAAGCCCATTTGCCGAAAGGTAGATGGGCTTTTTTTATGAAATGCTTTTCGTGAACTTGCCTCGCCGATAGGCGGGTGGCGCCCCGTCCCACTACCGATCGTGAGTCGTGAATCGTGAGTCGTGAGTGAGGTGCGTACTAGAGAATCGGGTACACGATGCGAACATGCATTGATATCTGATACCTGATACTTGATAATCAATACCCACTACCAACCGTGAGTCGTGAATCGTGAGTCGTGAGTGAGGTGCGTACTAGAGAATCGGGTACATGATGCGAACATGCATTGATACTGATACTTG
>JAIBBA010000182.1 GCA_019694895.1 Chitinophagales bacterium
CTGGCATATTGGAATAGGAGAATTCAATAATTTAAATTTAGATTCAACCCGCTATATAGGGGTCCGGTTTGAAGATGAGGATGACTGTCTGCATTATGGTTGGATTCGATGCGCTGTTATGGATTCTATCGGGAAACTCGTGGTTATGGATTATGCATATGAAATGCAATGCAATAAAACAATTGCGGCAGGAAATACTGTTTCATATGTAGATATTAATTCAGAAACAACTGATTCAGGGATATCTATTTACGCTTTTGATGGTAAAATTTATTTTCATGGAAATTCCGCGGGTAAAATGGTAATTACCGTCTCAGACATTACCGGACAAATTGTAGCTCATCAGTGCATTTCCGGAAACGATAAAACAATTAATATGAATTTTGAACCTAAAGGCATCTATGTGGTAAATGTTGTCTGCAATGGAAAATATTTTAACAAAAAAGTAGTCATAGATTGATATTTAATAAAAAAAAATATGAAGAGGAGATGAAGAATAACGGCATGAGGATAAGTTAAATACTGCGAAATATTTAGCCCTTGAAAAATTACAATATCCACTACTGCTTCTTTGTAAATCTGAAGCAGGTGACAAAATATAGTGCGACCGATTTCATGTTATGTTTATGATGCCCCATCATGCTTCACTCTATGCATGATCAACACTGCTGTTGCTAATAATATGCATGCTGTAATTTGATGCGCTACACCCAGAAAAACGGGAATTTGTAAGCTGCCATTCAGCAATGTGAGCACACCTAATACACACTGTAGTACAACAAGCAGAACCATCGTAAGATTCAGCTGCTTCAATTTTTGAGAACCGGTATGTCGATTGCGATACCAATAAATAATTACGGCAGTTGCCACAATTAATGCAAATGTGCGATGTATGAAATTTATTTCCGTTGTCAGCTGTGTCAGTTTTTCTGCTTGCGATAAATTAGAAAATGCGCCATCAGGCAAAAATGCACCATTCATCAAGGGCCATGTATTAAATAATCTGCCTGCATCGGTGCCTGCCATAATTCCACCCAATCCGATTTGAATAAATATCAATGCTGTGATCCAATTCATGTTTCCTTTAGCTATTGGCTTATGCGCAATTTTACCAAACGTATCTTGTGCAAGCCAAATTAAATACATGTATAATGTCAATGCCAGTAATAAATGTATGGTGAGTTTACTCGGATCTACCCATGGATCGCCATCTAATCCGCTGGCTACCATCACCCATCCGACAAATCCCTGCAATCCCCCTAAAACAAAAACGAATATGAGTTTTTTCTTCCACGAAGCATTTAATTGTTTTTTAATCCAAAACCAGATGAAAGGAATTAAAAATACAAAGCCAAGCGTGCGAGCCCACAAGCGATGAATAAATTCCCACCAGTAAATACGCTTGAAATCACTTACGGTAAAATCGGTGTTAACTTTTTCAAATTGCGCCGTTTGCTGATATTTGGCAAATTCCTCCTCCCATGCCGATTGCGATGTTGGCGGCATACTGCCCATTACCACATCCCATTCTACTATCGACAAGCCCGATTCCGTTAATCGCGTGATACCACCCAACATAACCTGAATCAATATCATTACCACACCCGTCCAAAGCCAGATTCGAACATTGCGCATATCGGATTTTTTTGCAAAAGTAGCTTACATCAGTTCAATTAACACATATTTATTTCCTTTGTTTAACTTTGATAGATAAGAATCACACCAATGAAAAAATCAATTGCCTCCCAATTACTCTTAAGCTTGCTGACTGTGATGCTTTTCGCCACTTGCGGTGAGATAGTTCCCGATAAGGAAGCGCTCACTCAGAGCCCCGACGATGAGTCTATGATGATGACCGGCGTTACTACCAAACCGGCAAACAAATTTAACAATATGTTCAACCGCTACGGTAATGGGTGGACAGGCGGCGATGCTACTTATTCGGTTAAATTGCCTGATGGCAGAACTGTTTGGATGTTTGGCGATTCATTTCTCGACACCGTTTATGCCGATAATACGCGTCCATTAACAAGCCCTTTGATTCGCAACTGCTTCATGGTACAAAACGGAACCAACATGACCACGCTGTGCGGCAACAATATCGACGATCCCGAAGCCTTGGTGAATACTGCCGACCCTGCAAATGAATGGTATTGGCCGGGTGATGGCACTGTTATTGGCGATACATTGTATGTTTTCATGATGTATTTTGTTCGCACCGGAGGCGGTGGTTTTGATTTTGCATATCAAAGAACAGATCTGGTTACATTTTCACTTCCGACAATCACAGAAGTTAATCGCACTACCGTATTTACAAATGAGGATATTATGTGGGGTGCAGATATTCTTGAAGATGGCAGCTACATTTATGTATACGGACCTGAATCATTTACGTTCACAAAATATCCGCATGTGATGCGCTTTCCGGCAGGAAATATTCGAGGAACAAAGGAATTCTGGAATGGCACTACTTGGGTAACAACGGAGCCTGCTACAACAGTAGGCAGAATGAAACGCACTAATGGATTAAATATTGATGTTTCTGCACAATTTGCTGTATTTTATTCAGGAGGTAAATATCGAATGGTTACGCAGGATGTATTGTTTGGCCCGAATATTTATTCCTGGGAAGCATCAAATCCCAATGGACCATGGAAAATAAAACAAACTGTTTATACAACGCCCGAAACCGGTGGCGATATATGGACTTACAACGCATGGGTACATCCACAATTTACTACTGCCGATGGTTATATATTATTGTCGTACAATAAAAACAGTCTCAATTTTCTTGATCTGTTTGGCGATGCCACCATTTACCGACCGCAGTTTGTTTATTTCAAATACCTATAACCAAAACCATATTTAAACAAAAGGGATCTACAATATGCAGATCCCTTTTTTTATGGGGTTTATGTGGTACGGAGGGTTGGTTTCACGCAGAGGCGCAGAGACGCAGAGCTTTTTCCTTTTTCCTTTTTCCTTTCTCCTTTTTCCTTTCTCCTTTTTCCTCTCTCCTTTTTCCTCTCTACTCATTCCCGTACCATTTAATTTTCCTGGTAGCATACATCGTTACTGCCAGCATCAAGGTCAGTCCGAGACTACCGAGCAATAAAGCATAATCGCTAATCTGTATGGTAACAAAAAGGTAGGTATACAATGCTATAAGTATGATCGCCAATATTCCCGATGATCGCCATTTTGGAAACACCGTTCTTGAATATAAGGTGATCATTAATATTATGGTCATAGAAGAAATAATATATGCCAAATTAAATGCCATCTGTTCCGATAATGATATCAACAAAATATAAAATAAACATAGTGCCAATCCAACTAAAATATATTGGAAAGGATGCATGCGACGTTTATTCATAATTTCGAACAGGAAGAAAAGTAAGAATGTGAGACCGATTGTTAAAATGGCATATTTTACACTTCGCATAGATTTCTGATAATCATCAGGTCCGGTCATTAATGTAATTCCAAAGGCCGATTCATCCAAACCAATATTATATTCATCATTTTTCCATGTCTGCGGGAAATTTCTGTTGAGTTCCAAAACTCTCCAATTTGCTGCAAACCCCTGATCATTTATCACGCGTTCATCTGGCAAAAATGCACCGGTAAAACTTGGATTGGTCCATTTACTTCTGATTTCAATATTGGTAGTATTTCCCAAAGGTTGGAATTCTAACATCTGGCTACCTTGTAATGCTAGTTTATACTGCACGGTAAATTTTCCGTTGGAATCAATTTTCACATCCTTAAATGGTACTGAAACGCCATGATGAATGGGCGATTCTTTCGCAACACCTGCTTTTGCGGTGATACTATTATTATTAACTGCTACCAGTATATTATCCTTCACTCCACGCAGATCAGAAATACCTACTGCAAAATATGCCTTTTGCCAATCCGGTATTCCTTTGATATCTTGTATTTCGCTATTGAGTTTTGATAAATCGAATGTTGCTTTTATGTCCAATGCGGTAGTATAAACCACGGCATCATATATTCCGCGATGCAGACTTTGAGGTGCAACATTTCCATCTATCACCAGATCATCAGGCAATAAATGCACATAATTAGTCCATTGCTTACTGCCATCGGGATTGATCACCGCAACCGGAACCGTCAACACCGGGCCCGCAACATTTTGCTCCGATGCCCATTCGTTACTAATAGATTCGGCTGCATACGATTGCTTCGACTCTCGTTCATTAATAATACCTTGCACCATCGATGCCGGAATCAACAGAATAAGCGCCAAAAAAACGATAATAATAAGCTTAACCGTTATCGAGCGTGTAAACCAATTGTTTAACTGCTCAAATGCGCCGGGAGAAGGATTTTCTTGCATAGTTTCATTTGCTTTGTTTTACAAAGTTCTTTGTTATTTAGAAATTATGCAAGAATTCTGATAGATATTGTTTTTTTTAATGTGTTCATGTGTGCGGGTGTAGCAGACTTTGCGCCTTCGCCACTTAGCGACTTTGCGCGAACCCACCTCACCCCCGGCCCCTCTCCATCTCCTATCGTCGATAGAAAGGGAGCTGATTACGCTTCTGAATTAAAATATTGCAAAGCAATATCATTGCATTCCCTATTAACGCGCCAGCGTTAAAAGCACTCCACACTTGATAATTTGCTAATTCCCAAATTTGCTAATTAACCTCACTTGCTAACTTGCTAACCTTCAAACTTGCAGATTGCGAGGCAGCTATCACCTCGATTTAGATTCTCGCCTTTTTCACGCAGAGCCGCAGAGTCGCAGAGATAAACATGCATGTATTCC
>JAIBBA010000183.1 GCA_019694895.1 Chitinophagales bacterium
TTGAGAGCCGGGTAGAAAGGCGCCTCCCGGATTATAAACCAGGTTTAAAATCAACCCGGTGCCTTCTTTACCGTAACCGACTTCGTTGAGCATCTGAAGTGCTTTTATGCTGTCTTCGAAAACGCCATCACCACGTTGTGCATCGGTGCGCGATTTATTGTAAAACGGCAATGACGAAACCACTTCAACTTTATGTTCGGCAAAAAATTGTGGAAGATCATGGTATTTTTTATTTGCCATGATAATGGTAAGATTGCAACGCACCATTGTTTTTCTTCCGAGCTTAGTGATCTCTTCGACAAACCATCTGAAATCAGGATTCATTTCCGGAGCTCCGCCGGTTAAATCGACAGTAGAAATATCCGTTTTTGCAATAATATCCAGGCATTGCTGCATTGTTTCACGCGTCATGATTTCTTTTCGATCCGGGCCTGCATCCACGTGACAATGCGCACAAGTTTGATTACACATATAGCCAACGTTCACTTGGAATATTTCAAGCTTTGTAGGCTTTAGCGGCAGCAAACCAATAGCCTTTAACTTATCGTCGAACCGTTCAAAGTCGGCACCCGCAACCTCATGCGTTTCAAGCACTTTTAGTTGGTAATTGGTGTCGGCAAGTTTATGATGCTGCGCGTGTAATGATTTTGAGGTCTTCATACTATAACGTCGCCCCTCTGGAGCTTTTTTGGTGGTTTGTGAGTTTTAGTGCCATGCTAGGTATTGGTATGGTGTGGTGTGATGTGATGTGATGTAATGTAATGTGGTGTGTTGCGGTGTGTTGTGTTTAACTGACCCACCCGCCTACCGGCGAGGTAAACTCACCCACTGACTACATGGATAGGTCTTTGAACTTATTCATCATCTGTGTGCCATGTACCAATGATGCGCCACCGCGGATAGCTGCAGCAACATGTATGGCTTCCATCATTTGTTCTTCGTCACAACCTTTTGCCATTGTATCTTCCGTATAAGCATCGATACAGTATGGGCATTGAATGGCATGCGCAACAGCAAGTGCGATTAAAGATTTTTCGCGAGCTGTTAATGCACCTTCTTCAAATACTTTTCCGTAATAAGAAAAGAATGCGCGGCCTAATTCGCCATCCCAATCTGATATTTTTCCAAAATTTTTAAGGTCTTTCGGGTCGTAGTAGGTACTTCTTTCCATAATGATATTATTGGTCTTATAAATTGAATAAAATAAAAAATGAATTACGACATACGATTAATGTATGTGCGCCGATAAATTGTAAAGAAACATTTCAAAATACCGGAGGCGCCCTTAAACCTACATACATACGAGGTTGAGACAGTGTAGGATTTGTTTGATCTTTATTGATCACGGCATATAAACCTGCGAGCAGGGAAATTAATATGAAACGCAGTGATGTGGAAAGCTGCGTTCCTTTGAGCACTTGTTGCAGTGCAGTAGGATAATCGATATCAGATAATGCTCTGCTGGTGGCAAATGATATGCCGTTTACTGAAAAATATTCCGTGAGCGATACAAACAAATTGTCTGATGACCATGGTAATTTTTCAAAATACAGCCTATCGAAATGTTTGCGATGCAATCCGATAAGGTATACACCGCCATCATTTGCCGGTCCCATAACTGCGCCGTGCTCATCGAGTGCTGTTGCGGCTTTCAGGAGGTCGTTGGTGGTGAGCGTGGGACAGTCGTTACCTATGGCAATTACCTGAGTATAACCCAGGCTGTAAATGTCCTCAAAAGCATGAGCCAGTTTTTCACCGAAGCTGTTACCATGTTGTTGGGCGCTGCTGATAACAAAGCAGGGAAGACCAGTATTTCTGGCAGTTCGTTCTGCGTGACCGATCAGGTGACCGGCGATCAGGCTATTTGTGCGAAGGCTGTGTGTGGCAGAAAAATCTTTTGCACGTGCTTCCTCCTCGCGGGTGCGCGTAAACAACACAAAAGCCATATGTCCGGGATGCCTGAAATCCATGGAACCAACTTAACAACCCCTAAGGGTCAATAGTTCGGCTAAAGTAGAGAAATTAGGATACCTGTCAAGCGACCTTTCCCTAAATAATTGTTAATACAACCATAATATTGTCAAATTGTGTCGAGAAGAAAATAATCGTAATATTGCGATAATTATTTTACCTATGGGTATTAGTAAACTTGAGGATTTCACTGTGCGAGATAACAAGGTCTCTGCTTATGCCAAGGCTTTGTCGCATCCCGCCAGAGTAGCTATTCTTCGGCTATTGGCCAGCAGGAGTTCCTGCATGTGTGGCGATATCGTAGATGAACTTCCGCTATCGCAAAGCACCGTTTCCCAGCATCTTAAGGAGTTAAAAGAATCCGGATTGATCAAGGGATCCATCTTGGGTGCCAAAGTATGCTACTGCATAGATCCGGTAGCCTGGGAGGCAGCTAAAAGCTATATAAATGGACTGTTCGACGATTATAGCCCCTGCATAGATCTATTATGTTAAATGAATAAAAATATCATCGTTATATAACGATATGATTCCCCGGCCAAACCATGAACTCAATTTTATTTGATTAACCGGTAAAAAGACGCTAACCATTTCACAACATGAAAATTGCTTTGTTCTCAGACATTCACGCCAATCTTCCTGCTATGGAGGCTTGCTTTGCTGATATTGATACTCGCAGGCCGGATGCAGTTTATTGTTTAGGTGATCTCGTTGGATATAATATCTGGCCCAATGAGGTAATTCGCTTAATTCGAGATCGCGGTATTCCGGTCATCTTTGGAAATTACGACCAGGGGATAGGATTACACAGCGATGAATGTGGATGTGCCTATAAAACGGATATTGAAAAAGAAATGGGAAAGATTTCCATTTCATTTACCAATAGTATTGTTGGAGATGATGAGCGGAATTATCTGCGTTCGCTTCCTGCGCATATCAGAGTAGATCATTTAATACAGGAAGAGACAATGAGTTTGTTATTGGTACATGGCAGTCCGCGTCGTGTGAATGAATATTTATTTGAAGACCGTGAAGAGAAAAGCATGTTACGCATCATGCAACAGGCGAATGCCGATATCATGTGTTTTGGACATACACATAAACCATATCATCGCATTTTACAGGATGGAGACCGTTATCGTCACGCCATTAATATCGGATCTGTTGGAAAGCCAAAAGATGGGGATCCGCGTGGCTGCTATGTAATGCTTACCATCGACGAGCATACTTCAGTTCATGCTGAAGATGCTGTTCAGGTTGAATTTGTGCGGTTTCAATATGATGTAGAAAAAGCAGCACATGCGGTGGAAGAAAGTCCGCTGCCAAATGCCTATGCAGATATGTTGAGAAAAGGATACTGAATATGAGAAATTATGTAGCTGAAGCACTTGGCACATTTGCCATTTTATTTTTTGGAACCGGAGCGGCTATAGTAGATAGCATAACCGGAGGCACCGTTTCGCATGTTGGTATTTCTGTCACCTTTGGATTTACGGTGATGTCGATGATTTATGTGTTTGGAAATACATCCGGCGCACATTTTAATCCTGCCGTGACCATTGCATTTTATTTTTCAGGCAGATTTCCCGGGAAAGAAATATTGCCTTATGTGATTGCACAATTCCTCGGTGCGATTGCGGGTAGCGGATTGCTATTATTCCTTTTTCCTGATGCCGCTACCAGAGGTGAAACTGTTCCTTCTCGAGATGTTTTGCAAGCATTTGTTTTGGAAGGTGTCCTCACATTTTTTCTCATGCTCACCATTATTCATGTTGCACATGGTTCTAAGGAACAGGGCATGTTCGCCGGATTGGCAATTGGCTCTGTAGTATTAATGGCAGCATTATTTGCAGGTCCCATTTGCGGTGCATCCATGAATCCCGCACGTTCACTGGCTCCTGCACTCATGTCAGGAAATTTGCAAAGCATCTGGATATACCTTACTGCCCCCGTACTCGGAGCCGTTGGCGCAGTGTTGGGGTGGAAGTGGTTGAGGCGGTGAGTGGTGAGTGGTGAGCTTGCCTCGCCGATAGGCGGGTGGTGAGTGGTGAGTGCAAATTCGCTCGCTTTGCGAGCGAATAATTGCATTAGTCTCACTACTCAATACCCACTACTCACTACAGCATCGTGAATCGTGATTCGTGACTCGTGAATTTTTACCTGATACCCGCCTATCGGCGAGGCAAGCCTGATACCAAGTCTAGAAACTTGCATCTAGATACGTTGATCACGCATGATCCGAAAGCGTTTTATCCAGCCACACGACACCTTTTTTAATATACTTCTCTTTATCGCCGCGATGCATATCAATGATCTTTTTTATGCGCGGATGCCATTTTTTGTCTTTACAGAGATCCCAAAGTATGACCATCGATAATCTGCGTTCCCACATATTTGAAGAAACCGCAAATTGTTCTGAAAGGCTCATGATGCGTTCGGGATATTTTTTGTTGAGTTTTTTTAAACTCTTCATACCAATGGTATCACAAATCGCCCAATTATCTATTTCCGGACTGAAGCGTATTACAGTTGCGATGCCGCGTTCGGGGTCTGTTTTCGATTGCCATTCAAGCAATTTAACCGCCAGCATGCGCGCTTCATAAATGCCTGTTTCCCATAATGCATCGACCAATTCAAAACTGCCGGGTTTTATTGCTTTGAGCAGTTCGTTCATTTCAGGACTGCGCACGCCATATATCTTTTTTGCTCCGGGCGCCGTTACTTTCATGCCTTCTGCATGTGATGGATCAGCATGTTCCTTTAAATAGGCAATTATTTCTTTTATAGTGGCTGCGGTAGTGCTCATGCTGAATAATTCTCCAG
>JAIBBA010000063.1 GCA_019694895.1 Chitinophagales bacterium
GCAAGAAATCGCGCATAGTTGGCTTGCTCTTTTGTTTTGCATAACAAAGCACCTCCTCCCGAAGTGGTGATTACTTTATTGCCATTAAATGAGAGGATACCAAATTCGCCAAATGTTCCGGTGTGTTGATTGCGATATGTTGCTCCTAGTGATTCTGCAGCGTCTTCAATCAATGGAATATCATATTGATGTGAGATGCGGATGAATGCATCCATGTCGGAAGGCATGCCATACAAATGAACTAAAATTATAGCTTTTGGTTTTTTCCCTTTGGCGATTAATTCTTTGATGGCAGACTCGCATAAATTTGGATCCATGTTCCAGGAAGTCGCATCACAATCAACAAAAACGGGCGTTGCACCCTGGTAAATAATTGGATTTGCAGAGGCTGAGAAAGTGAGTGTGGGGCAAATAACGATATCACCTTTTCCAACACTAAGCATGATTAATGCAAGATGCAAGGCTGCAGTTCCGGAACTTAATGCAGCGCAATCATTGCTGCCTGTAAACGCAGATAATTCTTGTTCAAAACCATCAACATGCGCGCCTAGTGGAGCAATCCAATTGCTGTCAAATGCGTCGTTAACAAACCTTTGTTCCTCACCCGACATGTGCGGTGGGGATAGATAGATTCTGATTTTATTGACAGCGCTCATTCGTTACAGTCGGTACAAAGGAAAAAAATCTTTTGCACTGTTTTGCATATTGGAAATTTTATCAGCAGAAAGAGATTGATATTTTATTTCATCGCAAATAATTCTAAGGGTGCTGAAAGTTGCTCTTTCATTGGAGAAGCCGGCTTTAAACCTAAATAAACTATCTTCAGCGGATCCTACGCCACCGCCTAAATGTATGGCTTTCCGGTTGTCTAGTTTAAAATAGTCTATCGCGTGGTCAAATATCAATTTTGAACCTGCAAGATGTCTTGTAGATTGTTTTGTTCCTCCCAAATGATATTGAACCGTATTGCCATGTGCAAAAAATAATGCCCCTGAAATAAATGTGCCGTCAGGCGTATGCGATGAAATTAATATACTATTGAATTCAGGTTGTCTAAGTGACTCAAAGTATGATCTTGAAAAATAATAAAAATTTGATGCCTGATGAAGTGCCATTGTTTCTTTGTAAGCCTCAATGAACTCATCGTAATATTCCCATGCATTAAATTTTGTCTCGATCTTCAACTGCATTAATTTGCGCAAATCACGCTTTAGTCCGGTGCTATATGATACCTTTATATACTCAACCGGATTTTCTAAATTGATATAGACAGTGTTGCCATGTATTACCTGATTTAAGCTTGTAGTTGGCGGAATAATCAACTTTTGGTGAATGGGATGCATTCGAATAAAAATGCTGACTATATTTTTTTTAGAGGCTTCTAATCTGCAGGCATTTAATGCCTCGGTAAGCTGACCGATATCAGAAATATTAGTTAGAATTCCCGCATAACCGTAAGGGCTGATGGCATCAAAAAGTTTTTCACCCTTGGCGATTGCATCCGGAATTTGTCTTAATAATAAGGGCAATGCCAAAGCACCATGAGCGCCTGTGGCAGTGATTAATATTGGCTGAGCATGAATGCTTAATGCATCCATCTCACAATAGGATGGGATTTGGTAAACATCATCAGGTTGCAAGCCTAATGAGGTGATCTGACTGATATGATTATATGGAGATATCGTTATGTGCATGGTTGAACATTTTCATACAGATCACATCCTGAGGTTCTCCATTTTTAATGGTTTGATCAACTAATACCTCCTCATTTGTAAAGCCCATTGAGCGATATAACGAAATTGCCCGTTCATTAATTTGCAATACATGGAGCTTTATAGTTTGAATTCCGGGCGTATTAAAGGCGATTTGAATCATAGCTGAAGTGGCTGCGCGGCCAATTCCTTTGCCCCAGTATTCCGGTAACCCGATCAGGATTCCGAATATACAGGTGCCATCTTCGGGATTTATGTCATACAGACCTGCATGTCCAATCACCTTGCGATTGATTGTATCTTCAATAATCAGTATGAGATTATTTGGATTTGATTGATGGTGTCGAATCCAATTAATAAGACCTTCCTTTGTATAAACCGGAGGGTCTTTTTCAAGCCATACCGAAGCTTCTTTATTGTTCTTTACCTCAAGTAATGAGCCTGCATCTGAAATATATAGTGGTCTTAAAATAACACCTTCTGAAATGTGAATTTGATTTCCTTTGCGTTCTATGTCAAAATCAGCGACTACAGTTCGTGGATCTATATGATATTTACTTCGCTTGAGTACAACGATAAATGTTTGAATAAAAATTTCAAGGTCCATTTTGAAATTGTATGATGCAGCATATACAACATCGAAATTTAATCGCGCTTCCCAGTCGAGCGTATTTCTGCCATTTATTTGTGCCAATCCGGTAAGTCCGGGCTTAACATCGTGACGATGCCATTCTGCCGAGGTGTAATATGGTATGTATCTCACTAATAATGGTCGCGGACCAATCAAACTCATATCTCCTATCAAGATGTGGAATAGTTGGGGTAATTCATCCAGGCTCGACTTTCGAAGAAAATTTCCCCAGGCGGTCAACCTTTCTGTGTCTGCAAGATCTTTACCGGCAGGCTGCGGACGCATGGTGATGAATTTATACAATCTGAAAATGGCACCGTTTTTACCTACCCGATCTTGTATAAAGAATATTTGTCCTTTGAATGTGATAGCACAAACAACTGCTATGATGACCATGAAAGGTAAAGTGATGGCAATCGCCGTGAGCGAAAAAACTATATCAAGGAATCTTTTAATAAAATGTTTATACACGATTGCTATTTAGAACAGCGCCCTGTAAGTTCACGAATGTATTGTTGGGCCAGTGTTTTTCTATCGAAATGTTGTTTAACATATGCATAGCCATTTTCGCCATGACTTTTAATTAGTTCAGGATGTTGCAGATACGTTGAAATGGCTTTAATCATTTCATCAGTATTTTCAGGTTCTACATAGATACCGGCATCTGCATCTTCAATTAATTTGCGGGATACGCCATCAATCGCCATGATTACCGGCTTCTTACATGCCATGTAATCAAAGGTTTTATTGCTATAAACTGTTTTAAAAGTATCTGCTTTCTTCAATACAGACAAACCGATATCACAAGCCAGTATATATTTTAAAGCTTCCGACTTTGTGATCAACCCGATAAAGGTCACATTCTTGAGGTTCCTAGCAGTAACCATTTCAATGAGTACCTGTTTTTGCATGCCATCGCCGATAAAAACGAACATTACCGGGAGGTCTCTCAATTTTTCTGCGGCTATTATCAATTGCTCCAAATGATTTGCAACGCCATGTGCACCTACATAGCAAAGCGATAATTTGCCATTGAGTTGCAGTGTTTCGCGAAGCTCAGCGGTATCAAAGTTTAAAAGCAGTACATCGCTCATGTCAAAATCCGCGGCATTCGGGATATAAATGACTTTATTTGCGGGAACTTTTTTGTTGTTGATAAGGACTTCCTGCATTGCCGGAGTTACAACATTTGTTACAAGTGCTTTTCTATATAATAATGCCTCCAGGCGATATGACCATTTGATCATGGTGCTGTTCGTGAGCACTCCGGTGTCAATGGCAGATTCGGGCCATAAATCTCGTATCTCCAATGCAAATGGTCTGCGTTTGAAGAAGGCAAGTGTCAAAGCAATAATACCCACCGAAAGTGGCGGCGAACTCACTAAAATGAGATCATATTTATCTCTTGCTTTGAATAGACCTCCATAAATTCCGGAAAAAACAAATGAAAAATAGGCATTTAATCTGCCACGAAAACTTTTATTGTATGATTTTGATACATGTGTTCTGATGACGCGAATATTAGTATCAAATTGTTCGGAATAGGTGTATTTGTTAGTATATCTCGGATGTTTAATGCCACTCGCATAATTAGTCATACCGGCAATCACTGTAATCTGATGACCTTCAGCCGCCCATAACTTAGTCATTGCATTCCAACGCATGCCACCCGGGTCATCTTTTTCCTGATAATATTGGTGAATGAGTAAAATATGCATTGGGTTGATCGGGCTACAGCCTTTGTGGTGGCTGGGGGATAAAGGTAATCACCAATTAATATATTTCAAAAATGTGAAATTGATATCGGCGACAATAATTTGAACGGATGTTGCTTTAATTCCTTATTGCTCACTTATACTATTGCAATAGCTGAATTACTGTAGTAATTGTGTTTCCACCTGTATGAAAGGCAATTTGAGTGCAATTTTCCGCAATCCCGTATGTGGGTGAATACAATGCTTCGGTAATTTCAGGTTGAATTATTTCCCCTTTTGCATCTACGGCTTTAATTTCAAACATGCTGAAAAAATCCGGATGTGGATGCCAAAATTGTGTCATGATATGTTTTTGTTTATCGAGAATGGTATCGGTAATAACCCATGTTTGGCTGCTCATGTTTTTTACCACTTCTCTTCTGTGATTAATCCATCTTCCGGTTTGCCGAAAGGCGGAAATCTCTCCTTTGAAAGTGATGGTATCTGTTGATTTGGTAAGTTCGGCATACTTTTTTCTTGTCCAAAAATGCCAGACAAAACGAGGACCCTTCAGCATTTGGTCTAATCCGTCAATGGAAACAGTATTGTGTCCTTTTGTTCCCATAAAAAACGCAGTGACTTCGGGTGTGCTATTATATTGATAAGTTCCGGCATCACGCATGATATTCATTCCATTGTAAATTATGTCAATGTGTAAATTGTCGGCTTGCGATGGCCTGAATGGGTGGTCTCCACATCGAATGAAGGTCTTAGAATACTGTTCATTAAAAATGTAATAACCACCTTCGTTAAAATGGTATAAATCTTGTTTCGGTATTTCTGTTTTGCTACCGGATTCAATGTCGAATCCAAACCATTGTGCATCTTCAATAAGTTGAGGATAAGGGTTATTTGCACCCAAGGCAATGCTGAATGTTGCTATGCATGTACGATAATCGTTGTAAGGCGTATCGGTAAAAGGAAATAAAGATGTTCCATCATTGTTTCCATAATTTGCAACAGTCCCTGATTTTTCATCAATAAAGGCATTAACAAATTCCAGCGTCGTCAATCCTTTCTGGATTGTTTCTTGTTGAAAATGGTGACCGTTAACTTTTCCTACGCGCAACATCAGTGAAAATAACCGTATCACCATGCGATGGTAATTCATTGAATATTGAAGATAGCTGCCATCGCCGGCAATTTGGTAATTAATTTCTTTTTCAAAGAGACTCCAGCCAACTTTTCGGAATTTTTCTGAATCAGGGAATTGTGGGAAAAAAGTGCCTATGATGTATAAACCTGCAGCTTCTGAAAGTACATGGTTGTTTCGGACGAGGTTTTTGGAAAAATCGAGGTATTTGAAGATATGTATAGCCTGCGTATGAATAGACCCGGTGATCTTTTGGTAGACTTCTGTTGTTAGGCTGCTGCTATGTTTATATATATCTAAAAATATTGTCCAATTGATAAAACGTATCGCTATCTCCTGGCTTGACATGTAATGTGGTCCGGCGTTCATTTCCGCGTGATCGATAAACGAGCAGATTTCCTGCCATATACATGCACTGTTATCAGTGCCAAAGCATTGATCATATTGTAATACTGCATACAGATAATTAAATCTTGCCGGCTCCCAGATGTATTTAATATCTTCCTCTGAGGCAAAATCATTCAAATTGGCCCAATGTATCTTGTTGTCGTATACCTTGCCTGTTTTTGCATTGGTTGTCCATCGGTTTTCTCCGGTAAATTTCAAAACATCACCGTCAAAAAATTGAATATGCCCATTGTTGACATCAGTAAATCGTTGAGTTACTGTTTCTCTATTATTTTCAATCTTTGTATGGTCCAAATGTATATTGCCAAAAGTTCCCCAAGGTGCGATTGTGAAATCCTTGGATATGTCGGATGGTTCAAAAGCTTGGATAGGGAATTGATATTGCAGTATACCGGTTCGTTTCTTTAGGCCATGATAGAATCTGTAAGCCCAGTATTTGAAGCCAACGCCTTTGAATAAATCAACGTATAGTTCAATGAAGCGAATCATGTATCCTTTGACGATGAATTTTCTTTAATGGGTTTTGCAGGAACACCTGCTGCAAATGTGTTCGCCGGAATGTCTGTATTTACCAGGCTAAGTGGTCCAATAACTGCATGATCACCAATTGAAATTGCGCCATAGATCACACAATTAGCACCGATGTATACATTGTTTCCTAATTTCGGCACACCATTTGTGGTTATTTTCTTGCCGATGGTTGTATTTTGATTTACCTGGCAATTGTCGCCAATGATGGTATTGCTGTGGATGATTACCCCTATTCCCCAATAGCCAACCGTAAAATTTTTACCTATCCTGGCCGAACCCGGAATCCAGCATTTAAAAAATAATCGATTGCTGTAATCAAACAACCATGATATCGGTTTTATTTTTAGATCGTAGAAAAACCTTGAAATTCTATATATGATTACCGGAGGTTGCATTATTTAGTAGTTTGGTGAGCTTGTTGAAATGGGAATTTATTATTGTTGAATACAATTCTTGAACATTATTTTTCATATGTTGAAGCTTGTTTCTATCATGTGAAAGCTCAGTAATGGCATCTGCAATATCCTGAGGCGATTCTTTTACTATTACACCGGTATTACCATCCTGTAAGAAAAGGTATTTTGCCTCAACAGCTTCGGAAAGCATTAGCGCGCAACCGCAGGCAGCGCCTTCATTAACAATGGCTCCCCATCCTTCCGACCGGCTCACTAAGATCATCACGTCTGATGCACTAAGTAATTTACGCACGTTCTCGGCGTCAAGTTTACCGTGGAAAGTAATATTTGAATTTGCCTCAATTTCTGACTTAAAAGGACCCTCTCCGGCAAAATGAAATTCCGCATGGCCATTTTTGTTGCAATATAAATTAATCCCTGCAAGGAGAAGTAATATGTTTTTTCGTTCAATAAATTGTCCGGCATATACAAATTTTACCGGATCAGCATGAGCAGATTTTGTATTTGTTGTTGATTGCCAATCCGGAAAATAGCCATAGGGAAAACAAGGAATTTCCTGCCCTGCTAAAGATTGGAAATTTGCCGAATTTGATAGATCCCCCAGAATAAAAATGTTTAATTGATGTTTCCTTTTTAGTGATCTAATGATGCTTCGCTTGAGCCAATATAACAGACCGGCCTTAGTTGGTATTTTCAATGGCTCAGATAAGATAATCAGCGGTTTTCGAGGTCCAATGTGAAGAAAGAAGCTGAATGCATGAAACATGCCGTGAGAAATCAATACATCGTATTTGCCTTTGAAATAATTTCCGAGGACCTTCATTGTGGTTTCGCTTTTTATTGCGACATCGTGGAGCTCAAAATGATTGCGGTATTTAGATTGGGGTCCATCGACGTAAAAATCGCAATCGTAAATGCGAGTGATATCCTTAATAAATAAGCCCAAATGTGGGTTGGCGTAGGGCAATATAATAAGGGCTTTTTTCATTCAGTTAGCACAACCATGCTTCCTATCAGAAAGAAATATAACAATTGCCCCGGCCCAAAGCAATCTTCAGTTATTGAAATAGTGAGGAAAGGAAGGAAATATTTAAGATAATTTAATCGTGCGAGTTTTTTGAGGCCTCTAAACATTCTATAAAGGAAGATTATGGAAAAGAATCCCAGACCAAGTATGATGGAGATGTATGAATTATGTGTTCCAAATCCTTTTGTGTCGAAAAATTTATTTAATCCGTGCTGAATATTTGGTTCGCCAAGTCCTTCCGGCTTAAGTGATGAAGGGAAGTCTTCAACAAGGTGTTCGGAAAACGCTAACACAAGGTTCTGCCTGAAGGTGTCGTCTGATACCCCCATTTTATGCAGCTCTGCGCGCCGTGATAAGCTTAATTGGTCGAGATTTTGAAGAATAAATGCAGTAAAAAAAATCAATAATATGGCGTATGAAATTCGTTGCTTAATGTTAAAACTATAGATCAGGGCTAATACAAACAATGAGGCGCCGATAATAGCAGATCTGGAGCCGGAGCCGATGGTAAGCACTATTAAAATGGCCAATGCCAAATAAATAATAAATTTCCTTGGGCCATCTTTTCTTGTCCATTGTAAAACCATGGGAATTGAACATGCGGATGCCCAACCAACTGTGCGCGATTTTAAACCAATTTTCTCAAGGTTAGGATCTGAATAGAAATCAAGATTAATATTATTAGGGGTCAATAATATCGGACTTATATAAACCAGTAATGGTATAGACAGAAAGCTGTAAAAGTGTTTTAGCCTTTCTGTTGGTGTCAATTGTCGACTACCCAACACTTTCCAAAAAATCAGTGCAACATTGTAATATAGTACAAAGCCTATACATTCTTGCACGTGAGCTTTAATATCAAAGGTGTATATTGATGTAAATATTGAGATATATAGAACGGCAATATTCAGATAGATTGTTCTACGATCTAGATATTTATAATATAACAGCAATAACAAGAGACCGTAAACTCCTCTTTCCATATCAAGTGTGAACCCAAGAAGTAGTGAGGTTGTGTATGACATGGTATGCATCATGCCAAACAGGTAAAACATTATATATGTTGTTACATTACCTTTCAAGATATAATGTTTTTAAGTAATTAGTCATTTTTCTTTTCTCAAATTTATTCCGAATGGTAGGAATTCGCTCTTTTACTGCGGTGTAAAAGTATTTATAGTTTTCTAATATAAGGTCTATGTTTGAAGCCAATATTGATGGCTTTAGGTTTGATGCAGAATAGAATTCAGCAGGGTATTCTTCCAGTATTTCCATTAAGCCGCCCACCCCTGATGTTAATACAGGGAGTCCTTGTGCTAAACATTCAATAACAGAAACACCGAGTGCTTCATATCGGGCAGGCAGCACCAGCATATCCAGATTTGGACTTAATGCGTATAATTCTTTATGCGTTAATGCGCCATGTTTTACTATTGCAATGTGTTGAGGCACATGAAGTAATAATTGGTTTAATAAAGGATTGTTAGCGGCGGGACCTGCAATATGCAATTTTTGCACCCTGGATGTTGATTTTAATGCTTCTGCCAATATGTCAAATCCCTTTAACTTAAGATCGTTGCCAATATATAAAATTTCACCTGATGGTTCATCAATTGTTTTAATACCTAAGTCGGCATCATCTATGCTTTTATAAAGCAGTCGAAATTTCTGATGTTGACCTTTGTAATAGCCAATGGCTTCGTTTTGAGTGTGTCGACTATTACACAATACTACATCAGAGTGATGAATTGACAATCGTTCAGTTAGTTTACGAAAGATGTGTGCAAATGACCTCCTAATGCTACCATGCAAAAATGAAATATATGGCAAGCGAATGTTGTAATAATCGTTCATTTGCAGAATTGTTCTGTTCCCGAAGGTGCCAAATGCCGCGTAAGGAAATGAATTATTATAATGGATAATTACATAGTCATCTTTATAAAAAGCTGCAATTTCTTTTGCTTTCCGCCATAATTGAAAATATAGTGCAACTGATGATTTTGGGCGTCGAATTACAACCAAGTCATCAGCAGTATTTATTGCATCAGAGGTGACAATAATAAACTTGATTTCAGAGTCGTGAAAAGATTCGCTTAGTATCTTCGCAAAAGTGGCAGGGCCGGAATTGGGCAATTCATATACACTAGTAACAAATATAACCACTGTCATTCGCTCTTCCACTATATTGATTATTAATTCACTTTTATAGAATTATGTCCTGTTATATAAAGAATGCGCAAAAGTCCTCCCATTGGTATTTGCCTAGATGTTTTGCGTTCCTCTGGCCAATCTTCCTTAACTCCAACTCGGAAAGGACTGCAGCATGCTTTAGTGTTAGACCTAATTCGCCATCATTATATAGTAATTCAGGCTGCTCGCTAAGTCGTTCTGATAATACACCTTTCTTGGGCGCAATTACAGCCTTTTCAAAACCCATTGCTAATATGGCAGACCCTGAATTTTCCACCTCAGTAAACGGTAAAACAACAATGTTGGCTGCATTATAAAATAATTGCACATTCTCTGTTGTTATAAAGCCGGGCTTAATGATGATACTAGTATTTGTCTGTTTTTGAATCTTTTCCAGATAGGCTTTATCAGGGCTGTTGCCGGCAATGATTAAAATACTGTCCTTTATTTCAGATGCTTTATAAATATCTAGTAATGCTTGTATTCCTTTGTATGGTCTTATATTTCCCAAAAATAGAAAAATAAATGCATCATCCGGTAATTCTAATGTTTTCCTGGATTCAGCTTTGGACTTATTATTTGGATAATAGTTTACAAAGCTGCCTTCAGGAATAACAAAAAATTTATTTGTATTTATATCGTAATATTTAGATGCTGCAGCGATTGTGGTATTGCTGAAGACCCTTATTTTTATGCAGCACTTCAAGAATTGTTTATATATAAAAAAATGCAAATGTAAATTTTTGGCATCATGTGGCTTTATGTTATGTAATGTGGCAACAATCTTTATTCTAAATATGTATTTACAGACATAAATTTGAAAAAGAAACGCAATTGCATTTATCAGCATCAATACTTTATTCCTGCGTGCATATAAGCTGTCTATCCAGTCGAAATGTATATAATCGGGAAATGAGCTGATTGCAGTTAAGAAGATGCCAATTAGTCTATTTTTGTTACCGGAATAGGCGTGTAATGTTTCATTGGTGTTTAGTCCTTGGATCATGAGATATTGAAATGGATTTCCAATTCCGGCAACAGGTAAACAGGCTATTTTAACCTTTCGAGTCATCTGCTTTTTCGTTTAACTGAAGATAGTTTTATTGAAACCAAGGGCGATGGATTTTTTTATAAACAAGTTTACTTTCCCTCACGCCGATTTGACGGGCAGGAACACCGGCAACTATTGCCATTGAAGGGACGTCCTTTGTTACTACTGATCCTGAAGCTACTACTGCGCCTTTTCCAATTGTAACGCCCGGAAGGATGGTAACTCTGCTCGCAATCCAGACATAATCTTCAATTTTCACCTCACCGCCTTTGTCAGCAAAATGGTCATCATGAATGTCGTGCTCAAGTGTCCAAATATTTGTCTCTTGTGCAATTTCGACATTGTTGCCGATCAACAATTTACTGTTCCTGCCATCGAGCATCACGTTTTTATTGATTATGCAATTGTCGCCGATAATAATATTCCTGGGATTCCTGAATTGAACCCCCATCAGAAAACTATTGTGAGTGCCAATTTTCTTTAATAGGAGCTTGAAAAAGAATCGCCTTATAGCCTGAAAGGGAAAATTGGTAATGAATCGATTTATTAAATATAAATAAAAAGAATATAGTATGAGGTTTAAAGTTTTCATGATAAGTGGTTCAGGAAATTTGCAGCTAAATCGTCGAAGGAGAGAACCTCGAATGCTGATGAAATATCTTTATTTAAGTGCATATATATGGGATCAGCCGTATTTTGTAGAATGTGATGAAGCGCCTTTTCGTCGTAAACAACATTTATAGGAGATTTTTCAATCAGATATTTATTGTTTTGATATTGATGGACAAAGTTGTATAAACATACATCAGACCTTTTTCGATTTGCAATATCTATAATAAAGCTTGGCGTGTTCAAAAAGCAGGCCTCCAGTCCCAATGTGGTTCCAGTGTGAAATAATGCATTCGCTGCATCAATGCCTGAAAATTTAAGGAAAATATCCTTTTCTGAAACGGACAAATCGGTTTGTCTGTAACTACTATCTACTATGATATTATCGAAGTCAGCTAAAGCATCATACAAATTCCAGTTACTTAAATTTGGATACGGCCTTACCAATAGTTTGTGATCCGGGATTGTTGCCTGCATGGCTTTTGCGAGAGTAATGATTACCGATACCTCCTCATGGACCAATGAGCGAATTCCAACACCACAAGCATAATATATCCAATTTTGCTTTGCAGGAAATTCTTGTGCCGACTGCCTCAAATATTCATGTATATATCCAAGTTGTGTAGAACCTATTACAGATACTTGGTTTTCCGGTATTTGTTGCAATTTTTGCAAATCCTCTGAAATTCCCTTATTCCAAACTAAATAGTTTACCTTTTTACTGAATCTTACATGTTTACAAGGGTGATCCCATGAATACACATAGACATGTGTAGGTAATTTACTTTTAATGATTCTCGCGAATAGCAGATCGTCGTATATTTCTGTTAAAACCAGCATGGAATTGATTCCGCCCAAATCTGTTTTTTTCGACGGCCTGAGCATGCTTAGGTATTTATCATAGGAAAAAAACTTGGGAAGCAGTTTTTGCCATTTCAAAATCTTTTTAGCCTTTCTGCTTTGTTTTTTATCCGGCAACCCCTCAGCCTTGAAAGCTTCCATAAGGTAATAATTGTTCCTGCTGGACGGAATTTTTCTGAATAATAAAAAACAACGCGTAAGCAGGAAATTGATAATGGATGGTTGTTGCTCGTCAATGATGCGATAGGTGAAGTCTATTGATTGATAACTGGAAACTAAATGCTCATGCTCCTTGCGGACAAAGACTACAACCTTTTCTTTTTTGGAAATTGATGAAATGAGTTTGCGTATATCATTTCTGAAATCAAAAAACGTTAGCATGACACCGATTGCCATATCTAGTTGCCGTTATTAATGGGTTGGCTAAAAAGACCCTCTTTTCTTATAGTATTGAGGGAGATTAGTATGAGGGTCAAAACAAGGGTTATCTCAGTTGAAATGAGTAAGCCGGATTTTGTAATGTTGGCAATGCAAAAACGACCTATGACAAAAATTATAAGTATTGACAAAAAGCGAAAGTTGAAGGGCTTGGTGAAAATGTTGGTATACTTTAAATTAAATAGTTTCCGTGCTTGAAATAGCACAAATCCGCTTTCTAATAAAATTTGAATCAACGTGCCAATAATCACACCGTAGAAACCATAGGCGCGTGTGAGCAAAATACTGATTACAACATTTATTGGCACAACTAACATGGAAAAATTTAGAATCGTTTGGAGAGATGAGGTATACAACATTGTTCGATAAAACGGCGTATACAACATTGTTAAACAGACTGAAACTAAACTTATTATCCCCCAAGTTGCCATTTCATTATACTGTGATGTTTTAAGCCAGATGGTTAGCCCTTGCTCAAAACAAATGCCGGCAACACAACAAATTGACATCACTACTATGAATGTTGTTCTTATTATTTTACTGCTATAGTTGAGGTATGTCGATTTGTCTGAATTAAATTGTAAAGCAGTTAAGGTGGGTTGAAACACGGCATACCCTGTGCCGGTCATACCCCGTAATAGATAATAAGGTTTTGTAATAATTGAATAAGTTGTAACTGCACCAACATTTAAAACTGTTCCTATAATTAATTTGTCGGCCTGAACAGCAAGGAAGCTTATTATCGCATGGAGGAACGCCCTGAATGAATATTGCGAGACTGATGTGCGCTTTCTTTCAATCTTAAATTGAAGTTTTGTGCCCACCAAAATCATCTTCCTTGAAATTAATGTGATATCTATAAGCAGGGATATGATGGATATAAATACAATAGCTATGCTATATAAGATAACGTCGTTTATTCCACATCTCCAAAGTGCTATCAGTGCAATCAGGTTTAATGCCTGACAGATGTATTGCCAATTGTTCCTCAAGCTGAAAAAGTTATTCGCTTGTAATAATTGTTGCGGAACAGCTCCAATCACCAGGAAGAAACTATTTGCTGCGGCTAGTAAGAAAACGGGTAAGCATATTGTAGCCGTATTGCCTGTAAGTTGAAACAGCTGTTTGCCGTAAAATCCCATCCCTAGAAAAATGAGCGAAATGCAAATAGCTGCTAATACCGATAGCGTAATTGAAGTGCTCAGCGCGCGACTAAATTTTATTGTTTCTTTATCTTCAAGAAATTCTACTGAAAAACGCATCGCTGATTTAGATGCCCCAAAATCAAATGCAGTAAACGAAGAAGAAAGCCCGAACGCCAGGAGGAATAGGCCATACGTGTCGGCTCCAAAAGCTTTGAGGCAAATTGGAAGCGTAAGTATGCCAATTCCTAGTTTCGCTACATACAGGAATAGATTACTTGATAGATTTTTAAAAACATTAGACATGCCGGTAAATAGCTATCAGTGGATCAACTTTGTAGAATATACCCATCAATAAACTCCCTCACCGCCCCCTCTCCACCGCTTTTTTGTAAATGTATGATTCCGGCAATGGCTTTCACTTTCGGAGTGGAATTGGCCGGGCATGCAGCTAATCCCACTGCTTGCAATAGTTCAATGCAATTAATATCGTCTCCGATATAAGCAACTTCATTTAGTGTAATTCCCTCCTTGGCGCAGATTTCTTGTGCTGCAGCTAGCTTTCCTCCGAATCCAACACCTTGATATAAATAATCTACTTTGAGTTTATCGGCACGTCGTTTTACGATGGGCGTGTCTTCAGTTGTCAGCATTCCTGTTTTAATGCCTGCTTTTTGTAACATCACCATGCCCATTCCATCATGCGTATTGAATTTTTTAAATTCATCTCCTGAGGCAGTATAATACATGCCCGCATCTGTCAATACGCCATCAACATCAGTCAGAAATACTTTTATTTTGTTTTTCATATCGATTTATTTTACCAGGCAGTCCAACCACCATCTACTGTTAATACACTTCCGGTCATATAGCTTGACGCATCGCTGGCAAGAAATAAAAATGGTCCTGTCATTTCATCTCTTCCTGCCATCCTTCCCATTGGCGAAAGCTTTTCAAAGTTCACAACAAATGACTCGCTGTGGTGATTGAAAATGCCATGCGGCGCTATTGCATTACATCGGATGTTATCCTTCGCATAAAAAGTTGCGAGATACCTTGTCAGATTGGGAATCATTGATTTGGTTGCCACATAATCTACCGGTTTATAATGGATTTCCTCTGAACCGAAATCATACAAACTTTGATTTGGTGCAACTAATGAATATGTGCTCGCTACATTAATAATATTGCCATTTTGTTGTTTCAGCATTTGCCTTACAACAGTTTGAGTGATGAGAATTAATCCCTTGATGTTTACCTCGTAAGAACGGTCTAATTGTTCAATAGGGAAGTTTTCAAAGCGCGTTGCATTTAATACATCATTGGATTGCGCATCGAATTTGGCATCGATGGCGGCATTATTAATCAACACATCAATATGGTCAAAGGCGCCAACGGCATCATCTACGCATTTGGCACAGGCACTTGATGAAGTAATATCTGTGATACAGATTAAATAATCTGCGCCTTCGCGAAAGGGTAGAAGATGTTCCCGCATATCTTCAATCTTGGAAGCATTGTGATCACACAAAACCAATTTTGCTCCTGATTCAAGTATAGCCTTGGATAAGGTTTTTCCAATGAGTCCAAATGCACCTGTTAAAAGAATGACCTTGTTGTCTAATGGAATTCTTGTTTGTTTCATAGGCACATTTCAATTATTGTAGCTGAATGTAAAATTTGGTCGAATGAGTAAGCGCTGTGATCTGTGTTAGACTGAATGCGATCAAAGAAATGGTTTAATTCGGCAATGAATAAATCATTTCTATCAAAGTCTTCTAAAGTTTCTTTATTGGTTGATGTGGCTGTTACTGTTGTAAGTGTTTTAGCAAAGAAATCCATTTCCATACAACCATCTTCAAACACGCAGCGGTATGTGCGACGAGGTACTCGATCGACATAATTCATATGCACATGTGCAACCACATTATTCATATATCTGATTTGAAAATCTGCAATGCCCTCAACATTTATGTCCAGATGCTTTGGATATTGGTACTGCTTTGAAAATTGTGCAACTGGAGCATTGGCAAGTCGGTTGGCCATGTCTAAATCATGACTTAGTGTCAAAGCTGCTCCGCCACCTAGATCTTTTCGCGCAGCATAACCTTGTTTATAGTCTTCCCAAGGATGCCAGTCGGGTAAATAACTTCCCCAATAAGTGTCTATAAAAAGTAATTTTCCAAATGATTCCTCTTCAATTGCTTTTTGCATTTTTTGCAAATGCGGATGAAAAGCCATCATATAGGCTACTTGCATCAATTTACCCGTGCGTTTACATGTTTCCGCAATTTCAGAAAGTTGATG
>JAIBBA010000064.1 GCA_019694895.1 Chitinophagales bacterium
GTGCATGAGTGTCTAACATTGATTTTATCCAGACCGATGGCGGAGAAAATCTGTTCTGCATTACACAGAATACTTCCTTGTTTTTATCTTTTGCCAGTTTAATAACAGCATCACAATCTGCAACCTGTAAGGCCATGGGTTTTTCTATCACCACATGTTTATTGTGTTGAAGGCATGACAGTGCATGTTCGGCATGTAATCCATTTGGCGAACAAATATTTACCACATCAATAAGTAAATTGCTATTCAGCATCTCCGTGATGGAAGTAAATACTGCAATGTCGTCAACAATTCCTGCTAATTTTTGCGCATCAACATCGCAAATTGCAGTTACAATCGCACCCGGTGTTTCACGAATAACTGCGGCATGTCGTTTTCCGATATGACCGTGACCAATGATTGCGAAATGTATTACAGGTGACGACACGATGATCTTAAGTATTTAATTGTTGTACTCTGCCGCCGGAAAGTTTATAATTAATCCCTGAAATATCGCAAACGGCATGACCTTTAGAATCGAAGATTAATTTACCGCCGTGAGCGCTCATCCATCCTTTTTGACGAGCAGGATTTCCTGTTACCAGTGCATAATCGGGAACAGATTTTGTGACAACTGCACCTGCGCCAATGAAAGCATATTTCCCAATAGTGATACCGCAAATAATTGTTGCATTTGCTCCAATGCTGGCACCTTTTAATACACGTGTAAGTTGAAATTCATTTTTACGTTCAACAGCACTTCGCGGATTGATGACATTGGTAAATACCATGCTTGGACCAAGAAAGACATCATCCTCACACATCACACCTTCATAAAGCGATACATTGTTTTGAATTTTTACTCGGTTTCCGATCTCCACCCTGCTGGCGATGAATACATTTTGACCAATCACGCAGTCCTCTCCCACAATAGCCTCAGGCATAATATGCGTAAAATGCCAAATTTTTGTGCCTTTACCTATAATGGCACCATCATCAACAACGGCGGACGAATGTATGAAATGCGATTGCTTCGACATGATTATGGGCAAAGATAAGTGTTTGAGGAGAAGCATTATCTTCGCGCTATGATGCGCATAAACGGACGCTTTGCTATGATGATCATGGGTTTGGGAGCCTTGCTGACAGGGTCCTGCTCTCGCGATTTCCTTGGCGAGGAGGCTCTGAATTTGGCACCTGAGACTTACCTCGTTACAGATACCATTATCCGTTTCGGCGACGACAGGCTGGAAAGTGAGGTTACCCTTCAGTGGTGGGGCGATGACGAAGATGGCTTTGTAACAGGCTATGAGTTTACATTCGATGAGGTGATTACAGACGCTACCATCTGGCAGTATACAGAGTCGCAGGACAGTACTTTCATTCTGGCCCCTCCTCCGGGAGAGGATTCTGCCGATTTCGTATTCCATATCCGGGCGATAGACAATCATAATCTAGCTGACCCGACACCTGCAGCTTTAACAGTACCTGTTAAAAACAGCCCTCCGGCGATAATTATCATTCCCGGCCTCAATACCCCTAAAAAATCATTCCCTGCTCTGCGCTATTACTGGGAATCAAGTGACCCCGATGGGGCTCAGAACCTGTCGCATGTAGAATTATTTTTCAATGACACCACCGGCACGCCATATATACTGCCGTCGACCGTAACGAGTGCCATTTTTCAGGCACAGGATCCTACAGCATTGACACTTAATTGTGAGGTGTTTGCAAACGGCGGTACGATTGCGGAGGACATTTTGATGAATGGATTGATGGCAAATGCCTGGAATAAATTATATGTGCGTGCAGTAGATCAAAGCAATGCAAAAAGTGCATTCGCCATTGCAGATTCTGTATTCGTGAAACAGGTGCACAGTACGGTATTGCTGGTGAATGGATACAGCACTGCTACAAATGAAGCGTTTTATATGTCGCATCTCAGTGCCAACGGAATTGCAGTTGTTGATACCATGCAGATTTTTGAATCTGTGGGAGGTGTGTATACACAGCAATCGGCAGACAACCTCACGCAAGGAAGAATATTTGCGATGTTCGATGCTATTATCTGGTTTAGCAATAATGCCGACAATTCATTTTCACTCGCGCAAAAAACAACTGAATCTTTTTTTAATAATGGCGGTAAAATGCTGATGAGTGTTTATATCTCTTCGTCATTTGATCCATTGAGTAATTTCCTCGATTTCACACCAATTGCTTCATTGGTTAATCCGGTAGATACCACATTAATTCTCGATCTGGGCGCATCGCTTTCGGCTGAAGTTGCCGACTGGCCTGATCTTCAGGGGACTTCTATTGTGGGGGTGGTGAAGCCAATAAACTTGCAAATAGGTGCTACACCTTTATATACTGCTACACTTACTGCAAAAGATAATGTTGCGTTGACCTTTACGCCATGGACAGGTGTGTCGACAGTAATGGCTAGTAAAACTGATGGTGCAGGGCAAACGAATTTTGTGATTTCTACACTCGAATTAAATAAACTGGATGGGCTGTTGAACATGGACAGCTTTTTTGAAAAAGTGATGATAGATGAATTCGGATTTTGAGATGCATGTTGCAGGTGGTGATCATCGCATAGCCATTTTTGCATCAGGTGCCGGAACTAATGCGGAAAATTGTATTCGTTATTTCAGAACACATGCTTCTATATATGTAGCATTAATTGTTACCAATAAACCTACAGCCGGAGTTATCGAAGTGGCAGAGCGATATGGTATACCATATATGATTCAGGAAACCTGGGATGATGAAGGTACCGAATTATTATTATCGCGATTGGCACAACATCGCATTTCATTTATTTTATTGGCCGGTTTTTTGAGTTTAGTGCCGAATGAATTAATCAGGAAATTTACCGGTCGTATTATCAATATCCATCCTGCATTGTTGCCCGCATTTGGTGGTAAGGGCATGTATGGAAAACGCGTGCATGCAGCAGTGTATGCGGCAGGAGTTGGTGAAAGTGGCATCACCATACACGAAGTTGATGAAGAATATGACCATGGTAAAATTTTATTTCAGGCGAAGGTGGCAATTGATGGCCAGGATACTCCGGCCTCAATAGAAGAAAAAGTTCGAGCACTTGAATACGCTCATCTCCCCGCTGTGGTGGAAAAATTGTTGCTAACAGGCAGAGTTTGACCTCATACCGTAATTGACACGTATGAATACACTGCTTTTCTGCTGTAGAGGCGGTAATTTTGCACTTTCTTTCACATTATGCAAATCGAACACCATCCTGTTAAGATCAAGTCGGCCTTGATCTCTGTTTATTACAAAGACAAGCTAGAGCCAATTATTCATGCACTGCACCGACTTGGGGTAGTATTATATTCGACCGGAGGAACTAGGAGTTTTATTGAAGATCTCGGAGTTCCTGTGCAGGCTGTGGAAGACCTGACGCTGTATCCAAGCATTTTGGGTGGTCGAGTGAAAACTTTGCATCCAAAGGTTTTTGGCGGAATCTTAGCCAGACGCGCGTCGAATGAAGATCAGCAGCAACTTACCCAATATCATATTCCGGAGATCGACCTTGTGATTGTTGATTTGTATCCGTTTGAAGAAACAATTCGACATACCACCGACCATAGTGAGATCATTGAAAAGATTGACATCGGTGGCGTATCACTGATACGAGCAGCGGCAAAGAATTATCATGACGTGCTCATTATTGCTTCGAAAGATGACTATAGTGCGTTGCAGGATATACTTGATGCCGGAGGTGAAACGAAATTGGGACAGCGTATGTATTTCGCCAAGAAGGCATTTAATATCACGTCGTCTTATGACAGTGCCATTTTCGGGTGGATGGACCATGGGGAGCATCTTGACCTGCGTTATGCGCCTAAAATCGGCATGCGTTATGGTGAAAATCCGCATCAGCAAGCGGCCTTTTACGGTCATTTGAGTGAGGTTGTTGAGCAAATTCAAGGAAAGGAAATATCCTATAACAACCTGGTAGATATTGAAAGCTGTATTTACCTGATGGAGGAGTTTGAAGCATCAAAGGAGGCAGGGAAAGCAACTTTTGCCATTATCAAGCATACCAATGCATGCGGACTGGCAACTGCAGACAGCGTAGAAAGTGCCTGGGACAAGGCTTTGGCGGCAGATCCGGTGTCGGCATTCGGAGGGGTTTTGATCTGTAACCAAGCTATCGATAAAGCCGCTGCAGGCAAGATCAATGAGTTATTTTTCGAGGTCATCATAGCGCCAGATTTTGATGCTGAAGCATTGGCACTTTTACAATCGAAAAAGAACAGGATCATATTGCGTCAGCGCATGTTCAAATTCCCTCTGAAACAGTTCAAAACTGTATTGAACGGCGTATTGATGCAAGATCGCAATGTGAAGGCAACAAGAGCTGATGAATTGATGAAGGTTACCGATATACATCCAACCGAAGCGCAAATACAAGATCTGTTGTTTGCTGAAGTAGTTGTGAAGCATTTAAAATCCAATGGCATAGCCTTAGTTCGCAATGGTCAATTAATAGGATGCGGCACAGGACAAACAAGTAGGGTAGATGCATTAAAACAAGCTTTGGCTAAAGCAGCATTATTTGGTTTTGATGTGCGTGGTTCAGTGATGGCAAGTGAGGCCTTTTTTCCATTCCCTGATTGCGTCCAGATTGCCCATGAGGCGGGCATTTCAGCTGTTATTCAACCGGGTGGAAGTGTGCGTGATAAAGACAGTATCGACTACTGCAATACACATGGTTTACCTATGGTGTTGAGTGGCACACGACACTTCAAGCATTGATATTTTTTATGCTTCATTTTAATGCTTACTTTTGATTGATAAGCAGAGATAATTTTTGCGAATAATTTTCGTTCGTAAAAAAAGTTAGTTTTATTTTGATAATTTATGTGAAATTCCTTCGCGGATACCTAACATAAGTTAATTTTGCACACTTATATCTTTACGAGCAGAGCATCATGGGCATATTCAACTTTCTCACTCAGGAAATAGCTATCGACCTGGGCACCGCCAATACCCTCATCATTGCACACGATAAGGTGATGGTGGATGAACCATCTATCGTGGCTATCGACCGCAAAACTGAAAAAGTGATTGCTGTTGGAAAGAAAGCCATGCAGATGCATGAAAAGACCCATGAGAACATTAAAACCATTCGACCCCTTCGCGATGGTGTGATTGCCGACTTTCAGGCCGCTGAATCTATGATCAGAGGCATGATAAGCATGATTTTTCCCAAAAACAGGCTGTTTAAGCCCTCTTTGGTGATGGTTATCTGTATTCCATCAGGTATCACCGAAGTTGAAAAACGTGCCGTAAAAGATAGTGCCGAACAAGCCGGAGCCCGCGAGGCATACCTGATTCACGAACCTATGGCAGCAGCCCTGGGTATCGGTTTGGATGTGCAGGAGCCCGTTGGAAATATGATCATCGATATCGGTGGTGGTACTACCGAAATTGCTGTAGTCGCCTTATCGGGTATCGTTTGCGACCAGTCAATCCGCGTTGCCGGCGATGAGTTTACGGCAGATATTGTGGATTACATGCGCCGTCAGCACAACCTCCTCATCGGAGAGCGCACCGCTGAATCTATCAAAATCAATGTCGGCGCAGCACTTACCGAACTCGACGATGCTCCTGAAGATTATCAGGTAAGTGGTCGCGACTTAATGACCGGTATCCCTAAACAATTGGTAGTAACCTATTCTGAAATAGCCCATTCGCTTGATAAATCTATCAGCAAGATCGAAGAGGCCATCCTCAAGGCCCTGGAGACCACACCCCCTGAATTAGCCAGTGATATTCAACGCAACGGTATCTATCTTACCGGCGGTGGAGCATTATTGCGCGGCCTCGACAAACGTATCAGCCAGAAGACAAAGCTCGTTGTGCATGTAGCCGATGATCCGCTGAAGGCTGTAGTGCGCGGTACAGGGATAGCCCTGAAGAACCGGGAGCAGTATGCGGCTTTACTGATGAGCTAAACCGCCACCCTGCATAATGCGTAGCTTCTTCTTATTCATCATCCGTCATTATGCCATCTTCATGTTCCTGTTTTTGGAATTGTTGTCGTTTTATTTTATAGTGACACATAATTCCTATCAGCAAACATATTTTATAAATACCGCCAATACCTTGTCGGGAAATGTGCTGAACAGCTACGGCAATTTTCAAGAATATTTTTCACTGCGCGAAGTAAATGATAGTCTGATGCATGAAAATGCCATGCTCAGAGAACAATTATTATTGAGTCAGATTGCTGATACCGTTAACCATACCGTAAGCGACAGCACCGGAAAACCGCTCTACAGCTACATTCCGGCAGAAGTGATAGGGAATACATTTACTGAAGCAAATAATTATATCACCCTCAACAAAGGTTCCTCCGACGGGATTCAAGTGAACATGGGTGTGATCACCTCCGGCGGAATAGTTGGCAGAGTGGTTAAAGTATCTCCCAATTTCAGCGTGGTGATGAGTGTGCTGCATACGCAGTTTGTAAGTCGCGTAGCCGTAAAAAGAAGCAATGCTCAAGGCCGACTAACATGGGATGGCAAACGCCCGACACATATTGATGTAATTCAAGTATCAGAGCCGGGAACAATTAAAAAGGGCGACAGCATTATCACAACCAAAGTATCGCCAATGTTTCCTCCGGATATTATGGTTGGAACATTGGAGAGCATAGGGAAGGATCCCGGAAGCAATTATTATACACTTGATGTAAAACTGAGCACCAATTTCAGCTCATTAAAATATGTATATGTGGTGAACGAGATCATGTCGAAGGAACGGAATGATCTTGAAAACCAAATTCAGGATGCAGGTAATTAACTGGATATTGCGTGTTGTTGGACTGGTCTTTCTGATCATGTTTCAGGTATTGGTGCTTAACAGGCTCAATGTGAGTGAATATGTGCATCCATACGTATATCCAATGTTTATCATTCTGCTTCCATTCGACACACCAAGGTGGATGTTGCTGGTGGTAGCCTACTTGATTGGTTTTACCATCGACATGTTCAACAATACCCCCGGCATGCATGCAGCAGCCTGTGTTTTCATTGCCTATTTCAGACCTCAATTGATCAAGTTTTATACCCCGATTACCGGTTATGAAAGTGTAACATCGCCATCCATATCAGAGCTCGGTGTGATATGGTTTACCATGTTTACGGCTACAACCATTTTATTGCATCATGCTGTTTATTTTCTGATTCAATTATTCTCCATCAACGACCTTGGGTTTTTAATGATAAGGATAGGTTTAAGTACGGTAGTTTCAACCTTGTTGATCGTTATTCTGGCATTCCTCTTTGCTAAGCGTAAAGTACGTGCAAAATAAGGATGTAAATTTTTGCTTTGCTCTCGAAAACATTTCTGAATTTTGTAAAAGGAATTGTTGTTACAGGCGTTATTGAAGGAACAACATCATTATTTCCTTCCAACACGATTTCCAACACCAATCAATGGCCGTAATAGAAAATCTCAAACCTCGCGGATATGTCATACAAGCGGTGATAGCGGCAATTTTTGTCGTGTTCATTGTTCGTCTTTTCTATTTGCAAGTGATCGATGATACCTATAAGCAGATAGCCGACGACCGCGGTATTCGCAAAGAGCAGGTAGATCCCGACAGAGGTCAGATTTTCGATCGCAATGGTAAGTTGATCGTTTACAATGAACCTTCGTACAAGTTGATGGTGGTGCCATCGCAAGTGAAGGATATTGATACCATTCGATTTTGTGAGATCATTGGTGTCGATAAGGAGTATTTCGAGAAAAAGATGAAAGAGGCGAAAAACTTTTCTCGTGTACGTGAAAGTGTATTCTTATCTCAGATTTCAGCAGAGGATTTTGGAAGAATTGAAGAGTATCTGTATGAATTCAAAGGCTTTTATACCGCCATCACACCTGTTCGCCGGTATACATATCCTGCAGCCGGTCACTTGTTGGGATATATTGCCGAAGTAGACTCCAACGACATCAAAAAGTCTGATGGTTACTATCGCAATGCCGATATGATAGGAAAAACCGGCGTTGAAAAGAGTTATGAGAAGCTGTTAAGGGGGAAGAAGGGATATCATAACATTGTTATCGATCGCTTCGGTCGCGCTGTGGGCCCTTTGAATAATGGGAGTGAAGATGTGGAACCGGTGGCAGGAAAGAATCTCACGCTCACTATAGACATAGAATTACAATATTATGCCGAGCAGCTGATGGCAGGAAAGAGAGGAGCATTGGTGGCCATAGAACCTTCAACAGGTGAAATACTGGCCCTGGTAAGCTCACCTACTTATGATCCGAATATGCTGTCGGGAAGTGCCCGCAATAAAAATTTCGCCAAACTGGCACTCAACAAGGAAAATCCCTTGAACAACAGGGCATTAAGCGGTTATTATCCTCCTGGTTCAACATTCAAACCGGTGATGGCAGCTCTTGGCATGCAACAAGGTTCACTCACGTCAACTACGGGATATAGCTGTCCGCATGGTTATGTAATGAGTGGGCATACTGTCGACTGCCACAATCACCCTTATCCTGCCAATGTGGAACTGGGAATCGGCCATTCATGTAATGCCTATTTCTGTTATGCCTTCCGCTATTTTATTGAAGATCATTCAAACCCGGCAGAGGGTATGCGCGATTTTAAAGCAAAACTCGCCTTATGGGGTATTGGTACCCGAACAGGTATTGACCTGCCAAATGAAAGAAATGGAAACGTGCCAAGTCCTGAAGACTACGATAAAATATACGGTAAAGGAAGATGGAAGGCTTCGAATTGTGTAACACTCGGTATAGGACAAGACAGACTTATTTTAACGCCGCTTCAATCAGCTAATTCAATGGCGACGATTGCCAATGGTGGTTATTTTTATTCACCACATGTATTAAAATTTGCTGATGGGGAAGATTCGTTAATGAATGCTTTTACCATACGTAAAGAGACAGGTATTTCGGATTCCATATTCAAATATGTGCGTCATGGTATGGCAGGAGCTGTAAATTTTGGTACAGCAAAAGTTGCACATATCGATTCCATTCAGGTTTGCGGTAAAACAGGTACAGCAGAAAATCCGCATGGAAAAAGTCACAGCTGGTTCAGTTGTTTTGCACCGGAAGTAAATCCGAAGATTGCCGTTGCCATTATTGTTGAAAATGGTGGATGGGGAGCAACCTATGCTGCGCCAATTGCAAGTTTGGTTGTAGAGAAATATATGAACGACAGCATCAGTGCAAAGCGAAAACCACTGGAAGAGCGTATGATGAAATCAGTTTTGATACTGGATAGAGAAGTTGTTCCACCAATTCAAAATAATAGCAATCAGGACACTACAAAACAGGTTCAGGCTGCACTTTTACCTAAAGAGCAATGAGAGAAAAAAAATCCATCATGGAAAATGTAGATCAACCTTTGTTATGGTTGTATCTGTCCTTGATGGTGATTGGTCTACTCAATGTATTTGCCGTTAGCTTTAGTGATGATGTGAAATTTTTTGACCTCTCCTTACCACATGGAAAACAATTTTTGTGGATGGGAATTTCATTGGTTGTTGGATTTAGCATTCTCACCTTTGAAAGCAGTTTTTTTACAAAGTTCGCCATGGTGTTATATGGTGTTACTATAGCCGTATTAATTGTCACATTTGTAGTAGCCGTAGACATTAACGGCGCACGGTCATGGTTGCAGGTGGGTTCGTTTCAGTTTCAGCCCGCGGAATTCGGGAAGACAACTACGGCACTGATGCTCGCGAAATTTTTGAGTATCATAAATGGTCAGCCGCGATCCTTTAAAAATAAACTACTGAGCTATCTCATCATTGGAGTGCCGATGGGGATTATCGTTCTGCAAAGCGATGTGGGGTCTGCATTGGTTTATGCCAGTTTAGTATTGGTTGTTTATCGCGAAGGATTTCCGGTGTATGAGGTGTTGTTTGTGCTTGCCATTGGATTGTGTTTCGTGTTCGCACTAATTTTTGGCGTAGATCCGGTGGCGGTTGTGCTTACATTCATCATTTGGCTATACATTGTATTTAATTCATTCAAACTTGTGCGAAAAGAAAAAATTAAGGGGATTGTTTTTTTAGTGATTTTTTCTGCAGGCGTATTCTTCTTTTTGATAGGTGGCGAAGTATTGGGCATGGATACACATATTGCAGCAGCGGTTATGCTCATTGCCATGATAGCGGCGCTGATTAATGTGAGAAAGGTTCGTTTTTTTCAAATGAATATTCCGGTAGTATTATTTGCCATTTTGATGGTATTTGTGATGTTTGGTGTAGAAACTATCACAACAGATATTCTTGAAGATTATCAGGTGCAACGTATCGAAACATTATTGGGCATGTCTGATGATGCCGATGCGGAATATAATGTTACTCAAAGTAAAATGACAATCGGTTCGGGAGGCGTTTTTGGTAAAGGATACCTTCAAGGCACTCTCACCCAATCTGAACAAGTGCCGGAGCAAAGCACCGATTTTATTTTCTGCACTATAGGTGAAGAGTGGGGTTTCTTTGGGACATTCATTTTTCTTGTGATCTATTTGCTATTTATTCTCCGCGTAATTTTTATCGCCGAGCGACAACGATCGCCTTTTTCGAGGGTGTATGCTTATTGCGTGGCAAGTTTTTTCTTCCTGCAAATCATGATTAATGTGGGAATGACCATTGGGTTAATTCCGGTAATCGGTATCCCGCTGCCCTTTATCTCCTACGGCGGATCTTCGGTGCTGGCTTTCAGTATCATGATATTCATCATGCTCCGGTTGGATGCCGATAGGCTATTCATATTGCGTTAAGTACCGAAATAAGGCTTCTGATTGTCATACCGGGCTGCAAGCACAGTTGCCGTGAATTGCAATATCTTTGCACAAAATTCACATCAATGGAAACCTTCCATATCGGCATACAAGGACTCACGCTTCAACAAATAAGCGATATCATCAAAAATAAAATACGCATTGCATTAAGCGATGAGGCGCGTGAGAAAATTCAGAAATGTCGTACTTATCTCGATAATAAAATTGCAAGTCAGGATAAGGCAATTTATGGTGTTAATACCGGCTTCGGAAGTTTGTGTAAAGTGAAAATTTCTGATAGCGATCTGGAGCAACTACAATATAATTTAATTCGCAGCCACGCTTGTGGAATGGGTGCCGTTATTCCGGATGAAATTTGTAGGATTTTATTGCTCCTTAAAATCCAAAACCTGGCTTTCGGCCATTCGGGTGTTGCCGTTGAAACGGTATGGCGACTGATTGATTTTTATAACATGGATCTCCTGCCTGTTATCTATGAACAAGGTTCATTAGGTGCATCGGGCGATCTTTGTCCGCTTGCACATATGAGTTTGCCATTGATTGGTGAAGGAGAATTGAAAGTAAACGGTAAAATCAGACCTACTGCAGAGGTATTGAAAGAAGCGAAATTGTCGCCATTGAAATTGCAATCAAAGGAAGGTCTTGCACTATTAAACGGAACACAGTTTATGGCTGCGCATGCCGTGTATACATTGATTAAAGCTGATAATATTATTCGTCAGTCGACGTACATTGCCGGAGTTTCTCTCGAAGCATATGATTGCAAATCGGAGCCGTTTACCGATCAGATTCATCAAATTCGCGGGCAGCATGGACAGATTGCTATTGCGAAGGCTTTTATGCATATAATGCAGGGTTCTGAATTGTTTTTCGCTGAGAAACAGCAAGTGCAGGATCCGTATTCTTTCAGGTGTATTCCGCAGGTGCATGGTGCTTGTTATGATACCATACAATATTGTAAAACTATTGTTGAACGCGAGATTAATGGTGTAACGGATAATCCGAATGTATTTGTTGAGGAGGATATGATTTTGAGTGGCGGAAATTTTCACGGAGAGCCGCTCGCTTTAACTTTAGATTTTCTGGCTATGGCCTTGAGTGAGATGGGCAATATTTCTGAACGAAGGGTTTATAGATTATTAAGTGGAGCGCGTGGACTGCCTGAATTTTTGACGCCTGATCCGGGATTGCATTCGGGATTGATGATTCCGCAATATGCTGCGGCGAGTATTGTTTCTCAAAATAAACAGTTATGTACTCCGGCGAGTGTTGATTCTATTAGCAGTTGTAATGAACAGGAGGATCATGTGAGCATGGGTGCCAATGCGGCAACAAAATGTTTGCGTGTGGCAATTAATGTTGAACGTATTCTGGCTATTGAATTGTTGACTGCAGCGCAAGCTTTCGAATTCCGTCGCCCTGCTAAAACATCTCCGGCACTGGAAAATTACATTGCTTCATACCGCCAACACGTAACCTTCAACACCGAAGACCGCTTCCTCCACAAAGACATGCTCACTACAGAGAAGTACTTACAAATGGTGTGATAATTTCACGCAGAGGCGCAGAGACGCAGAGTTTTTTTGAACATGTTGTATTGTGGAGCGACAATAGCGTAAGCGCTTAGGGTGGATAAAGTTTTATTAAATTGCTTTTTAATTGGCAAAATTTGGTGATTGTTTCACCCTTAAATTTTGTTATGCATATTAATCAGCTTTCCGGTGTTATCGTGGATATTTTAATCCACATGCACAAAGAACTTGGCCCCGGTTTATTCGAATCAGTTTATGAAGAGGTGCTGGCATCTGAACTTGATAAACGTGAGATTGGGTATAGGCGGCAGCAGGTAATTCCTATTGTTTATGATGATGTAGTGTTAGTAGAAAATGCCTTCAAGGCAGATATTATTGTTGATAATAGGATTATAATTGAACTTAAATCCATAGATCAATTATCACCGGTTCATTATAAGCAGTTGTTGACATATTTACGGCTCACAGGAATAAAGCTCGGCCTGCTTGTTAATTTCAATGAAGTCCTAATAAAAGATGGCATTCACAGGGTAGTAAATAATCTCTAACCTCTGCGGCTCTGCGCCTCTGCGTGAAATCTTACAATAGCTTAACCCCTACAATACGGAGCTGATCGTTGTCGACTTCGCCGGGGGCGTCCATCATCATATCGCGGCCGTTGTTGTTTTTTGGGAATGGAATTACATCGCGGATAGTATCTCCACCCGCCATGAGCATTACCCATCTATCGAAGCCAAACGCACAACCACCATGCGGCGGTGCACCATATTTAAAAGCATTCACCATAAATCCGAAGCGACGTTCTTTTTCTTCCTCAGAGAAGCCAAGAATCTTGAATATTTTTTCCTGAAGTTCTTTGTTGTGAATACGAATACTGCCACTCAAAATCTCATTGCCATTCATCACCATATCATAACTCTGAGCACGCACGCGCAAAGGATCGCTGTCCATATATTGGAAATCATCAGGATGTGGTGAGCAGAAAGGATGATGCGCAAAAATTGGTTCACCCGTTTCTTCATCAGGTTCGAATAAAGGCATATCTACAACCCAAAATACACTCCACGCATTTTTATCGATCCAATTTTCACGCTTCGCCATTTCCAATCGCAGATCGCCGAGTACTTTGCGTGTTTTCTTTTCTTTATCGGCAACTATCACTAATAAATCTCCTTTCCCTGCACCAACTGATTCGCCGATAGCCATTAATTGTTCAGGTGTAAAGAATTTATCCATAGATGATTTTACGGAGCCGTCCTGACTGAATTTAATATATATCAAACCACCGGCTCCACGCTGCGGCGCTTTAACAAATTCTGTAAGTTCGTCAATTTGTTTGCGTGAATATTCACTGCATCCTTTTGCAACAATACCCGCAACCAATCCATTGGAAGCCAGCACATTATTAAATACACCAAATTCACTTCCGCCTACAACGGCATTTAAGTCTTGAATTTTACAATCGAAGCGCAAATCCGGTTTATCGCTGCCGTAATATTTCATCGCATCACGGTAAGGCAAGCGAATAAAATCCGGAAGGTCAATATTTTTTACTTTCTTAAATACATGCTTCGTCATTCCTTCAAACATATTCCATACATCCTCCTGACGCACAAAGCTCATTTCACAGTCGATCTGCGTAAATTCCGGCTGACGGTCGCCACGCAAATCTTCATCGCGAAAACATTTTGCAATTTGGTAGTAGCGATCCATTCCGCTCACCATGAGCAATTGTTTTAATATTTGCGGCGATTGCGGCAATGCGTAAAACAATCCCGGCTGCATGCGCGAAGGCACTAAAAAGTCGCGCGCACCTTCGGGAGTGGATTTTATCAGGTTTGGTGTTTCTACTTCAACAAACCCTTCAGCATCTAAATACTCGCGAACGGCTTTGAGCATATTTGCACGCAGCATCAATCGCTGTTGCATCTGCGGGCGACGCAAATCGAGATAACGATAGCGCATACGCAATTCTTCACCGCCATCCGTTTCATCATCCATAGTAAATGGAGGAAGCTCAGCTGCATTGAGAATTTCCAGTTTGTCGACAATAATCTCGATATCACCTGTTGGCAATTGCGCATTTTTGCTGGAACGTTCAGTTACAACACCGCTGGCGCAGATCACAAATTCTCTTCCCAGCTTGCGCGCCATTTCGCATAAGGCAGCATTTGATTCCATATTGAACACCAATTGCGTGATTCCGTGACGGTCGCGGAGGTCGATGAAGGTCATGCCTCCAAGGTCGCGGCTACGGTGCATCCATCCCGAAAGGGTAACTGTAGTGCCAACGGATTGCATTCTGAGCTCTCCGCAGGTATGGGTGCGATAAAAGGTGTTACTATGCATATTCGAAATTTGCTGCAAAAATACGGAAAGGTGGGGTGGGATAAAAACGCTGACTCTTGTAAGGGCGCGGATTTGCGTATTTTTGAGCGACATAGTCACTACGTATCATGCATTGTGTTTCCTGCGGACATACTCATTTCAGTGCCACCCCTTATTATTATCAATGGAATAGTAAGGAATTTGTACTCACTACATGCAAGAATTGCGGTCTCATCACCATGGATCCCAAACCCACCGATGAGGAGCTGGGACTGTTGTATGCCGATGAATATTTTGAAACCGGTCAGCATGGATTAAACCGCATTGGCATGACCTATGAGCAAGGTCAGGATAAAAACGGGATAGATCATCGCATCAATGCAGTAAAGCAAAATATGCTCGCGTTTAAACCTGACATGCAAAGCGTTTTCGAAATCGGATTTGCTATGGGACATATGCTGGCAGCCGCACGTGATCTTGGACTTGAAATTGGTGGAATAGAATTTTCGCCTATGGCAGTGAGTCGCGCGAAGGAAAAATTTAATATTGATGCTTTGTGTGGCAATTTTGAGAACATCGACCTGTCGGCACATCTACATAAATGGGATTGTGTATACGGTGGCGATGTATTCGAACATTTTATTCATCCTGATCTTGTGGTGAAAAATATGCATCGCATTTTAAAAGATAATGGCGTTGCAATAGTGGCAGTGCCATCAACCTTTAATTTATTCTCTACACATATTGCTACTGCAATTTTTAAACTGATGGGAAAGCGCAAGCGATTTGTGGATAAGCCCTACCATGTGTTTGAATATACACCTCGAACCATCAGTGCGCTATTTAAAAAAGAGTTTCGCGAAGTGCAGGTGGTGAACAGAATTAAGAAGCCTTCGCAGTTAAATATGAAGACCGGAGGATTTGAATACAAGATCAAATACCTCATACATGTCATCAATTATCCGTTTACAAAATTGTTCAACCGCAATGGCGACAGGTTGCTGGTGGTTGCGAGGAAGTGATCAATTCCCATTGTTGCTTATCTGCATCGCTGCCCATAGTTGAAACGGATGCATCTCAGGTAAGGAGGAGCCGTCAGTGCTGAAAACCCTGAACTTAGCCGGATACCATCATCCGAACACGATGGCAGCGGCGTTTTTCCGTAATCAGGCAAAACCAAATTATTGAAAATCGCAACTCACCGCGGATGCCTAATTGCGATATTTGTTGTAAGCTGCCACTCACTTTGTCAGATTTGTTGGACTCTTGTATTGCACAGCCTGAGCATCGATTTTCATTATTAAAATTTTCACCATCCAACGGCAGCATCATCACCACGTGGATCGGGAGCGCCTTCGAATAATGAGCCTTCATGTATTAAAATTGCATCTACGCGTCCGATGGCTTCCCGAGAGGAGAGGGTGTATCCTTTGGCTTTTAATTTTTGCAATACAACCTC
>JAIBBA010000184.1 GCA_019694895.1 Chitinophagales bacterium
TCGCAAACGGGGAAATCGCTGCGAATGTGGATGTATATATCTGCTGCTGCGTCAGTACTCATTGTTGCCGGAATTGTTTTTTTACAGCGCAATGCCGCTAATCATTCACTGGAAATGCAATTCGCGAAAATGAGTGATGCTGAATTGGATAATTATATCAATGAACAAATTGCATCGTTGAGTAGTGATGATATTTATAATTATTTGAGTGAAGAAATTCATAGTATAGAAGCTTCTGATATTTTGTCGACAGAATTAGTTGGTGCAACAGATGCCGATGAACATTTTCAGGAGGCTATGCATGAGCAAGTATATCCTTCAACAGAAAATGGAACGCAAGGTCCCGCAATTTTGGATGAAGAATTGTTGGAGGATATAGATGATGTGTTATTACAAGAATATTTAAATAATGCAGCCATTTTTGAAGACATGGCTTTATAATTCGAAATGTTACCTAACCTCAAACCATAAATTGACCATTATGAAAAATTATTTGATCGCTTTACTCTTGTGTATAACAGGAGTGGCTAAAGCTCAAGGTCCGCCACCACCACCTCCGGGTATGGACGATGAAAAAATTGAAGCTTTGCGCATTGCTTTTCTGACAAAATATCTCGACCTCAGCACTGATGAAGCACAAAAATTCTGGCCGGTATATAATGATATGCAGGAAGAGATGGATGTAATAAAAGAAAAGGAAAAAGATCTTCGCAAGGGCAAAGAAATTGATAAAATGACCGATGAAGAGCTGAATAAAATGATCAGCAGTCATTTTGAAAATGAGCAGAAGATGCTTGATATCAAGAAGAAGTATCTCGAGGAATTCAAAAAGGTATTGCCTTTAAAAAAGGTTGCCTTGCTGGCAGATGCCGAGAACGAATTTAAGCGTGAGATGATGAAACACGCCCGCGACAAGCAGGGACCTCCTCCTCCGGGAGGCGGCAAGCCCGGTGGACAGCAACCGACTCCGGATGCCGACCATTAACCCCTAATTTGAAGTACAAGCTGCGGGCGCTCTGAGAAGGGTGCCCGCAGTGTTTTGGGCACTTGCTTACTGTGGTGCAATCTGCTACCTTTGTTGCAAATACAATTCAATGCCATATAATACCCAGTTGCCCCAGATGATATTGCGCGAATACGGTCGCCATATCCAAAACCTGGTCAACTTTGCCTGCAAGATTGAAGATGATGAAGTGCGCAATAAACTTGTGCAGGATATAATTGAACTGATGGGAACTATGAATCCCACTTTGAGGAACGTTGAAGACTTCCGTCATAAATTATGGGATCATATTTATATGATGAGTGATTTCAAATTGAAAGCAAACTCTCCATATCCTGTTCCTGAACGCGAAACACTAACGAGAAAAAGTATCAAGTTAAGTTATCCGAAAACAAAGATTCGCTTCGCACATTACGGAAAAAATGTAGAGACCTGTGTGAATAAAGCTGTTGAGATGACAGATCCTGAATTGCGTCAGGAATATGCTCAGGTAATTGCCAATTATATGAAACTCGTTTACCAAAACTGGAACAGTGATAATGTGAATGACAATATCATCAAACAGGAATTGGAGAGTTTAAGTCATGGTGCTATTAAATTGGAAGACGATACTGATCTGGATACATTGACACGTCAGAATCGCGGACCGCAACAAGGACAACAACAGCGCCAACAGCAACATCGTCATCAGGGCAATAACCGCAACTTCAAGCGGAATAATGGCGGCAACCACAAGAATTTCAAAAAGAATCGTTGATGAACGCATTTGAGATCACCGGAGGAAGGCGCCTAAAAGGTGAGTTGATTCCTCAGGGGGCAAAGAATGAGGCACTGCAAGTGATATGTGCCGTTTTACTTACCGATAAGCAGGTCGTTATCCGGAATATTCCCGATATCCGCGATGTCAACTTCCTGATAGAACTGCTGGCAAAAATGGGTGTGAAGGTAAATCGCATGGATGCCAATACCTGTGCATTTCAGGCTGATGATGTCAATCATGATTTTATTCACAGCGAAGAATTTGTGAATCAAAGTCGGAAAATGCGCGGCTCAGTTATGGTGATGGGACCGCTGTTGGCGCGATTTAAATACGCCACATTATCAAAGCCCGGAGGCGATAAAATCGGTCGCCGCAGGTTAGATACCCATGTCATGGGATTTATTAAACTAGGTGCACATTTTGATGTAAATACCGGTGCCATCAGCGCTGATAAACTGAAAGGTACTTATATGTTACTGGATGAGGCTTCCGTAACCGGAACTGCCAATATTCTGATGGCTGCTGTATTAGCTGAAGGCAAAACAACCATTTACAATGCTGCTTGTGAACCTTATCTGCAGCAGCTCTGCGATATGTTGGTGCGCATGGGGGCAAAGATTACGGGTATAGGCTCGAACATGTTACATATTGAAGGGGTGAGTGAGCTTGGTGGATGTGAGCATACTATTCTTCCCGACATGATAGAGATCGGCAGTTTTATTGGACTGGCGGCAATGACACAGAGTGAAATCACTATTCGCGATGTGCATTTTGAGCAGCTTGGTATCATTCCGGAAGTGTTTTCAAGACTTGGCATTGCCATGGAACGCCGTGGGGATGACCTTTTCATACCTGCTCAAGAACATTACGAAATACAGAATTTCATCGACGGATCAATACTTACCATAGCCGATGCACCTTGGCCGGGATTTACGCCCGACCTTATCAGTATCGTTTTGGTGGTGGCTACGCAAGCAAGAGGAAGCGTGCTTATTCATCAGAAAATGTTTGAAAGCAGATTGTTCTTTGTCGACAAGCTGATAGAAATGGGTGCGCAGATCATCTTATGCGACCCGCATCGGGCAACAGTAATCGGTTTGGACAGGAAGTTCAGATTGCGCGGACTGGAGATGAGTTCTCCGGATATACGTGCCGGGGTGGCATTGCTGATAGCGGCATTATCTGCCGAAGGGAAAAGCATTATCCGCAATATTGAGCAGATCGATAGAGGTTATCAATTAATCGATCAGCGATTAAATAATATCGGCGCTCAGATTGTAAGGATTTGACGGATGACGGCGATTTGCATGCGTATGTGTTAATTCTTGATAATGACCGGTAATAAATTATAATTAATTATCGGCGCATGATTAATTTTGTGCTCGATTCAACGGTTCCCATTTTCTTCACACACACCGTTTCAGATGAGTAAACATTATTTTAGGGCTACTGCCATTGGTGGGTATATACTCCTGTTTGTAATGGCAATAGTGCTCAATTCCTGCAAGACACCGGCGCCAGTTGTTGGCGACCACATAGGTAATATCGCCCCTGAGATATCAGCTCCCGATGCTCAAGGTAAAACGCAGTCCCTAAGCGCATTGCAAGGCAAGCTTGTATTGGTGGAATTTTGGGATTCCAATAATTCAGCTTCAAGAAAAAACCATTTCGAGATGCAACGCATGTATAGTAAATATCGCAATACTTCTCTCGATGGAGGCAACGGTTTTGCAATTTATAGCATCTCAATAGATACAGATCCTAAAAAGTGGCAAGAGGCGATTGCTGCCGACGGTATCAATTTCACCACTATGGTAAATGATACTCAGGCATGGAACAGCAAAGCAGTCTTGGATTACAATATTGCATCACTTCCGAAGTACTTTTTGATCGACGATAAAGGAATTATTATTAACCATAACATCCTGATACCCGAACTGGAAAAGATACTAATAGAACAAGCAAATTAATATGGATAGCAGATTGACCTCCTCCCATTTCACCACATCGTCAATTGTTTATTTTTTCGCAGCCTTAATAACCCTCGGGTTTCTTTCCTACGGATGCAGTAATTCCGTCACCTCACCAACCATAGGTGTTGCTACCGGTAACCATTCACCTGAAATTCAATCAGAAAATCTGAAAGGTGAAATGATCAGCTTGTCTGCTCATAAGGGTTCATATGTATTGGTAGAATTTTGGGATTCACAGAATTCTGAAGCACGACGTAACCACTTCGAAATGCAGCGTATTTATCAGAAGTTCAAGGATGCCACCTTCGACAACGGGAAGAAATTCTGCATTTATTCGGTTTCTCTGGATACCGACCGCGAAAAATGGGCGAAAGCAGTTGCAGAAGACAACATGAGTTGGCCATGTAATACTATCGATCAACGTGCCTGGAACTCTCCGTCTGTGTTGGCATATAATATCAGTTATCTACCCAAATACTACCTCATTGACGGCGATGGCGTGATCATTCGTCGCAATATCATGATCAATGAACTCGAAGCTCTCCTGAACGAAAACCTGCAGGGAAGGCTCTCTAACAGCTGATTTGGCGGTTTTTTCGTGTCATTTTGGCAAATGACAGTGCAGTGGCAGTATTTTTGCCCACCCCAATTAACCTTTTGGGAACGGAAGGGGTATGCATTTTTGACATGAATAACCGGCAATTATGAGCGAAACAGAGCAAAATAAGGATCAAGAAGTGAAAAATCAGGCAGAACAGGACGTAGAAACTCCGGTAAACGAGCAGGAGAATCTGCCTGTGGATGAGGGAGCCGTTGATGACGCTACCACTATGGTCAAGGAACTTGGCGAGCAGAAGGATAAGTACATCCGTCTCTTGGCAGAATTCGAAAACTATAAGCGCAGAACCACCAAGGAGCGACTGGAACTTTTTAAAACTGCAGGCTTGGAGGTAATCAAAGACCTTCTTCCGGCCTTGGATGATATCGACCGTGCTGAAAATGCTATCGCCTCATCGAAAGATAT
>JAIBBA010000007.1 GCA_019694895.1 Chitinophagales bacterium
ACTCACCCACTCACCCACCCGCCAGAGGCGAGGCAAGCTCACCCATTTATTACTTTTACAGTCCAATAACCCACCATCATGGACCTGTCATACATCCTCAATATCCTTGGCGAAGAACGCGATCAGTATTTTGATGCGGTAACACCTCCGATAGTGCAGACCAGCAATTTTGCATTTAAAACCGTCGCCGATTTTCGGGATGCTATTAATACGGAGCAACAGCATCATGTGTATACCAGAGGAAATAATCCTACAGTTGAAATTGTAAGAAAAAAAATAGCAGCCTTGGAAGGTACCGATGATTGTCTGGTGTTCAGTAGTGGCGTGGCTGCCATTGCTGCTATATTATTGCATACACTTCGTAGCGGTGATCATGTTATATGTGTGAAGAGTCCTTATAGCTGGACGCAATATTTGCTTACTGAGGTATTTCCTGAGTATAATATCACGACAACATTTATTGATGGACGCGAAATGTCTCAATTTGAACAAGCAATTCAATCAAATACAAAACTCATTTATCTCGAAAGTCCAAATACCTTCTGGTTCGAATTACAAGACCTTGAAGCTGTTTCCAAGCTTGCAAGAAAGCATCATATTTTCACAGCAATAGACAATAGTTATGCCGCAGGCATTTATCAGCATCCGCATAAATTAGGCGTTGATTTTGTTATTCATACGGCAACAAAATATCTTGCCGGTCATAGCGATGTGGTAGCAGGTGCAGTTTGTGGCAATTCCGAACATATTGCAGGCATGTTTCGCAGAGTATTTATGGGATTCGGTGCTGTGCCTTCGCCGCATGATGCATGGTTACTTTTACGTGGTATGCGCACCTTGCCAATTCGATTGGAAAAAAGTGCATCTAATGCTGAAATGATAGTCGAGCATTTTATGGGACATCCGAAAATTGAACGCATCATTCATCCTTTCCATCCTAGCCATCCGCAATTTGCACTTGCACAAAAACAAATGACACGTGGTTGCGGATTGTTTGCCATGATTCTTAAAACAGAAAATAAAACACAAGTTGAAGCATTTTGTAATAGCCTCGAACGCTTCCTCATGGCTGTCAGTTGGGGTGGATATGAATCATTGATTGTGCCCGCGTGTATTAAAATCGGCGATGATTATCCTGCCGGATTTGTGCGGTTCTATGCGGGACTTGAAGAAGCAAATGTGTTGATTGCTGATATCGAGAAAGCATTGCAATACATCGATTGATCAAGTAGTTTCCTCGGGGACAAAATAAAATATCATCGTAAAAAAAGTGGCAAAGACAAAACTCAATGTTGCCATTTGAAACATCACGGCGTCTTGTGCAAGTAATCCAAGGAAATCGGAAATTAGTATTCGGGGTTGAGTAATGATTTCCCAGCTGTTCCAACGTTCGTAGCGACCTAAATAAATTCCTGCGCCACACAGGAAAAATATGATAAAGGATACTATCATTTGCGGAAAATTATTCCCGGCATTGATGCGATGCAACACTTTGCGCAGTGAGAAAAATCCGAGTAACAATCCTGTCCATGAAAAAGATAACAGCATGATCAGGTCATACCATTTCGGCATGGCATCGAATTCGGAAAGGTGAAATATATCCGTGATCATATATGGTGCATTCGGGAAAAATATCAACCATACGAATGCAAGCACAATTATTAGCGGACGCCATTTTCCAATAGGAATGTTTTGCATAAGTTTTGCTACGCCATACGGGATCCATGCCAGAAAAAGATTAATCGCCATAAATCTATACTCCAAGGTGTTGGTGTGATACATCCTGGCCAACAACAGCAACATCGAAAATGCCGTGCAGCACAACAAATAATGGTAGCGACTTAATCTTAATGTTTTGAGCATAATTATAAATATGGGATGAATATGCAGCAACCAATGATTACAGCTATAATGCAAGAAATCAGTACCGCCCCGGCGGCAATGTCTTTTACATCACGTATTTTTTCACTTCTTTCGGGATGGACAGCATCAGACAATTTCTCAATTGCTGTGTTGAGACCTTCTGCAGTAAAAACCATTGCAATAGTCAAGGCAATTACAAGCCATTGTATATCGGTAATGGAAAAATAAAAACCTGCGAATACCACGGCAATTGCAATTACCAAATGTATTTGTGCATGCCGCTCTCGCCGGAATAAAATTCCAATTCCCCGAAAAGCATCAGCAAAACTTTTAATTTCATTGCGCTTTTTTGTCATCCTGTATTTTAGATTTTTTTGTTGAGCGCAAGGTATAATAACCCATTAGTCCGAGGTGATTGCTTGTAGTGCCGCCAACGGTACTGAATTTATTGCATGTAAATTCCTTCGAATGAAAAATATAATCGATGGGAATTTGTAGTGGCGACTGGGCAGGGTAGGTGGCAGAGAGGTCTTTGCGACTGTCTTTTAATTGCGTTTTTTTCAACAAGCCTTCAATACCTTCACTCCATGGAACGGAATTCATATCGCCCATTAAAAATAACGGTCCTTGCAAGGCGAGCACTAGTTCCGACATAAATACAAATTGTTTGGCTTGCAATTGTGCATCTTTGTCGTTTGTTGGTGTACTGGTGGTTGCCGCCAGCAAATGTATTTCAGTGCCGTCAATTTCTACCGTGCAATGTAGCACAGGAAATCCATTAAATTCTAGCGTTTCTGTTGATGTAAAAGGAACCTTTGCGTACAATGCCATACCAAAACCGGGATAATCCAGTTCGCTATAAACATAGGGATAAATGCTGCGCATAATGGTGTCCACCTTAGGAAAAGAAATAGGTTTTAATTCTTGCATTGACACGATTATAGCTCCGGATTGAACAGCTGCCTCTGCAACGGTTTCTATTTTTTTATTGTTTTCCTTGACATTAAAATGCAACACCGTAAGATCTGATTCTACAATTTCCTGCTTTTCTTTTTTTGCCTCTGCCGGTATCTCATTCGCAGTTTTAAAATATGGCCAGATTCCCGGAAGTATGATCAATAATGCGATGCCTCCCGCTGATGCCAAAGCATAATTATTCCGCAGAAAAAAGAACATTACAAAGGCTACCAGAAAAACAGCATACGGTATGCGCAAGGCATCCAATGCCGATACAAACCAAAAGGGTTCCCATACCACAATAATGCTGAAAGTGATTAGCAGGAGCGATAAAATAAATCGCCACGTATATAGCTCCACCCAACGTATGAACAGCTGCCACACATGGGCTATCATCGGCTTCTTTCCGGAGGTCATGGTGCAAATATACAACTTACTTTGAAATTCAAAGTAGAAATTGCACGGGAAAGCGTTATCACATGAAATAATGCTGCAAAAAGTGCGCCGAATTTGACCTATACGCCTTGCAATCCTTAAGGGTTCAACATTCGAGGCGGGTCTTTATTTACCCATTTTGATCAACTTTTCCAGGGCATTGAGGTGCTCCTGAAAGGCCTTTTTGCCGCTTTCGGAAACAGCATAAGTGGTACGTGGTTTCTTGCCTACAAATGCTTTGTTAACTTCTACATAGCCCGCTTTTTCGAGTGCCGACATATGACTGGCAAGATTCCCGTCGGTGAGCTGAAGAAGGTTTTTAACGGAATTAAAATCTACGTCGCTGTTCACCATGAGAATACTCATAATGCCCAATCGTACACGATTATCAAATTCCTTATTTAATCCTTCAATCATCTTTCGTATCGGAAGTACATCACTGCACCATAAACAATATGCAAAAGTCCAAATCCTAAAGCCCAAAATAATATCGAGTATCCGGGAATAACCATAGCAATGAGACCGAGAACAATCTCTGAAACGCCTAAGTACCTAATCTCTGAGAGTGTGAATTTGCTGGCATTTAATAATGCTAATCCATAAAATACTAAGGTTGCAGGAGCTATTAAAATATATAATCCGTAAGTAAATAATATCAGACAAAATATAGCACCGGTACCAAGCGGTAATAATAAATTCACCAATGTAAGTTCAGCTGCTTTATTCCAAATTGGTAAATTGTTGAGTCTTGCTTTTCTGATGGCAAAATAAATTGCTGCTCCAATTGCAAGAAATAAAATTACACCGGCCAGTAGCAACAGAAAAACTACATCTTCTGTGCGCACATTTTCTCTGGCTATATTTCCCTCTACATAATCGATATTTTTGTTGATATACCAACCTCCGATAAAGGCTCCAATTATGGCAATGATTCCGGCACTAATTCCTGATAAACCGGAAAGTGAAATGAAACGCGACGAACGTTCCATCATTGCCCTGATCTCCTTCAGGTCTTCAAGTGCATGTTGCTGATTATCATCGGTCATAGTAAAGCGCTTTGACCAGCAAAGTTACCCAATGCCCGGCAGGAAATCATAATTCACTATTTTTGAAACCTTATGCAAGCATTGCGACTCCTCCGGCACTTAAACCTGTTGTTGCTTATGACCGGTGTTCAACTGGTTTATGGGCAATTGCAATGCGATAATGACACCTCGTATCTCCGCTCGCTGATTGACCTCAAAACAGGTCTTTATCTTGGCTATCAAGGCGGTCTGTATCCCGATGGCTCGAATACAATGCCCTATTCGCACTATGCTGATGGAATGAATATCAGTCGCCAGGTTTTTCCGCTCAATGCCGATGGTGCTGTTGATCTTGTAGATGGTAAAGTAGGTTTTATTTGCCTGGGAGCATCAACTGCCGGAAATGCATTTAATCATTTTAAAACAGTTTGCGAAGAAGACCCCGCTGTAAATCCGTGTCTCAAATTCGCTAATTGTGCAGTAGGCGCCAAAGGGCTTGAGGTAATGATAGATACTATTGAAGATGCATGGTATTGGGATGATGAAGTGATGCCGGACCTAGATTACGCCGGAATCACGCGCCATCAGGTTGAAATAATTTGGGTAATGGTGACATCCAGAATCGATACTATTCTGATATGGCCTTATCAACCACAGGAAGTAGCCAATAAATATGAGATACTGATGCAGGTGTTGCTGAAAAAATTCCCGAATCTCAAACAGGTTTATCTCAGTGGCTTCAATTATGGCGGTTATGCCGATCCAACCAAAGAGTTTTATGATATGATCATGGAACCGTCCAGTTATTGGAATAATTGGTCGGTAAAGTTTCTCATCGAGCGACAAATCGAAGACGATCCCGGTCTTGATTATAAGGCTCCTGACAGGGTAGCACCCTGGCTGGGCTGGGGCCCTCATATCTGGGCTGATGGGCTAAGAGCCAATACCACAGACCATTTGCGTTGGGTTTGCGAGGTAGATTACAAGCCTGATGGCGGCGGCTACCATATGTCGAATACCGGTAAGGATAAGATGGGAAAACTCATATATGATTATTTCATCAATTCACCCATAGCAGCCGATTGGTTTAAATATGGTGCTCGCTGGACTAGTTGTGATCCCGACTTTAAGGTTGAAGAACCTTCTACTGAGGCAACTTTAACTTTTAGCCCAAACCCGGCCGGAAACGACGCTTTATTAGAACTCGATCGCTGGGCCGATCTTCCGGTTGAAGTTACTATTTACAACGCAATGGGGCAGCCGGTTTCAAACCTAAACTTTTGTCCATCAAATAGTTATATCGCTTATCCTGTTTCCTTGGCAGGCCTGCCTACCGGAACATACTACATCGTAGCGCGCCAAACCGGATTACGTGTGATGTCGCTCAGCTTTCTCAAGCAATAATTATTTTTGACGCCACGCAACTAGGAAGCCCATTTGGCTTTCTGTATCTTTGACAACTTTTTTTACAGAACGATACCAACTTTATTAATCCATGAGAAAATTAATACTCGCATGCACACTACTGGCAGCAACTACAATTGCACAGCCGGTTTTTGGACAATTGAATTGTGCTAATGATTCAACAGGTCTTATTCCCCTTGTTGACCTTGGCACAGATTACTATGCCGGAATTTACCAGGGAGGTCTCTATCCCGGTGGTTCGAATATCATGCCTAGCGGTCACATGATCAACGGTTTGAAAATCATGAAAAAATTAAAACCACTCGATACTGCCGGTGTTGTAAACTACGCTACAGGTAAAATTGTATTGGGTGGATTTGGTGCTTCAACCGTAGGTGGACCATTCAACCACATGATTCAGTTGATGAAAGATTACAATGACCTCAACCCATGTATGAAAGCAGTAAATACTGCAAACGGTTCTGATGGTATAGAGGCAATGTATATCGGCAACGAAGAATATTTCGATTACATCAAAATTTATAAGCTTGCTGAAAAAGATCTTACTCCTATTCAAGTTCAGGTTGGTTGGTTGATGCACAGCTCTCGTATCGACTCTAATGGTACTGATCCCATCGGTTATGTAGATTCATTGAGCAAACGCTTCCTGATCGCACTTAATACAATGTTGTATTACTATCCAAACCTGAAGGTGGTTTACCTCAGTGGTTTCCCATACGGAGGATATGCAGATCCAATGAAAGCACTTTATCATGTAATTAAAGAACCTTCAAGCTATCATCACAACTTTGCAATGAAGTCGCTGATCGAACGTCAGATCACCGGCGATCCTGCATTAAAATATAAAGGCGCCGGAATTCAAGTGCCTTATCTTGCATGGGGACCAAATATTTGGGCTGATGGAAAAAATCCTCGCGAACTGGATAGCTTGACCTGGAATTGTGAAACTGAATTTGCCATCGATGGTGGTGGATATCACCTCACCAACGAAGGAAAAGATAAACTCGCGAATATTTTATTGCAATTCTTCCGCACAGACACCTTGTCGGAAGGTTGGTTTATGGATGGTCCGAAATGGGCGTCATGCGGCGCAGGTCGTTTAGCAGATGGTAGCATTATTTTGCCTGAAGAACCTACAATTTTAACCAAAGATGAAATCACGGTATTCCCTAACCCTTCATCAGGTCAATATTATGTTGATTTTGATGAAGTGCTGACAGAGGCAATACAAGTAAAGGTTGTAAATCAGGTTGGTGAAGTAGTGCTGGAAGAATCTTATGGTGGAATTCAACCATTCTCTTTCTATCAATTTAATTTAAGCGATCAGCCTGCAGGTATTTATTATTTTGAAGTTGTGGCCAATGGGGAACATTTTTCACAGCCAATTATTTTGAATCATTAAGCATATGCATATTCGGGCATTACAGCCTGTTAATCAATACATTACATTACAAAGGATAAGTGCAATCGCGCTTATCCTTTGTTGTTTTTCTGCCACAGCTCAGATAAATTGTGAAAATGATACTTCATTTCACATACCCATTGTAGATCTTCAAACAGATTATTTTGGTGTACATCAAGGTGGATTATATCCGGATGGGTTAAATACAATGCCCGCCGCACACGCCGATTCAGGAATTGCCATAGCCGAAAGTTTATTGCCTATTAATTATGATGGGCAGGAAGATACTTCATACGGTAAATTTGTTTTTCTCGGGCTCGGTAATGAGGCCGCAGGAAAGATTTTCAACAAATTTATTACACAACACGATGATTTGGGTTTAGGTGATTCATGTATGCGCATCGTAAACGCTTGCATGGAAGATTACACCCTTCACGACATGTACGGCGCCGATGCATCTGATGCTTATTGGAATGATGTGAATGATTATTTACAAAGCCAGAACCTCAAGAAAAAACAAGTTCGCGCAGTATGGCTGATGACCACGAATTACGACGACACACTGATTACTGAAGATGCCTATATTGATTCAGTGAAAAATACGTATATCGAAGTGATACGTAAAATGAAAAAGCAATTACCTAATTTGTCTTTGCTGTATATATCCGGATTGCCATATGGAGGATATGCTGATACCATGTTTGACGGTCACGAATTTTTTGAAGAGCCCATTCCATACCTCAATGATTTTGCAATTAAAGCAGTTATTGATGCACAAATAAACGGTGATACCTCATTAATTTATTCCGGCGAGGATGCCGATGCACCGTGGATAGCATGGGGACCAAATGTTTGGGCTGATGGAAGAAATCTTCGTGCATATGATAATCTGCGATGGCTTTGTCCCGGTGATTACGCCAGCGGTGATAATGGCATCATGCTAAGCGGTACAGGTCAAACAAAAGTTGCCGATCGATTGTATACATTTTTAACAAGCGAGCCTACAACACTGCCTTGGATTTATGGTTTGCCTTATGATTGTTTCACCGAACCGGATTTTGTTGAACCCGAAGACTCTGTTATTGTTCCTGAGGACGAAATACTTTGGATTACACAAAATCCTGTGAAAGGTGTGATCAAATTTGTGGTCAATGTTGAAACAAATGATAAAGCACAGATCTATGTTTTCGATATGATAGGCAACCAAATAGTAGAGGGCGTCTTCAATAAAATTGAACCGGGTAGAGTGTTGAGCGTAAATGTGACTCAAAATGCTAGAGGATTGTACATCCTCTCGGTATTTGTCGAAAACAAAGTCTACAACAAGGTGTTTTATCTTGATAATTGATTCAACATTTACTGTTGATCAGGAAATGAATTCCATCCCTGTGCTTCTATTTTGAACAAATTCTCATTCCTTGTTTTAAGAAATGTACCGCTTGCTTTATCTGTAATTTTTCCAATCACAGATATTCCTGCATGTTGTGCGATCTTTTCACCCATCGATTCATCAACGGTAAATAATAGCTCATAATCTTCACCGCCATTTAATGCGCATACCAATGGGTCGATGTTGAATTTTGTAGCTTGCTGATAGGTTTCTTCGTGAATGGGAATGGCATCCTCATAAATTATCGCGCCACAAGCACTCTGCTTGCAGATATGTAATATCTCTGATGATAAACCATCCGAAATATCAATCATGGATGTGGGTTTTATTCCATGTTCTTTAAAGTAAGTTATAATGTCTTTTCTCGCTTCCGGACGAAGAAACCTTCCAACAATATGTTTTTTATTTTCCAGATCGGGTTGAATTTCCGGATTTTCTAAATAAATCTGTTTTTCTCGTTCAAGTAATTGCAAACCACAATAGGCAGCACCAAGATCGCCGGTGACACAAATGAGATCTCCCGGTTTGGCGCCATTGCGATAGGCGATATCGCTTTCATTCGCTTCGCCAATTACTGTTACCGATATGACAAGTCCTTTTAAACTGGTAGTTGTATCACCGCCAATCAAATCAACATCAAAATACTGGCAAGCATGGTGAATGCCTTCATATAATGCCTCCAGTGCTTCCACAGAAAAGCGATTGGAGATGGCTATCGATACCAGTACTTGTGTAGCTGTTGCATTCATAGCACAGATATCACTTACATTTACCGCTATGGCCTTAAAGCCCAGGTGCTGAAGAGGGGTGTACATCATATCAAAATGCACACCTTCCACCAGCATGTCGGTGCTGATAACTGACACCAAATGACTGTGATCTACAACCGCGGCATCATCGCCAATTCCCTTCAAAGTGGCTGCATGCTTGATCTCGGTGTTTTGTGTTAGGAGGTCTATTAGCTTGAATTCCCCCAAAGAAGATATCTCCGTACGTCCTGATTGCTCGTTCATAGTGCAAAGTTGCTGAAAGATTTAACATTTATGGTCGTCATTATTATCTTAGTGACCAATACAATACTAAATAATATGTCTGCTGTTGAACGTGTGATCCATTCTCCTCTGTCTACATTCTATAAATGGGAAGCTACCCAACCTGATGCCATGTATCTGCGACAACCTGTCAACGGCACATGGCATACCTATTCCTGGCGTGAATGTGGCGAACAGGTGCGCAGAATGGCTGCCTACCTCCGTTCATTGAACTATGCCCCGGGAAGTAAAATTGCCATCCTATCGAAAAACTGCGTTCACTGGATGTTAAGCGATTATGCAATTTGGATGGCAGGTTATGTATCCGTACCCATGTACCCCAATATGGCTCCAACTACCGTAAGGCAGATTCTCGATCATAGCGAAAGCAAGCTATTGTTTGTAGGCAAGCTGGATGATTGGGAATATCTTAAGCCGGGAGTCCCGGAAACGTTACCCTGTATAGCTTATCCATTTTATTCAGTTCCCGGTTTTCCTACATGGGATGATATCGTTTCAAAAACGGATCCTATTACTGATAATCCCGATTTCCCGATGGATAATTTATGTACCATCATGTACACCAGCGGCACTACAGGTGTGCCTAAAGGTGTGATGCATAAATTTTACAATTTCGCATATGCCGCAGAAATGGCATTTCCTGCATTGAATATCGATAATACAGCCATATTTTTTTCTTACCTCCCCATGTGTCATATCGCCGAACGATTGTTGATTGAAATGGGAAGTTTATATACGGGCGGACAAGTTTCTTTTGCAGAGAGTTTAGATACGTTTCCGAAAAATCTGCAGGATACTGCACCAACAATTTTTCTCGCAGTGCCACGTATTTGGGCAAAATTTCAAGAGAAGATTTTGGAAAAGATGCCACAGAAAAAACTTGATAGAATGTTGAAAATTCCTATCATCAAGGGTGTCGTAAAAACGAAAATAAAAAAAGCTTTGGGGTTGCACAATGCCGATCAGGTATTTTCAGGAGCAGCACCAATTTCTGTTGACTTGATAAATTGGTTTTGGAAACTCGACATTCGCATTCAGCAGGCTTATGCCATGACGGAAGATTGTTGCTACAGTCACACAAATTATAAAGACAGGAATAGAATTGGCACAGTTGGATTGCGTTTCCCCGGTGTTGAATTGAAATTTAGCGAGCAAGGTGAAATGTTGGTAAAACATCCCGCGATGATGCTCGGATATTATAAAGAAGATGCGCTCACTCAAGAGGTTTTCGATGAAGAAGGATTCTTTAAAACCGGCGATAAAGCTGAGGTTGACGCCGATGGATTTTTGAAGATTACCGGTCGTGTAAAAGAACTTTTCAAAACCAGCAAGGGCAAATACGTAGCACCAATGCCTATCGAAATGAAATTTGCCAATAACACTGATGTCGGTCAGGTATTGGTTGTAGGTTATGCATTGCCGCAACCTATCGCATTGGTTACACTTTCTGAAAACGGAAAGAAAAAATCAAAGCAGGAAGTGTCGGATGATTTGGTGAAAACATTAAAGGCGATTAACGCCACCCTCGATTCTTTCGAAAAATTAGAGAAGGTTGTTGTGCTCAACGAAGAATGGACAATCGCAAATAACTTGCTTACGCCTTCATTGAAGGTTAAACGCAATGAAGTTGAAAAGAAATTTCAGGATAACTATGAAAAATGGTTTGAGATGAAGGATATTGCTATCTGGCAATAATAATGCATCTATTTTCGCTCCATACAAATTTCTACCAACACACCATTAGTAGATTTTGGATGCAAAAATGCAATTAATTTATTGTCGGCCCCGGGCAGTGGTTCTTTATGCAATAATTGAAAACCTTCTGATTCAAGTCTATGCATTTCTGCATAAATATCGTCTACGGCAAAGGCAATATGGTGAATGCCCTCTCCGCGTTTTTCAATAAATTTTGCAATGGTAGATTCCGGATTTGTGGCTTCCAGTAATTCAATTTTGGTTTCTCCCATCATAAAAAACGAAGTGCTCACGCCTTCGCGCTCTACAGATTCAACTTTGTAGTGATCCTTCCCGAATAATTTTGCAAATAATGCATTTGATGATTCCAGTGCCTTTATCGCAATGCCAATATGTTCGATTTTTTTCATGATGATATGTTTAGCACGGATTGGGTTGATTACTCAGAAGGCTTAATTGCTTCCTAAGGCGTCCGTCCGATAAAGGTATAAGCCTAAACGGATATTAAGCAATGACGGATGCCACAACGAGTCTGTTTTCAGAGGTAAAAACAGCCAAAACGCCCCCATTTCGCCACCCCGCGCCTTAAAATGGGCAAAAAAGGGCATAAACACTCCTAAAATCCTCCAAAACCAGTGCGCTGAATCGAACCTTTTATATACCTTTGTGTTTTAGAATCAGTCTAAATAGTGAAATTATGCTTAAGCTCCCGATATACCTCGACAATAGCGCAACAACCCCGGTAGACCCCCGAGTGGTGGATACCATGGTGCCATACTTCTACGAACATTTTGGCAATGCAGCCAGCCGCAGTCACCCTTTTGGCTGGCAGGCGGAAGATGCTGTTGATCAGGCAAGGGAACGTGTTGCCAAACTGGTAAATGCATCGGATAAAGAAATTATCCTGACTTCCGGAGCTACTGAATCAGATAACCTTGCAATCAAAGGTGTATTTGATATGTATGGTAAAAAAGGAAACCATATCGTAACCGTAACCACCGAGCATAAAGCAGTTTTAGATACCTGTAAGCACCTCGAAAAATTAGGTGCGCAAATTACTTATCTGAAAACTGACAACGAAGGAAATATTGATCTCAATGAATTGGAAAGTGTAGTTACCGATAAAACAATTCTGGTATCGGTGATGTATGCGAACAATGAAATTGGAACTATAGCACCTATTCGTCAGATTGCTGATATCGCACATAAAAAAGGATCATTGTTATTTACAGATGCTACACAAGCAGCCGGAAAAATTTCAATAGATGTTGAACGCGATGGTATCGATCTGATGGCTTTTTCGGCACATAAAATGTATGGTCCGAAGGGTGTTGGTGCTTTATATGTGCGTAGAAAAAATCCAAGGGTGAAAGTTACGGCTCAAATGGATGGCGGCGGACACGAACGCGGAATGCGCAGTGGTACGTTAAACGTTCCCGGCATTGTGGGATTCGGAAAAGCGGCTGAACTTGCCATGCTTGAAATGGATGCAGATGCTGCAAGATTGAGCGTAATGCGTGATCGTTTGGAGAATGCATTAATGCAGATGGAAGAGGCTTATGTAAATGGCAATCGCAAGAGTCGTTTACCGCATATCACCAATATTTCATTTAAATATGTAGAAGGTGAAGGGTTGATGATGGCATTCAATCAGAATATTGCGGTTAGCTCCGGAAGTGCCTGTACCAGCGCATCTCTGGAACCTAGCTATGTGCTGAAAGCATTGGGTTTAGGTGATGACCTGGCACACAGCAGCATACGTTTTTCACTCGGAAGGTTTAACACCGATGAACAAGTAGATTATACGATTGAAGCAGTTACAAAAGCTGTTAATAAGCTTCGCGAAATGAGTCCTCTGTGGGAAATGTTTAAGCAAGGAATTGATTTAAGCACCATCGAATGGGCAGAACATTAATTATAATATTGAATTTAGGCATACTTAAAAAATAATAAAATGGCATACTCAAAGAAAGTGTTAGAACATTACGAGAACCCGCAAAACGTGGGAACACTCGATGCCAATAAACAGGAAGTAGGAACCGGTTTGGTAGGAGCTCCTGAATGTGGTGATGTGATGCGTTTGCAAATTGAAGTTGATCCTGAAACAAAGGTGATTCGCGATGCCCGATTTAAAACATTTGGATGCGGAAGTGCTATCGCCTCAAGCTCTGTTGCGACAGAATGGTTGAAAGGAAAAACAATTGATGAAGCACTGACGATCGACAATATGGATATTGTTGAAGAGCTAGCATTGCCTCCGGTAAAAATTCACTGCTCCGTTTTGGCAGAAGATGCAATTAAAGCGGCTATTAATGATTATCGCAAGAAAAATGGCATGCCCGAATTGCAACTTGATGAAAAGATCGTTCACTAAAGGAACCAGCGCTATCATCAAGGCGTTTATTAAGTAACTGGTAAATGCAAAACCTATGATTTTTATTTCAGAACCGGCTAAACACAAGTTAGAATCCCTCAAATCTGAGGCAGGAATTGGCAGCGATTACTTCATTCGCGTGTCGGTTGTTGGGGGCGGTTGCTCCGGATTGAGCTATAAAATGGACTTCGACAACGAAGAAAAACCCGGCGATCAAATTTTTGAAGATCGCGGTGAAAAACTGGTCACTGACCTCAAAAGCTTCCTCTACCTGTGCGATACAACCCTCGATTTCTCTGATGGGCTGAACGGCAAAGGCTTTCATTTTGTTAACCCAAATGCATCCAGAACTTGCGGATGTGGAGAAAGTTTTGCAGTTTAGTATTCTCTTTTCTTTTCATACTTGAACTTAAAACCTCCCGATCGTAAGACCGGGAGGTTTTTTTTGCCCTGATTTTTCGGAAGGCATCAATTTCTGTCGTTGCCTTTTTTCATCTACAGCCCTACTGTCACAAGGGTTTTGTGTTTTCTTTGGCTCTTTTCTGCTCTGTAATTCTACACCTTCAATGGAAGCCTTGGTTTTCTGTCGTTGGGGGTTCTGTGTATAGACATCAATTTTGACCTTGCAGAACCCAAACAGGCCAAAAAGCTTGATTTGGGCGCCAATTTTTGATTCATTACCGAAAAAATTCTACCAAATGACAAAAAAAAGACCAACCGGCCGGAATACGCTCCTGCTGGCACTAACCTTCGCTTCAGCCGCCCTTTCCGGTCAATCGGCTCTTTGGACAAACAGGTTCAATGGCACCGGCGATAATTCCGACCGATATAACCAGGCCATTGCAGACGGGCTTGGGAACTTTTATTGTGCCGGATATACCGTGAATCCGGGCAAGGGAAAGGACTTCTATACCGTAAAGCTGAATAGTGCCGGTGATACGGTTTGGACACGCACCTATAATTATACCTCCAACCTGGATGACGAAGCAAACTATATTGCCTTAACTCCTGCAGGTGAAATTGTAGTTTGTGGTTATTCCGATGGCGGTTCTGCATCGACGAAAACCGATGTGCTAACACTAAAATATAGTGCAACAGGTACCTTGTTGTGGACAGCAAGGTTTAATGAGGTAACTACCAATGAAGATGAACTACCGGCAGGACTTGCAATTGATAACGCCGGCAATATTTTTATTGGTGGCAGGAGTGATCATGATGCACTCAATGTTGATGATTTTATTACACTTAAATATACGTCTGCAGGTGTTTTATCATGGTCGGCAAGATTCGATAACGGATTTACAGACAGAGCCGCAGGTATAGTTGCTGACCAATCAGGTGGTTGTATTGTTACCGGAAGAAGTAATAATGGGGCAAATGACGATATGCTTACTATAAGCTATAACTCATTAGGTACCGTTTCATGGTCGGCACTTTTTGCCGGTCCGGGGGGTGACGACAGAGGTCAGTCTATAGCACGTGATGCTGCAGGAAATGTTTATGTGGCCGGATTACGTGCAAACGCATCAGATGACGACTATTTAACTGTAAAATATAACAGTTCAGGTATTGAACAATGGACGAAAGTATTTAATGGCGGTGATAATGATCGAGTGAGTTTATTAAAATTGGATGGAGCAGGAAATGTTTACGTAACTGGTCAAAGTGATATTGATCCTTCCGGTGGAAATTCAGATTATAATTTTAGAACCATTAAGTATGATCCAACAGGCGTTGTTGTTTGGAATGCACTTTCAGGAAATCCTGTATTGCAGGAAGATATACCAACAGACATGTTTATTGATGCATCAGGAAATATTTATGTGACAGGTAAAAGCGATGCGATAGGTGGTGCAAATGTGAACTTTGAATTCATGACTATAAAATATAATAGTGCAGGCGCTCAGCAATGGGCAGCATATTTTGATGGCACAACTTCTAATGCCGAAGATATTCCTGCCACAGTACTAACCGATGCATCTTCTAATGTCTGGGTGTTTGGAGCAGCAAATTTTACTGCTACACAAAAAGATTGCACAGCATTAAAATATACAGCAGCCGGAGTTTTAAGCGCAACAAAAACAATAAATGGCAAGGGCGATTTTAATGATAAAGTGAATGCTCTTACCACCGATGCATCCGGAAATAGTATCGTTGTTGGTTATACTATGGCAGCCGGACAGCAACGCAACATACTTATCCAAAAAATTAGCCCTGCAGGAACTACAAACTGGACTAGAACATTTGATGGAACAAATGAAAATGATGAAGCGCTCGCAGTAACTACAGATGCGGCCGGAAATACTTATCTGGCCGGTTATAGCAATGGAAGTGGAACCTATGATGATTATATTGTAATTAAATATAGCACACTGGGTGTAGCATTGTGGACAGTTATTTTCGATCATACAGCGCATCAACTTGACAAGGCTGTTTCCATTGTTGTTTCTGATGCCGGAGACGTTTATGTAACAGGTTATTCAGATGGCGATGCAAGTGCACTTGTAACAAATTATGATATTACAACTATAAAAATCAATGCACTTGGATTATTGCAATGGACTGCTCGCTACAATGGTGTTGGCAATGCTGCTGATAAACCGGCAGAAATATTGTTTGATGGCTCAAATGTATTAGTAGCAGGCACCACATTTAATGGTGCAAACAATGATATCGTGCTAATTAAATATGATATACTCGGCACTCAATTGGCAGCCGTTACCTACAATGGCGCTTCTAATGGTGATGATGCAGCTGAAGACATGCTGATCGACGGCAGCGATGTTTATGTGACAGGATCTTCATTTGTAAATACAAATATGGATGATTATGTGACGATAAAATATAATAGTGCCTTTGTTAAGCAATGGGAAAAGAATTATAATGGCCCCGGTGATGGTGTTGATGTGGCAAATGGTATTACAGTTGCAGGAGCTGAAGTATATGTAACAGGAAGCAGTGTTGGAACTTCCGGAGCAGCGGATTTAGCTTTGATTAAATACAACAAGACAACCGGTGCTCAAAACTGGGCAAAACGATATACTGGAGCCGGTGCATTTGCCGATGAAGGTGTAAGCGTAACTTCTGACGGCGTAGATAATATTTATACTACAGGCCCTTCAGGAAATGCCACCTCTGTATCTGATTTTATCACTTTAGATTATAATCCCGCTGGGGCAAAACTGCTTACATTAAAATATAATGGTCCGGGAAATGGTGAAGACGTTGCAAAGGAGGTTAAATTGGATAATAATGGATACCTTTTTGTGGCTGGTCATGGCACCGGAACAGGGAAAAATAATTTTGATTTTACTACAATTAAATATTGCACACCTGTGCCGGCCGCTTCTATTACTGCCTTGGGAGCAACCACTATTTGCAGTGGATCAAGTGTAACCTTGAGTGCAAATACTGGAACAGGATTAACTTATCAATGGAAAAAAGGCAACGCGAATATTGCAGGTGCTACGGCATCTACTTATGCAGCAACTACAGCAGGTGGTTATAAAGTAGTTATTACGAATGCAAATGGCTGTTCAAAAACTTCCAATGTGATTAATGTTAGTGTGATTATTTGTCGCGAGGAACAAATTGAAATTGCACCGGTAAGTGTGAATGTTTCTCCCAATCCATTTACTGATTATGCGGTGATTGATTGCAGTAATATCACAATGCAAACGGAGATTGTTGTTTTGGATATTACCGGTCGTACAGTAAGCACTGTGATAGCTGAGCCGGGAACCGGTAGTGTGGAAATTGGTCAGGACTTGCCGCAAGGAAATTATTTGTTGGTGGTGAATCATGGTTCGCAAATGCAAACATTTAGGATTGTAAAAATGTAAGCAATTGCTTGGACTGTAAGCCGGATGTGCACACGCATCCGGCTTTTTTTATTTTGCCCGATATGAATAGCGCCTTCCGGTTTTATAATAGAAACTATATTCTTTGATAAGGCGACCATTTTTATCGTAGTCATATTGAACCCTGTCTGTTGTTACTACTTTCTCACGATGATGTGCACTACTTGTAAATACGAGTTTCTCCTGAAGTAAACCGGCGGCATTATAGAAATAAAATATACTGTCGGGAACGGAAGTATCTATTCGTTTCGCATTGCGTTCCACAATTAACCGACCGGCATCGTCGTATTGGTAGGAAACATCAAGTGTTGTATCTGCTTCTTCATAGTAGCCCAAAAAGAATTGATCTATATTTCTGATCATTTTTTCGGAACTGTCATAGGTGCTTATAAACTTATCCATCTCGTACCTCGAAAGCACCAGACGAGAGCTGTCTTCGTAAATCTGCTTATACATGGTTTCTTTATCGCCATGTCGATTGTAATTTGTTACAATAATTGTGGGAGAAGATTTATCATACACTAGTTGAAGCACCGTTCGTTTGATTTTTCCGGTAGGGTAATACACATAATCTGTTATCCCAATTGTATCATGCCCGTCTGTTTCAATCATTTGCATGAGCATGCTTCCGGCATACACGTAAAATTGCTGATGTGTTATTTTATCATTCGAAAAGGTTGTATTCCTGATTAATCCATCATCGCCATATACATAGGTTGATTTTTCAACGGTGTCTCTTCCTTTGCGACCAATAATATATTCCGCTATAATTCTATCTATAGAATCATAATCGGTCACCGAGCGAAGTTCCTCTTCGTCCTTGTTGAGCACATACATTGATTTTGTATATGCAATTACAGGGTCTTTGCTGTCACTACAGGAGGCGAAAATGCATAGAATAAAGGCAAGGCCCAGAGAACTGTAGATCAGTTGATTTGCAGGCACATATCTCCGTATACGCATTAGCATTTACAAAGATACATAGTAACTATTGATTGCCTTCTATTCAGCGTAAATGTAGGTTTCGATTTTCCCGTTCTGATCTGTGCGGGCCCGAAACATACCATCAGAGTTATATTGCCATGAGATATTTCCATATTTGTCTACCGCTATCATTCCTCCATCTCCGGTAATCTCTTTAAACCGAACATGTATCATATCGTATGTTGCAGCATCTAATGTCATACCTTTAAATTCAATTAGGTCAGACACTGTTTTTGCGGCTACGGTCTTGATAAAATCTTCACCTGTTCCGGTGCAACTGATAGCACAGGTCTTATTATTGGCATAGGTTCCTGCTCCAATTATAGGGCTGTCACCAACGCGATTATATTTTTTATTGATAAGTCCACCGGTCGACGTTCCTGCAGCGAGATTGCCATATTTGTCCATCACCACACAACCAACAGTTCCAAATTCCCCCTCCTCGGGCAGAGCAGAAATAATTGGCGATTGCAGTGCTGCCATGGAATCTACATAATGTATATACGACGCATCAGTGGAGTCTTTTGTCTTGCGCCAGCGATCAATCTGATGTTGCGTATAGAAATAGGACTTATCAATCATTTCAATGCCATTCTTAGCGGCAAAACTTTCTGCTCCGGCACTGCTGAACATAATATATTTACTCGAATCCATCACCATTCTAGCAGCGGTGATCGGGTTCTTTATGCGTTGAACATTATTTACGGTGCCGCAGTCAAGAGTGCGTCCATTCATGATAGCGGCATCCATTTTTATTTTACCATTATAGGTAATTACTGAGCCTTTTCCCGCATTAAATAAAGGTGAATCTTCCAAAATCTTGATAACGGCTACCACTACATCGGCAGCACTATCGCCTTTCGACAACATTTCATATCCCAGCTTGGTTGCTTCTTCAAGTTTAGCTTTAAATGCAGCTTCCTGTTCAGCTGTATAAGAACCTTTAGCCAAAGCACCTGCGCCTCCATGTATGGCGATGGAAAATTTAGGTGTAGATGTATCACTCTTTCCTCCGTTGGAAGATTTATCGCAAGAGGTAAAGAGCAAACTACCTGCCAACAGGCAGATTGCAGTGATGTAATGCTTCATGAAGCAAATTTAGAATTTAAAATAATAAGTTACTCCGGTAATGTAGTCCGTGTCAGGAGCTTTCTTGTTCACCTGCTGCGCAACAGTATATTGCAGCTGGATTCGATGATGCACATTGAAGGTGTAATTATATCCCCCGGAAAATCGAAATTGCTCGGACTCATTGTGATCGTCAAGTCTGTATACTTGCTCTGTTGCAAGGAAAATATCACTGTAAGGACCAAGATCATACTTTAATTGGATCCTGTTTCTTAGGAAGTGCTTATTGTCGCGATATTGATTTTCATCTGAAATATACAAGCCATAAGTTTTCACCATGTACCTTGATCTGGCTATCAATGTAAAATCGCCAATGCCTTTTACATATTGAACATCGCCATAAATATATTGTCGTGTATCATAACTATTCGCTACATTGCGAACACTCCCGTAGCGATAATGACCTTCAAGGCTCCATTCACGATTCAGTCGTAATCCTAGTCCGCCATCGATCAACAAATATCCGAGTTCACTGTAATTTTCATTAAAGCCGGATTGAATAAAGGTACTCGCCGACCATGTTCTTGTAATCTTTTTTTCAACAGAAATGCCGGAAGTAAATACTGCATCGCTTTGCTGTGCATGAACATTTAAGCATAGCGGCATAACAATAAGGTAAAGCAATATTTTTTTCATACTTTTATCGGTATGTGTAGTTGTATTGTTTACTGCTTACAATATTATTTTTCCCGTCGTATATTATTCTCTCAGCAAGTGCGCCATGTGAATCGTAGGAAAATGTTATTTTTTTGGTGACATTTCCCCCGGAATCTGATGTTAACTCTTCGATTTTTTTTCCGAAGGTATTATAATGATAGGCCGTTTGCTCGATTATTGAACCTTTGCCATCTGTGGTAATTGACAGTTTTTTCACTTCAAAGCGGTCGTATGATGTAGAGATGATAGATTCAATATTAAGGGAGTCCTTAAATATTATATGTTTCGTCTCCAGGCCTTTCCGATTGTAGGTCCATTGATCTCTGCTTGCAAAAGTGCTATCACCTTTCAATGTCCATTCCTCAGTAGTGCGACCTTTATTATCAAATGATTGAAATACATGTTTCACTGTAACCTGCTTTCCGGCTTCAATTTCTCGTGTAGCCTGATACATGGTTTTTGCTCCGCGGGTATTTTGGCCGAATAGTTGGAGGCTACTTAATATAATACATCCGGCAATGATTATTTTCATAGATATTTATTTGAATACAACAAGATCTTCTGTTTCAACTAATGCGTTCTTATCTGAAATGGTGATTTGTCGAATAACTGCAGAATCAGGCGGCGTTGGTATTCCATTTACTGTTGCTGCCGAATCAATAGAATAGGTGTAGATGGTGTAATCTCCGGGATATAAATATTCAAAGGCATATTCACCATCATAGTTTGTTTTGATGCGTGTGCCATAATTAATATCATCGCCGAATACAAGATATACATACGTGTCTGCAAGATCATATTCAGAAAGCAATACCGTAAAGGTGCTGTTGTAATGCAAGGCATGAACTTTCCCGGTAATGGTGGCTTCTCCTCCAATTCCGGGATCCTTTGTACAGGAACTTATCAGTATGATCCCGATTACTAAAATTGTTAATTTATACATTGGGTTGTTTTAACTTGTCAAGTGAAATCCGGTGTTGTATGAAAAGTGTTTCAGGTATGCTTTTTGAAACAAGAATGATGGTGTGCGAGGATGAGATATGTGTTAAATGATATGCTACCTGACGTGCACTGCGATCATCTAATCCTTCGAAGGGTTCATCCAGTAGAATTATTTTTTTTCCTGTGATCAGTCCGCGTGCGATGCGCAATAATTGTTGCTGACTCGTTGAAAAATTGGCGCCGCCTTTTTCCAACGGCAGTTCCAAAACCTCATCCTGAAATTTGTCGCAAAACCCTATTGCTGATAATATTTGCATAGCATCATGCTTTTTATCAGGATCCCGATTATAGGAAATTGCATCATATACATGTTTACCTATTAAGGGAAGCTCTTGAGATATAAACGTGATTTTCTTCCTGACTTGAAAGATGCTATAAGACTTAGTAGATGCGTCATCAATCATAATTTCTCCTGACTCAGGAATAGTAAGGCCACTAATGTATTTCAGCAGCGTTGATTTTCCGCTTCCACCTGTTCCTGAAATTAATGTTATTCCTTTCGGTGGGAAATGGAAACTTGCATTTTCAAAAATGGTTTTACCACCAAACTTAATGCTTAGGTTGTTTATACGAATATCTCCTTTTTTAACCGGCATTGCATGACCTTCCCTGCTGTCTTCAGGTGCTTCAAGTAAAAGCTTGCATTTTTTCAAACTCAGTTTTCCTGATTCGCGTATAGCACCTGAACGTAAAAGTCTCTTTACAACAGGAATGATCTGGATGATGAGCATGACAAAGATCAGTAGCGTTCCGCCGTCAGCAGTAATAGTATTATTGCTTAGCAGTTTATAGATCATCAACATGACAAACGCCAGCAATAAATATAGTAGAAATGGATACAGTGCCTTGTTTAATGCATTCCAAAACTGATAAACTTTTCCTGCTTCTAAAAGTTTTGTTGATCTCCTTTGAAACTTGTTGATTTCGGGCGTGCTGCGATTCATCACCTTTATTGTTGCCATGGCATGCAGCCGCTCGCTCACGAAATTTAAATTCGTTGCATTGATATCACGACGCTTCTCTGTAGAAGGACGCATGAATCTGTTAATTAGTATGCTTATCAGGAAAATTGCCGGAATGGCTATCAGAAGTAAATATGTTAAAGTAATATTCAACCAACCGAATAAACCTATGGTCATTATCAGGAATGCAAAATCTGTTATGGCACCTATCTGTCCTTTTGTAATGAAAAGTCTGAGAGCCGACATGTCACCGCTGTAGCGAAGCAGATATTTTCCCGGATCTTTTTGCGTAAATACTGAATAAACGGTATGTAATTGTTTTGTGAAGAGCGTTTCGCGTAACCAGGCACTGAAGGTTTCGCCGGTCATGCCTATTAAATATTGTTCTGCAAATTGAACAATAAATCTTAATAGCAGTATGCCAAAAAATATAGAGAAGAAAATGTTGATTGATTGCACATTGCCAAACAGTGCGTCAAATATTCCACTCCTGGCACTGCCGCCATCCAATGCAAGCTGATAAAATTTTCCCACGCATAAAGGGATTGCCAATTTCAACGCATTACTGAACAACCCTAAACCAATGACGCTGATCAGCAACCCTTTATGGCGGGAATAATATGTTTTAATAATATTCACTTTCCTTAGGCAGCATGAACAATCTGCATGCCTGATTTGTCGAATACATGAATGTACTCACCATTGGCAAGTTGATCGATATCTAAAGTTGGAATATTTGTTTTTGCTTTCACCTCTTGAATCAGCAGCGGACTCATCGTAAAACGGCCACAAATTACAGCCGGCACAATGCCAAAACTGTGCAATAATTGCAATCCATAGAATACGCCAAGGCTGTCGCCACAACTGAATATCATACTGTGTATGGTTTGCATGAAGGCTTTATCGCGTAACAAGAAATCAGTTTCGCGTTCGAGTAATCCATCTGCAATTTCCATTACAATATAATCAGGAGCGTGTGGCTCAAGTTGCATCAACAGTGATTGATATACATCAAGTATTTCCTCCTTACTACACATGTATGTTGATGGATATCCGCAATCGGTGAAATCTACAGTGACATCTGCGCCACAATCAAATACAAAATCTTTGTCTTTGGTAAAACTGGTGCCTGTCAATTTAATGAATGCTACTTTTTTGCCTGTTGTTTTTAAGCCCCTTGCAGTAAATGCTGCGGATGTCGTTTTGCCTGAATCCATGGAAGAGCCTACACTAAGGATTATTTTGGCATTGTTGGGAACATATCCATTAAATGTGTGTCTTGCTGTATGTAAAAACTTGGTATTGATGATTTGACCTTCTGTAGTAGTGGCGAATCCAATCAAACGCAATTTTGTCGGCTCAATATCTTCAAGAGCAGCATTTTTGCTTGCCACCAATCCGATAGCACCACCGGCACCCAAAATGTCAAGAATTTCTGTAGGTCGATCAGGAACATATCCTTCAAATTGTGATGTAGCATACCTGTTCGCAAATGCTGCCATGATCACATCACCTTCAAAAATGGATACTATGCGCTTGGTTTCGGATTGAATGGATTGGTGTTTGCCAATTTCCAGTACCTCAAATAAAGCAACATCGCCATCAATTGGAGTGTAGGTGTTGTTACGTGTACTGTCGATCTGATAAGAAGTGATTTCCTTGCAGATAATGGATTTTTTAATTCTCGCTTGCATAAAGTCTGTTTTTAAAAGGTGAAGTATCATTGTTTAATAAGATTGGTAGAATAGACCTGATCGCCGTCAGTGATCACTAACAGATACATCCCTGCCGGCATGGTGCTTAGTGTTAGCTGTATATTGTCATTTGAAGAAATTGCTTTTTGCATAACACAGTTGCCATTTCCTCCATATAATTTTAAAGTAGCTGAAGATGATAGATTGATTTCATCGAGGTAAACAGTGCATGTTGCAACGGTTGGATTTGGATAAACCTGCACATTTTTGGATGCAACGTTGTTGGAGATCGAAACAGGATTGCTACCGTATAATATAGTAACTATATCTCGCTGACCACCTTCACTTCCGCCACTTATATAGGTTCCATTGTCATATAACATCAGGGTATTGGCTACATCATTACCTCCTGCCGCACCATTGTATAATTCTGTATTCGTAATGGTGCCGGTTTCATCAAGATAAATAGTGATATAATCATAATCTTGGTTTCCTGCTTCACCGTTATCGGTTTGTCCGCAAATCACAAATCCGGTATTTGATGCGTATGCTGATTCAGATGCGTCGTCATTTGCACCGCCATCAAATAAGGTTGTAGATTGCCAGTTCCCATTTGTATCAAAATATACAGCAGCAATGTCTCCATTTAATGTGATCGCATCAGTATCAGGCGCCAATGTGCATGAAACTGCAAATGATCCATCATCGAAAATCGCTAAGCCTTTCGCTTCGTCATTCCCGTTTTCACCATGATCATAAGTTGTGGTGAAAAGCTCATTCCCGGAAGCGTCAAATGAAGCCGTAATTACATCGAAGTTACCTGTGGCAGTAATTGTATTTCCGGCAACGAATACATTCTCCTCTCCATCAATTTGTATAGCCGTAAATTCATCCTCAACCCCGATATCCGTTTTTCTTACCCACTGTTGAACTCCGCTGGTGTTATATTTAATCAGCAAAGCATCTATATCGGTAGCCGATGTTGTTTTACCTGTAACATATATATTGCCGGATGGCGCAACGACCATTTGTCGCGGAATGTCGTCGCCTCCACCGGTTCCCTGATAACGTGCTGTCCATACCACACCTCCTGATGTATTTAATGTGATCACCAGAATATCATCATCCGATACCGCTGTGAGATCATTATCTGATCTACCGCAAACAACTAGATTTCCGCTTGGGCTCATTTGAATACTCAGCGCTTTATCAGTTTCGTTCGAGGCTGCATCGTTATAAATGTATGACCACAAGCTATCACCTGCTGTAGATAATTTCATAACCAGAAGATCGTATCCTGTGCCACTGTTTTTTAGAAACCCTGCAGCATAAATGTTATTACTTGCATCTACTGCCACCGACAATGCATCATCAGTGCTTTGCTTAGTACTTGTGCCATTGTAACTGCGTGTCCAGACAGGAGTGCCTCCTGCGCTGATTTTCATGATCAGGAAATTTCTGTCCTGATCAAAACTTGTTGTATATCCGGCAACAATGGTATTGTTTAAATTGTCGCGAATAATCGCATGCGCATTATCTCCATTATCGCCAATGCCATTGAAAGTTGATGTCCATTGTTCAACGCCGGCATTATTCCATTTTACAACACATGCATCGCGGTTTGGAATGGATTCAGCATATCCTGCAACTATAATATTGCCCGATGCATCCATGGCTGAAGATGTTGACAAACTGCTGCTTCCTGCAATGGTTGAAGTTTTTGCCCATTGCATTACTCCACCGGCGTTAAATCTTACCGCTGCAATTTTATTGTTGATTGCAACTCCGGCATCACTATCGCTATTTCCGGTTATGGTAGAATTTCCTGAAGCATCAACAATTAAATTTGATGGAATATCATCATCTCCTGCCGTGCCATCCCACGATTGCGCAAATTGTTGAACACCTGAGCTATTGTATTTTACAAGCAGGAAATTATAATTTATTGTAACCGTTGAGGCGTCAGCATCACTTTGACCGGCTACATATACATTTCCGGATCCGTCTAGGGCAATATTTGTTGCGCGATCATCATCTACATAATCAAATATGGCTTGCCATTGCTCTACTCCTGATGTGTTGTAACATAAAGTGGCATAGTCGTAATTCGTGCCATTATTACTGCGACCGGTAACAAATATTTTCCCGGTACTTGGATCAATTGCAATATCAGTAGCACGATCGTGGTGCGTGCGATCAAATAATTTTCGCCACATTTCATTGCCTGTGCTGCTATTATATTTTATAGTAAGATAATCGTCATCACTACCATTGCTACTTCTGCCTGTAACAATTACGTTTCCATCTGTGCCAATTGCAATTGCTGATGGTCTGTCGGTTGAATGAATTGCGCCATCGGAGCGTTTTGCCCATTGCTGCACACCGTCGGCATTGTATTTAACTACTACATAATCGTCATCATTTACCGGACTCACATCTTTATCGCTCTGACCGGCGATATAAATATTGCCTGATGCATCTGAAGTAATAGCATTACTTTGATCAGATTCGTTGGTAGAATAATTGTAGAATGATGTCCAAAGTAAGTTTCCGTTGGTGCTATACTTTTGGGTAATGAAATCAAATCCTGTTCCGGCGCCTTTCTGATATCCGGTGATTACAATATTGCCATCTGTTGAAATAAGCATTGCCAACGCTTCGTCCGGTCCATTTCCGGTGCCGGCATATTGACGTGTCCATACAGTATCTCCTGCCGCATTGAATTTTGCCAGTAGAATATCTTTTGAAACATCGCGATTAATGGTATACCCGGCTGCATATGTATTGCCGGCATTGTCAGCAACTGAAGCCTGAAATACATCGCTGAAGTCGCCTTGCCCGTTGAAAGTGTTTGTCCATTGTGCTGACACAACAGCTGATACAAATAAGGTAATGCCTAAGATTGAAAATTTGAATTGCATGTGGTGGATTGTTCAGTTCCGAAACCAAAAGTATTTCGGTTCTAAACCCCACTCAAGGACAAAAAGACCTCATTTTCCCTCGATTTTTGCGTTTTTCCGCCTGTATTTGTCGTGTTGACGTGAGGGGCTTTCGCCTGAAATGCCTGCAAATAGGGCATCTTGCCGTATTACCTCGCCCTATTTTCTCCGATACAAAAATGCCCTTTTCGACAAATCAAGGGCTGAAAAAGGGTGTTTTTCCATGAAAAAACGGCAGAAGATACCTGTATATACAGTTAAAAACATGTCTATACATAAAATATATGTATAGATACGTATCTCACTCCACTCTGATGACCTAAGGTCACTTGGTTTGGGAGGCGTCGCCCTTGTCCTGACCGAATTTGAAACCGATAGCCTCGCGAATTGATGATTTTGTTTCAATATCCGTCGCGAAATCATTCACATCATCAAGGGTAACCGTTTTGATCATCTCAGGTGTGCGCTGAGCAGCAGGAATACCTGCCATACGCAAATTTTGGGAATGCACAACCTCGGCTACCAGTTTGCGCATGGTTCGGGCATTGCCAAAATATTTGTTTCGGGCAGCAACTAATTGGGTGATATAAGCTTTCAGATGCTCTCCGGCAGCTGCATCTAGGAACAAATACTCCTTTTGAAGCAGGTTATCGGCTATGGTGAATAGCTCTTCGGCGTTATAATCTTCAAAATGCACAAACTTGTCGAAGCGCGATTTTAATCCGGGATTGGATTCCAGGAAAATAGCCATATTATCGGGATATCCGGCAACAATGACGATGAAGTCTCCGCGACGGTCTTCCATTCGCTTTAATAAAGCTTCTATTGCCTCGCGACCGAAGTCATTCTCACCGCCCTGACTCAAAGCATAGGCCTCATCAATAAATAAACCACCGCCCATCGCTGCTTCGATCATGCTATCTGCTTTGATGGCTGTTTGTCCCACGAAACCGGCAACCATTCCTTCGCGATCGGTTTCAATTAATTGACCACGCTCAAGAATTCCCAGCGCCTTATAGATCTTCACAAGAATACGGGCAACAGTTGTTTTACCTGTTCCGGGATTTCCTGTAAAGACTGTGTGCATTGAGAAACTGCGCTTCACATCGCGCCCAATCTCTTTATAGTATCGAACCAGTTTAACTGTTTCTTCTATCTCATTTTTCACATTTGCCATACCGGTCAGCGCTTTTAATTCTCCAAGCGCATCCTGTAACAATACCTCGTCGATCGGCAGCTCAACTTTTTTAGAATTGCCGAGTCCGAAGATTTCTTCAATATCCGGTAAAATGATGGTGCTCAAATCATCTTTGCTTAATGCCTCAGGGTTTTCTGATTTCATCAATCGCAAGGCCATATTTTGTTTAGCCTCCTCCATGATAGAATTGACAAAGCGAGCATTTCCGAATTTGTTATCGCGATTGCGATACGCTTCAACAACCTTCATGTAAACAAGATTGCGCGCATCTTCTGCAATCATCACTGATCGACGTTTTGAATCATAATCGGCAATTGCCATCAGCTCATCAGGATTATAATCAGGAAAACTGATTACCTGTGAAACGCGTGAACTTAATCCCGGATTGCTATTCAAAAAATCACGCATTTCACGTGGATATCCGGCAAAAATAAATGCCACATCGCCGGGGCCATCACTCATTTCTTTAATCAGTACTTCGATAACTTCTTTTCCGAAATCTTTATTGTCATCTCCGCGATCACTCAAAGCATAAGCTTCATCAATAAATAAAATTCCACCACGTGCGCGATCGATAGCCGCTTTTGTTTTTGGAGCTGTTTGGCCGATGAATTCAGCAACCAAATCTACGCGTCCTACTTCTGTCACATCAGCGCGTTTCAATAAACCTAATGATTTATAAATTTTTCCCAACATGCGTGCAACAGTTGTTTTTCCTGTTCCGGGATTACCGGTAAATACCATATTGAGATTTATGCGATTTGTTTCTTCAAATCCTTTTTCCTGACGCAGCTTTAAAAATTTCAAATAAGTAGTAAGCTCATTGATTTCTTTTTTTACCGACTCAAGACCAATCAATTCATCCAGCTCTTTTTTTGCAGCATCGTAATTTGCTTCGTCCGACATTACCTCAGCCTCTTTAAATGCGTCGGTGCTACTGTCGCTGCTTGTAAGCCACACCTGCTGCCCGGTCAGAGGCACTTCTGTTGTGCCAACTTCAAATGGGATTACGGCAACTATGGTATCCATGAATACCACTTCGCAGGTGTATTTATCTTCAAACCAAAAACCGGGATTTTCAGCGCCGTAGCCAACATCCATGACTACATTTTTGCGACTATCATTGATGTGTTCGAACCAATAACAGGCACCTTTTAATTGACGGAGGTCATTGTAGAAATATAAATTTAATTCCAGGGGGAAATATTTTTCCGTATAGATTTTATTGTTCAAATCAAGCTCAACGGAAATATATTGTGCCGTATCTTTATTGAAGGCAGAAAAATATTTTCGTTCAGCTTTCGGTGTGTTTCCTTTTGGCGAATTAAATAATCTAACGGCATTAATATCGAAATAAGGATTGAAACCGGGTTTAACAGCACCATTGTTAGTGATATAAAAATAATTAGTGCCAACAAGTACATCGTCAATAAATATCTCCCATTTGTAGGTTCCCTTTTTCCACCAACCCGTATTCGGTGTACCCCATCCTTCGCGAACAATAATTACATTCTGATCAGGGGTAACTGTAATATCCTTATCGATATTGCACATCTCCTTCGCCTCATAATATTCACTTGCTTTGATTTTAACCTTCGCCGACCATTCTTCTTCATCGAATAAAATATTGAATAACTGTAATTCAACATTTACATAGCAAACTTCTGTTTCATCAAATACAATGCGATAATTTTTCTGGTTACCGAAAAAATTTTCCAGCGAACCATACACTTTCATCTCTTTGAATTTATACCGCTTTTTTTCTTCTATTTTCTTAGCCATAATGCTTTTAAATTTGGGGTAATGGGTTGTAAAAATAAACATTCCCTAAAAGTTTGGTCAACAAATTTTGTTGTAGTTAGTTAAGCTCATTTTTCAATCATAAGGTCAAATCCATACATTTACGGGATGAATAGGATTAAGCTGTCAGAAATCCCGACACAACCACCCAAGGGCATGGACAAAAGCGACCATGAGGATAAAACAAAAGCCCTGATAGAGGAATTAGGTGAATTGCAAAATGTATTGTTCGCCGAAGGCAAGCACAGCCTCTTAGTTGTACTTCAGGGTATGGACGCCAGCGGCAAAGACGGGGTGATCAAGGAAGTGTTCAGTGGTGTTAACCCTATGGGATGCCGTGTTAAGGGCTTTAAGAAACCCAGTGAGGAGGAAATGAAACACGACTTTTTGTGGCGAGTGCATAAAGAAGTGCCTGAAAAGGGGATGATTCAAATATTTAACCGCTCTCATTACGAGGATGTTGTAATTCAGCGCGTACATGAATGGGTTACTTTGCCCGTCATAAAGGAGCGGTATGCCTTGATTAATGCCTTCGAAAAGTTGCTGCAACAAAATGGCACCATCATTCTGAAATTTTACCTGCATGTTAGTCGCGACGAACAGCAGGAACGCCTGAAGGAAAGGCTTTCAGACCCAAGGAAGATGTGGAAATACAATGCCAATGACCTGGAAGAAAGTAAGCGATGGGATGAGTACATGGTAGCCTATGAAGACGCCTTCAACACCTGCTCTCCGGACATACCCTGGATGGTGATTCCGGCTGACAAAAATTGGTATAAAGAGTATCTGATAGCCAAGACAATAGTGGAGGCCTTGAAAAAACTCGACATGCAGTATCCTCGAATCGATGGTCAAAAAGGGTAGACTCCTTAGATGCCGTTAGGTTTGAGGCCGTTGCATGAATGAAAATTTAGTGAAAAATTTTTGGATTTAATGTAGGAGCGATGTATTCTTGTATGCTATTTTAACGCTAAAACTGCTCTTCAGGTTGGCATACCCGAAAAAACATATAGGTATTTCAATGATTTTCCTGTCCCTTTTATTGGGGATTATTGAGGGAAAAGCGCAGATAGTCAGCGATTTTACCTCCAATGACGAAAGTTGGAAGGTATACAACGAACCTTCAGGAGGAGCCCCTTATCTCCCTATTGTCTGGTCATCTACCGGAGGAAATCCCGGCGGATATATCAGTGAAACTGACATTTCTATTGGCGCCTGGGGCTGGCTCGCACCCTCTGAATTTAAAGGCGATCTCTCTGCCTATTACAATTTTTATTTGTCATTTGACCTACGCGAAGACTCGCATGTTGGGTTGATGGATAGCTATTATGATGTGATGATCTGTAATGCTTCCGGAGATACAATGGTCTTCAATACTACCTACGATCCACTTCCCATCAATACATGGGTCAATTACATTATTCCGTTAACTACCGCTGCCGGATGGAAATACGGTTCGTCTATTGCCGGTGGTGCTCCTGCTGTGACAGCCGCACAAATGACTGCTATTCTGGGTGATGTCAGTAAAATGCGCATCAGAGCTGAATTCTCGGGTCTTACCTATGAGACCAACGGCATGGATAATGTCATGTTTACATGCGACCTACTATTGCCTGTTCAACTGACTTCCTTTTCTGCCGAAGCCATTAATAACAAGCTTTCCAGGCTTTTCTGGACAACTGAAAGTGAGTCGAACTGCCATGGATTTATAATTGAAAAAAGCGTTGATTTTGTAACCTTCGATTCAATAGGATTTATTGAAGGTAATGGCACTACGTCTACGCCTCACGACTACGAGTTTTACGATAACAACTTCATGACCTCGGCTTATTACCGATTGAGAGAAGTGAATTATGAAGGAAGAATGTTCTCTTCTGATATTGTGTATCTTAAAAATGCATACAGTAATATTCTAACTACATTCGTTTACCCTAATCCAACGGATGATATCATAACCATTGTAGCCGATGATGTAAACCGATTATTCAGGTATACCGTTTCAGATCTGTCCGGAAGAAATATGATGGAGGTTCCGGTTGGTGACTACAATGGATATTTTACCGCAAGCATCAGTATGGCCCAATATCCTTCCGGCGTGTATATCATAACCATGGAAAAGAAGGATGGTGTTGATATTCAGAAGATAAATCTGATAAAATAACTGATTAAGGGCTCCTTTCATTTACTGTAAATTCGCCTTCCGGCTAGTTTGTATCCAATTTTAGGGCGGCAGTCAACCGTCTTCGTTTCACATTGACTAAATATTATATTGTTTGCACTAAGGCAAATCAGAAGTGAAGCAATTTTTATGTAATCTATTGAATATCAATACGTTATAATAAAATATTTCATCCCTTAACAGGGGCTAACCTCAGAAATTTCAAAAATTCCTCAAGAAAATTTAAAGCAAATAAATCCAATGGAACATTTCCCTCGTAGATTTGCCAAGTTACAGACATCAGATTGACACCGTCTTCGAACATACAAGCAAACGAAGTGGCGTACATTCGTGGTTTACAATCGGGCGACACCGAGGTATTGAAAACCGTTTATGAGCGCTACGCTCCCGCACTGTTGGGGGTTATAAGTCGCATGGTGCAAGATGATTATCTGGCAGAGGATATTCTGCAGGAGGCCTTTGTAAAGATCTGGCACAATGCATCAGCTTATGATGCTTCTAAAGGGAGGTTGTTTACGTGGATGTTGAATATTTGTAGAAACCTCACAATCGACAAAATGCGAAGCAGGGGCTACAAAGCAGGAAAGGCAACGGTTATGGACGAAACCCGTTTATATGAAGATCCGGGTAAGATCTATGATGCCATCAGGCCGGAAACAATTGGGTTGCGAGAAATGGTAGATAAGTTGAAACCGGAGTGGAAGGAACTCATCGACCTGATTTATTTTAAAGGATTTACCCAACAAGAGGTGGCGGAAGCGCTGAATATGCCCTTGGGGACGGTAAAAACCAGATTGAGAAGTGCTATACAGGAATTAAGAACGATATTTTAACAAGTGGATACCAAGGATTACATATCATCCGGAATACTGGAGCTCTACGTAACAGGCGCGCTCACCGAAGCTGAAAGGCTTGAGGTTGAGAAAATGGCCCGCTTGTATCGCGAGGTCAAACAAGAGCTTGAATCCATTGAAATGGCAATGGAGGACTATGCCTTTGCACATGAAAAAACTCCTTCGCCACGTGTGTTGGAAGGCATCCTCAACAACATAGAAAAAACAGAGAACGAGCAGGTTAAAATCCTTCCAATGAGCGGGGGAAGCCGCTTATATAGCCGTTTCCGCATGCTGGCCTTTGCCGCCAGTATATTGTTGTTCCTGTCTATGGTCACAAACATCTACTACTATAGTCGCTATCAGCGCGTTTCTGGTGAACTGGCTGATCTGCGGGATGATAATACCTTCCTTACCGATCAATATAAATCGCTGAAAGCCAATTATAACGGCATGGAAAAAGAAATGGCCATGCTGCACGATCCGGCTATGATAGCCCTTACCATGAAGGGAACAGCCATGAGTCCGGCGTCCACCTCCATCGTATACTGGAATAAGGGCACGGGCGACCTGTATCTCAATGCTAACAATTTGCCAAAGCCTGCAGATGGTATGCAATATCAACTCTGGGCACTTGTGGAAGGTAAACCTGTTGATGCAGGGGTATTTACCATGGATGAAGGCATACATCAAATGAAGCTGATACACGAAGCAGACGCCTTTGCAGTTACCCTTGAGCCTATGGGAGGCAGCGTATCTCCCACACTACAGCAACTCTATGTTATGGGTGGTGTCTGAACGTTCTGTTTTCTGAACAGACAATGTCACAAAGACCCGAAATTTGTGCTTTTTTAATCATGGTATTTCCGGTACCGTTTTCCTACCTTTGCCGTGCCTAAAACAAGTGTTTTCGGCTGAATGACAATAAGCAAATGGAGTCACAAGCTATTTCTACTCAACTCACAGACTACGCAGCTATTTTCGGACAGTTCATTGTTGCTGCAGGATTTGTGATCACTGCTATTTATTTTGCCCAAAAACTGGGTCCCAAAAGAGGTGGGAAAATCAAAATGTCGAGTTTCGAATGCGGACTCGATTCTATTGGAAATGCGCGTTTGCCATTTTCTGTTAAATATTTCCTCGTAGCGATCCTATTCGTGTTATTCGATGTTGAAGTAATATTCTTCTACCCATGGGCTGTTAACTTCCGTGAGTTAGGAGAATCAGGATTTGTGAAGATGTTGGTGTTCATGGCACCGCTGCTTCTGGGCTATTTTTATATCATTAAAAAAGGTGCCCTTAAATGGGAATAAAACCAACCTTGTAATTCATGGCGCTGCAAAAGGTAAATGAGATCCCCGAAATGTATACAGGTGAGGGTTATGCGCTCACCAAGCTTGAAAAAGTAGTTGGACTTGCACGTGCCAATTCAATTTGGCCTCTGCCGTTTGCTACCAGCTGCTGCGGAATTGAATTCATGGCAACAATGGCGGCAACATACGACCTCGGACGTTTTGGTGCCGAACGTTTGAGTTTCTCACCTCGTCAAGCTGATCTCCTGATGGTGATGGGCACCATTTCAAAAAAAATGGGCCCCGTGCTGAAACAAGTATACACACAAATGGCTGAACCACGTTGGGTGATCGCTGTTGGTGCTTGTGCTTCCAGCGGTGGAATTTTCGACACTTATTCTGTTTTGCAAGGAATAGATAAAGTAATTCCTGTAGATGTGTATGTGCCGGGTTGTCCTCCTCCTCCGGAAGCTATCCTCGATGGATTAATAAAAATTCAAGAACTCGTGAAAATCGAAGGCTTCCGCCGTCGAGATTCACCTGAATATAAACAATTATTAGCCGGCTACGGAATCGAGTAATGGAAAATAAAATAGAAAATCACCTCGTAGAAAGCCTGCTGCGCGAACAGTTTGGCGATGCCATAAAAGCATCTGAAGAATCATACGGCATGCTCGACATTACGGTGTCACGAGATAAAATTGTTGAAATACTACACTGGTTGCGCGATCATAGTATTCTGCAATTTAATTTCCTTACCAGTCTTTGCGGTATGCATTTTCCTGAAGTGAAAAATGCTGAATTATCGGTTGTTTATCACCTGCACAGCTTTATAAATAATGTGCGCATTCGTTTACACATTTTTTTCCCCGCAAACGATGCTAATGCGCCTTCGGTAATCGAATTATTTCCAACAGCAAACTGGATGGAACGTGAAGCATTCGATTTCTTTGGTATACGCTTTACAGGACATCCCGACTTGCGTAGAATTTTGAATGTGGAAGACATGCAATATCATCCCTTGTTGAAACAATATCCACTTGAAGATGGAACGAGAACTGATAAAGAAGATAAGTACTTTGGAAGGTGAGAATGGAAGTGTGCAGGTGTGGAAGTGTGCAGGTGTGCAAGTGTGGGAATGTGGGAATGTGAGAATGTGGGAGTGTGAGAATGTGGGAGTGTGGGAATCCCGTTGAGGAGGGATGTCGCTAAGCTCCATGTGGGAATGTGAGGAGGGGTGAAAATGGGGAAGGGTGAGTTAGGTTACAAGTTAATAAAATAAAATAAGTGAGCTCGGGATTAAGTCTCAATACTCAATATCCACTACTCACTACCATAACATGGCAAAAAACGAAAATATTATTAACGGTGTCGTGCAGACAGAGGAGGAATTAAAACAGTATAATTACCTTAACCTCGGTCCTACACATCCTGCTACGCATGGTATTTTTCAGAATATTCTGAAAATGGATGGCGAGATCATTGTTGATGCACAGCCAACCATCGGTTACATCCATCGCGCATTTGAAAAACTTGCCGAACATCGTCCATATTATCAGGTAACACCAATTACCGACCGATTGAATTATTGCTCTTCGCCTATCAATAATATCGGATGGCATATGACGGTTGAAAAACTTATAAAAGCAGAAATTCCAAAACGCGTGGATTACATGCGTGTGATTATCATGGAATTAGCACGCATTGCCGATCATATTATTTGTAATTCAGTTATCGCAGTAGATACAGGAGCACTCACCGGATTTTTATATGTATTTCAATGGCGTGAAAAAATCTATGAAATTTATGAATTGATTTGCGGTACACGCCTTACCACAAATATCGGTCGCATCGGTGGCTTCGAACGCGATTTTTCTGATGACGTATGGCGAAGAATACAGGAGTTTGTTGATGAATTCCCTGCAGCACTTAAAGAATTCGAAAAAATGGTAATGCGCAACCGCATTTTCATGGATCGTACTATAAAAGTAGGACCCATCAGCGGTGAACGAGCATTGGCATACGGATTTACAGGTCCAAACCTCCGCGCAGCCGGTGTAGATTATGATGTGCGTGTGATGTCGCCATACAGTAGTTACCAGGATTTCGATTTTATTATTCCTGTCGGCACTAATGGCGATACTTATGATCGATTCTGTGTGCGTGAAGAAGAAATGTGGCAGAGTTTGCACATCATCAAACAAGCGATGCAAAAAATGCCTTCCGGAGATTTTAAAGGTGATGTTCCTGAATTCTATCTTCCTCCGAAACAGGATGTTTACAATACCATGGAAGGCCTTATCTGGCATTTTAAAATTGTGATGGGTGAAGTGCATGTGCCGAAAGGACAAGTGTATCATAGTGTGGAAGGCGGAAACGGTGAACTTGGATTTTATTTGGTAAGCGATGGTGGTCGTCAGCCATATCGACTCCATTTCCGTAGACCATGTTATATATATTATCAAGCTTATCCTGAAATGATTAAAGGAGCGATGTTGAGTGATGCTATTATCACTATGAGTTCGATGAATGTGATTGCAGGGGAGTTGGATGCTTGATTAGAGGAGAGAGGAGAAAGGAAAAAGGAGAGAGGAGAGAGGGGGAGATTTGGTAGGGGTGGGCTGTCGCTGTGTTTAATGTTGGAATTTGCAAAAAGGGTTTAGAAGCGTAGGGAGATTTTAGTTTGGTTTGCAAGTTTGAGAGTTAGCAGGTTGGCAAGTTAGGAGGTGGGATAGGTTTCGTTAAGCAGCAAAGAGTGGAGGGAAACAAACACACAGGCACACGAACACATGAGTATTGTGAGAAATGATTTTAGAAAGAAGAAAAATATTAAACAGTTATAATGACTGAAGCAAAACATATTGAATTATCACCTGAAGCCATGATGGAAGTGGGTAGGATTATTAGTCACTATCCCGCCGACAAGCAGAAGTCTGCATTATTGCCTGTATTGCACATTGCGCAGAAGGAATTTGGTGGCTGGCTGAGTTCGGAGTCTATGGATTATGTGGCTCGTCTGTTACATATACATCCTATCGAAGTGTATGAGGTGGCAACGTTTTATTCCATGTTCAATACAAAGCCCGTTGGCAAGGTGCTGATTGAAGTTTGCCAAACAGGACCTTGTTGTCTCAATGGTGCAGAGAAAATTGTATCCTATTTAGAAAAAAAATTACAGATAAAAGTTGGTGAAACTACACGCGACGGCATGTTCACTTTAAAAACGGTGGAATGTTTAGGCGCTTGCGGATATGCACCAATGTTTCAAATTGGAGAAACATTTTATGAGCATTTGACAGAAGAAAAAGTAGATAATATTCTTTTGGAAATGCGCAACAAAAACAGTTAAACATAGTATTAGCTCATTCGCTAATTAAAAATATAGTGGGACGAAAATTATTATTGGAAAATTTGGATAAGCCGGAGATCAACACGATTGATGGTTATATCAAATATGGCGGATATCGTGCCTTGGAAAAGGCATTGAAATCGATGACCCCCGATGAGGTTACTGAAGAAGTAAAAAAATCAGGACTTCGTGGTCGCGGCGGCGCAGGTTTCCCTACCGGAATGAAATGGTCGTTCCTGGATAAATCTACCGACAAACCGCGCTACCTTTTGTGCAATGCCGATGAATCTGAGCCGGGTACTTTCAAAGATCGCTTGCTCATGGAAAAAATACCACACCTGTTGGTTGAAGGTATGATTGTTTCAAGCTACGCTTTGGGTTGTCGCACTTCATATATTTATATCCGCGGAGAATATATGTTCATCCTCCGCATTCTTGAAAAGGCAATTGCGGAAGCGTATGCTAAAGGATACCTCGGACAAAATATTTTAGGAACCGGTTATTCTCTCGATTTGCATGTGCATCCGGGAGCAGGCGCCTATATATGTGGTGAAGAAACTGCGTTGATTGAATCATTGGAAGGAAAGCGTGGTAATCCGCGCATTAAACCACCATTCCCTGCCATCGCCGGATTATATAATTGTCCAACCATTGTAAATAATGTTGAGTCAATTGCAGCAGTTGTGCCCATCGTGAATAACGGTGGTGAAGATTATGCTAAAATTGGAATTGGAAAATCTACAGGAACAAAATTGATTTCTGCATCAGGCAATATTAATAAACCCGGTGTTTATGAGATTGAACTTGGCGTATCAGTAGAAGAATTTATTTATAGCGATGAATATTGCGGAGGAATTGCCAACGGTCTCGACATTAAAGCATGCGTTCCCGGAGGTTCTTCAGTGCCTATTCTTCCAAAAGATTTGTTATTTAAACAGAGCGATGGCTCCCCTCGATTAATGACTTATGAAAGTTTAAGCGAAGGTGGATTTGCAACAGGCTCAATGTTAGGTTCAGGCGGATTTATTGTTTTCGATGAGAAAGCATGTATCGTTCGCAATACCTGGAATTTCGCGCGCTTTTATCATCATGAATCTTGCGGACAATGTTCACCATGCCGCGAAGGAACAGGATGGATGGAACGCGTATTACATAATATTGAATACGGTCACGGAAAAATGGAAGACATTGACCTGCTGTGGGATATCCAACGCAAGATTGAAGGAAATACCATTTGTCCGCTCGGTGATGCTGCTGCATGGCCTGTAGCTGCTGCCATCAGACATTTCCGTCACGAGTTCGAATATCACGTGAAATATCCGCATCGTGTTTTTGATGCTGATCATGTGTATCAACCGGAAATGAAAATGCAAACAGTATAATATTGAATGAAATTAATTTAAGAAAATAGTTTTGAGATAATTTGCAGATAACCATATAATAAAAATGCCAAAGGTTACAATAGACGATATCACCATTGAAGTTCCTGCCGGAACGACAATATTGGAAGCAGCACGTCAGATCGGTGTGAATGTGCCACCGGCAATGTGCTATTATTCCAAATTAAAAGGTAGCGGTGGTAAATGCCGAGTTTGTTTGGTGAAGGTTACGAAAGGATCAGATAAAGATCCTCGTCCTATGCCAAAGTTGGTAGCGAGCTGTCGCACTACCGTAATGGATGGCATGGAAGTGCGCAACGTTACTTCTCCTGAAGTAATCGAAGCACGCCGCGGAGTGGTAGAATTCCTCCTTGTAAATCATCCACTCGATTGCCCTATTTGTGATCAGGCCGGGGAATGTCATTTGCAAGATTTGAGTTATGATCACGGCTTGTCAAAAAGCAGGTATGATTTTGAACGTCGCACGTTCGAACGTATCGACATCGGCGATAAAATACAATTGCATATGAACAGATGCATCTTGTGTTATCGCTGTACACAAGTTGCAGAACAACTTACCCCGGAACGTAAACACGGTGTATTATATCGCGGTGAAGTATCCGAAATCTCTACATTTATTGCAACTGCAGTAGACAATGAATTCTCGGGAAATATGATAGATGTTTGTCCTGTTGGTGCGCTTACCGATAAGACATTCCGGTTTAAATCGCGTGTATGGTTCACTAAACCAATGTATGCACATCGCAATTGCCCGACATGCAGCGGTAAAGTTGCTTTGTGGTATCAGGGAGAAGAAGTGCTTCGCGTAACCAGCAGAAAAGATAAATGGGGAGAAAGTGAAGGCTTCATTTGTAACGAATGCAGATTCGATAAAAAGAATACTTCCGACTGGACAATCGAAGGTCCTGCACCGGTAGATCGTCATTCGGTGATTTCACAAAATCATTACGAGCTGCCTTATGAATTACCTGTTAATCAAAAAAAATTGAGTAACTGATACCTATATATTAGAATAAGAGGAATCGAAAAATATTAAAAGAAAATGGATCCAATTCTCATATTTAAATTAGTTCTTGTGTTTGTGCTCTTTGCAGTATCGCTCGGTATTGCAGCATATAGTACATATGCCGAACGCAAGATCGCGGGTTTTATGCAGGATCGCCTGGGTCCAAACAGAGCAGGTCCATTTGGTTTATTGCAACCATTGGCGGATGGTGTGAAAATGTTCATGAAAGAAGATATTATTCCTGAAACATCAAACAGATTTTTATTTATTGCCGGTCCTGCCATCACCATGATTACTGCATTAATGACGAGCGCCGTTATTCCATGGGGCCCGGAAATTACCATTAACGATGTGAAAGTGCCATTGCAGGTTGCCGATATTAATATTGGTGTGTTGTATGTATTAGGGGTAGTGAGTCTTGGTGTTTATGGCATCATGATTGGCGGATGGGCTTCGAATAATAAATATTCTTTACTCGGCGCTGTTCGCGCATCTAGCCAAATGATAAGTTATGAACTGGCAATGGGCATGAGTATTATAGCAATTGTCATGAGCAGCAGTTCTCTCAGCCTTGGTGATATCGTGGCCGGACAAAGTGGTTGGGGTGGTATGCACTGGAATATTTTTATTCAGCCATTAGGTTGTTTAATATTTATTATTTGTGCATTTGCCGAATGTAACAGAACACCATTCGACCTTCCGGAATCTGAAACAGAATTGGTTGGCGGATATCACACGGAATATAGTTCAATGAAATTGGGATTTTATCTGTTCGCAGAATATGTGAACATGTTTATCTCAAGTGCCATGATTTCTTGTCTTTATTTCGGCGGATATAATTTTCCCGGAATGGAAGCGGTGCAAGGGAATATGGGAGAAATACCATTTGCATTAATTTGTTTTGTTGTGCTATTTGCCAAGATCCTCTTTTTTGTATTCTTTTTTATGTGGATCCGCTGGACCATCCCGAGATTCCGTTTTGATCAGTTAATGAACCTCGGATGGAAAGTATTATTCCCGTTGGCAATATTAAATGTATTGATCACCGGAGCTGTAATTATATTTTTTTAATTGAATAGTGTAGACCGAAAAGCAGAAAAATAACATGCAGAGTTTAACCAACAGAAGTAAAGTCGTTTCAAACAAGCATCTTTCGCTTGCAGAACGCTTATATCTGCCGGCAATATTCGGTGGACTGCGGATTACCTTTAAACATATGTTTAAGAAGAAGGCGACTATCAGTTACCCTGAAGAGCAGCGTGATCATGGTAGATTATATCGCGGTCAGCACGTTTTGAAACGCGACGAGCAAGGGCGTGAAAACTGTACTGCATGCGGCTTGTGTGCTGTTGCATGTCCGGCCGAAGCGATAACAATGGTTGCCGGAGAAAGGAAAAAAGGTGAAGAACATCTGTATCGCGAAGAAAAGTATGCCATAGAGTATAATATTAATATGCTGCGTTGCATTTTTTGCGGATTATGTGAAGAAGCTTGCCCTAAAGATGCAATCTATCTTACTGATCGTATTGCAGAAAGTAATTATCAGCGTGGACAATTTATTTTCACTAAAGACAAATTAGTGGAAGGAATAGATAAAAGTGATCGCATCGATGTAAGCGACCGTAGGAAAGCGGTGCGCAAAGGTGCGATGTAAATTATTAGAATCAGTAAAACGGAACACATTTTGATGACCCAGGTATTTTTTTACGGCTTATCGGCGCTTGCCATTGCAAGTAGTCTGATGATGCTGTTTCAGCGCAACGCCATGTATAGCGTGTTGTATCTTTTGGTCTGCTTTTTCTCAGTTGCAGGATTATATATCATGCTCAATGCGCAGTTTCTGGCGGTGGTACATATCATTGTTTATGCCGGAGCCATCATGGTATTGTTCCTTTATGTGTTAATGTTCCTTAATCTGAACACGCCTGCGGCATTTTCGAAGAGTAATATGTTGCGGATGGCAGCGATGCTTACAGGTGGATCAATATTTTTATTGTTGTTCTCTGCTTTTTATCGCACACAACTGATTGTAATGCCCGATCCAATGAATGAAAATGTGGGCAGTGTACAAACGCTCGGTAAGGTATTATTTAACGATTACCTCATCCCATTCGAACTTACGAGTGTATTATTCCTCTCGGCTATGGTGGGTGTAGTGATTATTAACAAAAAAGATAAAGTAAATGGATAATACACTCAGTCAACAATTGCAGGTGATCCCACTGGAGAACTATGTGATGCTGTCGATCATACTATTCAGCATTGGTGTGATCGGTATCCTGATGCGCAGAAACCTAATTGTAGTTTTTTTGAGCATTGAACTGATGTTGAACTCTATTAACCTGATGGCTGCTTCATTTTCGGCATATCATAACGATCCCGCCGGACAGGCATTTGTATTTTTCATCATGGTTGTGGCTGCGGCAGAAGTTGCTGTAGGACTGGCCATGTTGGTGATGATTTATCGAAATGTACGCAGTATCGAAATAGACGCATTGAGCCGCCTGAAATGGTAACGAAATAAATAATATAGTAAACGACAATATTTTCACGTGAGTCAGAACGCATTAAACTTAATTACCCTCCTTATCCCCGCGCTTCCTTTGCTGGGATTTGTGATACATATTTTATTCAGAGATAAAATTTCTGAAAAAATTGCAGGCTACCACGCTACAGCATGGATAGTGATTTCATTTGTGTGCTCACTTATCCTGTTCAACCATGTTCGTTCTGAAGGCGCTATTCATGTGCAGCTGTTTGAATGGTTTTCGGCAGGTGACCTCAGCATACCATTTGCATTTCAGGTAGATCAGTTGAGTGTTATCATGTTACTGGTGATCACAGGTATTGGCAGCCTCATCCATATGTATTCCATTGGATATATGCATGGTGATGATGGATTCAATCGCTTTTTCAGCTATCTGAATCTCTTTATCTTTTTTATGCTCACGCTGGTAATGGCAAACAACTATGTGTTGATGTTTGTGGGATGGGAAGGTGTAGGCTTGTGTTCATATTTACTGATTGGTTTCTGGTTTAAAAATCCTGAATATAATAAAGCTGCCAACAAAGCATTCATTATGAATCGCATCGGCGATCTGGCAATGCTATTAGGTTTATTTTTATTGTATCAGTATGCCGGCACACTCACTTTTGATGGTGTAAGTGCTCGCTTCGATCCTTCCTCACCCGATTATTTTGCTCCGGATACCCATATGGTTACGGCAATTACCATGTTGCTGTTTATCGGTGCATGCGGTAAAAGTGCGCAGATACCATTATATACCTGGTTACCTGATGCCATGGCAGGTCCTACGCCTGTTTCGGCACTCATCCATGCTGCAACAATGGTTACTGCAGGTATTTATATGATTGTGCGCAGTAATTTAATGTTCAGTGAAGCAGAACTTACCATGCAGGTGATTACTGTAGTTGGTATTGTTACGTCGATTTTTGCAGGAGCAATTGCATTGAAACAAAACGACATTAAAAAAGTACTCGCTTATTCCACAGTCAGCCAATTGGGTTTGATGTTTTTTGCGATTGGTGTCGGCGCATATGAAGCAGCTATGTTTCACCTTGTAACACACGCTTTCTTTAAAGCATTATTATTCTTGTCTGCCGGTTCAGTTATTCACGGAATGGGTGGTGAACAGGATATACGAAAAATGGGCGGACTGCGCAGTTACATGAAGGTAACCCATTGGGTGTTCGGTTTCGGTGTTTTAGCAATTATGGCAGTGCCACCCTTTAGTGGATTCTTTTCTAAGGATACCATACTTGCTGCAGCCTATGTGAAGTCACCTGTATTATGGGTGATAGGTTTAGTTTCCGGCTTATTTACTGCGTATTATATGATGCGCTTGTATGCAGTGGTATTTCAAGGCCAACCGCGCATGTCGGAGCATACTAAAGCACATATCCATGAATCTCCAAGTGTGATGACAATCCCGTTGATGGTGCTTTGCGCATTGTCAATTGTGGGTGGTTTAATGAATATTCCCGAGTTATTTGGAGGCAATAAATCAATGATGCATTTCCTTGAAGGAGTAGTGCCAATACATGAACATCATGTTGCTGTTTCTACGGAATGGATGCTGATGGCTATAGCCAGCGTTGCCATCTTCCTAGTGATATTTATTGCACATCGCAAGTATCGTATTAATTGGGTTGTACCGGAAAGTGATGCAGAAATGAGCGGTGCCGGAAAAGTACTCAATCATAAATTTTATGTTGATGAATTGTATGAGATGGCCATAGTAAAACCTATGCATATGCTCAGCAATTTCTTTTATAAGATCATAGACCTGAAGGTAATTGATGGCGTTGTGAACGGCACTGCACAATTTACAACCTGGTGCGCCGGTCAATTGCGATTGATACAAACAGGAACGGTGAGCTTTTATTTATTCATGATGGCTCTCGGTATGGGGGCTATCGTTTTATTCATTTATTTGATGTAACGGATGTTGACCTTATTACTCATATTACTGCCAATCATCTCGGGACTGATTGTTTTTGTTGCACCTAGATCTGCATCAAAACAAATCGCCATGATTTCGGCTCTTTTGTCGCTGGCTTTGGGAATCGGTGTTTATGCGCAATTTGACGCCTCCATCGGCACACAGTTCGCTATTGATGTACCTTGGATTGATATGCTGGGGATGCGTTTCCATATAGGAATCGATGGCATCAGCATGCTTATGATCATGTTGTCAAATATTTTAATGCCTCTGATCATCTTATCAACTTCGAAAGATAATTATGAAAATAGCGCATTATTATACGGTCTAATGCTGATCATGCAAGGAGCAATGAATGGCGTTTTTGTTGCTTTGGATATGTTCTTGTATTACATATTCTGGGAACTTGCATTGGTGCCCGCTTATTTTTTGGTGTTATGGTGGGGGCATGGAAATGCAAGAAAAATCACTTTTAAATTTTTCATTTATACCTTGTTTGGAAGTTTGTTTATGCTGGTGGCGATTATCTGGCTTAGCCTCCAAAGTAATGATCCTTCAACCGACATTTCATCAATTTATAATGTTGTTATACCTGAGAATGTTCAGGGATATATCTTTTTTGCTTTCATGCTGGCGTATGCCATTAAAATTCCGGTATTCCCGTTTCATACCTGGCAACCGGATACTTATACAAGTGCACCATCGCCCGCAACAATGTTGCTTTCCGGTGTGATGTTAAAAATGGGTATTTATAGTATCATACGCTGGGTGATACCTGTTATGCCTGCAGCAGTGGAAGAATATCAAACTACAATTATTGTTCTTGCATCAATAGGTGTATTGTATGCAAGTGCTATTGCATGGGTGCAAAAAGATTTGAAAACATTATTTGCCTATTCATCAATTGCTCACGTTGGTCTCATTACCGCCGGAATTCTTACTGCAAGCGCATCAGGTCTTCAAGGAGGTATGATACAAATGGTGGCGCATGGTATCAATGCTGTTGGTTTATTCTTTGTTTGTCAGATATTATTCCGTGCTTATGGCAACCATACCATTAGCAACATGGGCGGAATTAGAAATAATGCACCGCTATTTGCGGGATTGTTTTTGGTGGTAATGCTGGCATCCGTTGCATTGCCGCTTACAAATGCATTCCCGGGCGAATTCTTATTGCTCAATTCTGTATATCAATTCAATCCCTGGCTCTGCCTGTTAGCAGGAAGCGGTGTGATTTTAGGCGCAGTTTACATGTTCAATGCATATAAAAATGTGATGCTTGGAGAAGCTGAAGGTAGAAGTAAATCATTCGTTGAAATTTCCGGTGCCGATAAACTTACTTTAGTGATCATCGCCGGATTAATATTCGCACTCGGATTATTCCCTCAGACAATTACAGGGCTTACCGAACATTCAGTGCATGATATTATCATGCAATATCAATCTAAGATCAGTGGAACAATTTTAAGATAATGACATCAGTAATCATTTTAGCATCTGCAGGTATCATCTCCATGTTTGTGGGGATATTCAACGCAAAACGTTTGGCGCTTCCGCTTGTATTGCTTGCATGTTTGGCAGCATTGGGCATCGTGATGTTCAGATATAATGGCGGTTATGACGGACTGCTCAACAACATGCTGGTGTTCGACGACTATTCGCATGGATTTAATATTGTTATGATATTACTTACCATGGGTGTGCTAACTATCAGCAGATATTATTATAAAGACAATATCGAACACCTTTCAGATATCTATGCCTTATTTATTTTTTCACTGATCGGTGCAATACTTTCGGTTTCATTTCAAAACCTCATCATGCTGTTTATCGGTATTGAGATTTTAAGTATACCATTGTATATTCTCGCTACCAGCAATCGCCGCAATTTATTTAGCAATGAAGCAGGGTTGAAATATTTCCTTATGGGTTCCTTTGCTTCTTGTTTCTTATTACTGGGAATTACTTTTATATATGGAACTGCCTACAGTTTCGATATGAATGCGATAGGCAGATTTGCTGCCGATAATGCTACTGCATTGCCTCCAATGTTTGTGGTAGGATGTGTGTTGATTTTAGGCGCTTTCATTTTCAAAATATCAGCAGTACCATTTCATTTTTGGGCACCGGATGTATATCAGGGTTCTCCAACTGTAATCACTTCATTTATGGCAACTGTTGTGAAAACTGCGGGATTTGGTGCGTTGCTAAGATTTTTGAACCTGACTATCATTAATAATCCGGGCGTGTGGCAGGAGATTGTGCAGGTAATTGCCATTTTAACCTTGGTGGTAGGAAATATTCTTGCATTGTATCAACAGAATCTGAAACGTATGTTGGCTTATTCCGGAATTGCAAATGCCGGATATGTGCTTGTTGCCGTTGCCTCAGCCGGTGAGCCGACAACAGGCTTCGTGCTTTATTACCTCGCTTCTTATGGCGTTGCCAGTCTGCTTGCATTTGCGGTTTATACTATTGTAAAAGATCAAACCGGAACTGATACGATAGAAGGATTAAAAGGCCTCTTCGCACAAAATAAATTATTGACAATCACCTTGGCATTGGCAATGTTGTCTCTCTCAGGTATCCCTCCACTGGCCGGATTCTTCGGGAAATATGCAATTTTTGCAAATGCACTTTCTACAGGCATGGTTTGGCCGGTGATCATAGCTGTGTTGGGCTCTTTGGTCGGCGTGTATTATTACCTGCGTGTGATGGCAGTATCTTTCAGTGGCGGAGAAATGAATAAGGTGCATGTAAGCCCCGGTTATGCGTTTGTTCTATTATTGACAGCTGCTATCCTGGTAGCGCTCGGAGTAATGCCTGACCTCTTTACTGAGCTGATAGCCTGATTAAAACGCGTTAAATTTCCTTAAAGTGTGGGCCTCTAAGTAACAAAGGCTTTGCTTCAACAGTTATAGTAGTTACTTTTAATCAACAAAATAACTGCTATGTTCAAACGATTTTTCTTTGTAACTGTTTTCATGATCGCAGCCGGTATGCTGTTGCAATCATTTGCCGGACAAACAATCCGCATTGAAGGCTCTGATGTTTCAATCAGTGATTTCACTACCCTGAATGTTGATGTGCCTTTTGATGTGTACTTCACGCAGGATGCAGTTGTAAGTGCCAAAGTTGAAGGACTCGACAATATTGCACAAACGATAGAGTTTCAGCAAAAAGGGAAAGAGTTGACACTGAAATTAAAAGAGAAGGGTGGTCACTATGGAAAAGTAAAGGTTTTTCTGTCGGCACCATCACTCGAAAATGTGAATGTTACCAAGTCCGGTAGTTTCTACACCTTAAATCAAATCGTTAATTCGAAATCATTTCACGCAGCTATTGCCGGTTCAGGAAATGTTGATATAGATGCAAATGCACCAAAAGTTGAAATAGGTATTGCCGGTTCCGGAAATGCAAAATTGAAAGGAAGCAGCAAGCGTGTTGATGTTGATATTGCAGGCAGTGGCGATTGTCGTGGAAAAGATATGCTGGCTGATGAAGTTTCTGTCGACATTGCAGGCTCCGGAAATGCATATGTTTTTGCAAATGATACTATTGATGTTGATATTGCGGGAAGTGGAAGCGTTTATTATTCCGGAGATCCTGAGCATGTTACAACTGATATTGCCGGAAGCGGCAATGTCGGACCTGATAAATTATAACCGAAAATCTATCCAATAAAAAAAGGGAATCGCAACACGATTCCCTTTTTAGTTTTTATTTATTGAAATATTATTTTAAAATACTCCTTCCGATAACAATACGTTGCACTTCACTTGTGCCTTCATAGATTTGAGTGATTTTAGCATCGCGCATCAATCGTTCTACGTGATATTCTTTTACGTATCCGTAACCACCGTGAATTTGAACTGCTTCAACCGTAGTTTTCATGGCAACTTCTGATGCAAATACTTTCGCCATGCTGGATGCTAAATCGTAATTTTCATGCGCATCTTTTAATTGTGCTGCTTTGTAAATAAGTAATCGCGCAGCTTCAATTTCTGTTGCCATGTCAGCAAGTTTAAATTGAATGGCTTGATGATCGGCAATTGCTTTTCCAAATGCTTTGCGTGATTTTGCGTATTCCAATGCAAGCTCATATGCACCTGATGCAATTCCCAATGCCTGACTGGCAATACCAATACGACCACCACTCAATGTTTTCATGGCAAATGTAAATCCGAATCCATCATCACCAATGCGATTTTCTTTAGGCACTTTTACATCGTTGAACAATAAAGTATGTGTATCACTTGCGCGAATACCCAATTTATCTTCTTTAGCGCCAACAATAAATCCATCCATGCCTTTTTCTACGATAAGACAGTTAATACCCTTATGTCCTTTCTCGACATGCGTTTGCGCCATCACCAAATAAATACTTGCAGTGCCACCATTGGTGATCCAGTTTTTTGTTCCGTTCAATAAATAATGATCACCTTTATCTTCTGCTGTTGTGCGTTGCGATGTTGCATCACTGCCTGCTTCAGGTTCGCTCAAACAAAATGCACCGATTTTTCTTCCCGATGCCAGATCCGGTAAATACTTGCGCTTTTGTTCTTCGGTGCCAAATTGTTCCAATCCCCAACAAACCAATGAATTGTTTACACTCATAATTACAGAGCACGAACTGTCGACCTTAGAAATTTCTTCCATAGCCAACACATAACTCATGGTGTCCATACCGCCGCCTCCGTACTCCGGAGAAACCATCATGCCCAAAAATCCGAGTTCTGCCATTTGCTTCACTTCTTCATATGGATAAATCATATCTCTGTCGCGGTCGATTACGCCTTTCTTCAACACATTCTGTGCGAAATCGCGGGCAGCCTGACGGATCATTTGTTGTTCTTCAGTTAATTGGAAATACATATGTTTTATTTTTTAAGTTATGGTTATTCGGTATCAGGTATCAAGTATCAGGTATCAAGTATCAGGTATCAAGTATCAAGTATCAGGTAACAGGTATGGGTTTTGGTTTTGGTGTTGGGTTTTATAGGTTTTGGAATTGTGGTGGTTAGTGTTTCATTTTTTCAATCAATAGGGTGGTGGAATAATTATCCAAAAAAGGAACAACCACAACTTTACCTCCTCTCGATTTAACAATGTCGGCACCAACAATTTGGTCTTCCGCATAATCGCCACCTTTTAC